>CANQZS010000265.1 GCA_947628385.1 uncultured Clostridia bacterium | reverse complement strand
GCTGTTTGCAAGAGGGGAACGCTCTGCAAGAGAGAGCGTTCCCCTTGAATTAACGGTTTATTAGATGTAATCCTTTTGAAACAGTCCGGTGGACTGTTTCAAAATTAATTTAATATGTTTTTCTACAGCCTAAGCTCCTCCGAAAAATTCCGGAGGAGCTTTTTTATCAGTTATTCAGTATGCTTGCCGTGTTCCTTATGTTCTCAGCCATGGTCTTTATGTATTCGCCCGTCTCGGAAGTGCTTGCAACATTGCTGCTTACCTTTTTCATTGCATTTTCAAGAGAAGTTACAAGCTCCCCTATCTCCTTGGCAGTGTTGAGTACCCTGTCTGTTTCCTGCTTTACGAACTTGTCGTTTTCCTCTACCGCTCCGGTAGTATCCTTGGTGCTCGAAGCAAGCGAACGTATCTCCTGTGCAACAACAGCAAAGGATTTTCCGGATTCTCCCGCTCTCGCCGCTTCTACGGAAGCGTTTATCGAAAGTATATGCGTCTGCTCCGTAATGCTCGAAATAGCCTCGGACATCTCCCTGTAACGGTCGTTGACCTCAACTATGCCAGATACCGCACCATTGATCTCATTGCACTTCATAGTAAGCTGTTCAAGCATATCCTGTACCGAGATCATTTCCTGATTATTCTGTATACAGCTTTCGCTGATAGAATCCGTATCTCCGCAGATCCTTTCAATGTCATCGGTAATATCGCTTACAGCGCTTACTATGCGCCTGCTCTGATCCTGAACGGATTCCTGAGCTTCAAGAGCATTGCTGCGGGCGATCTCGGACTGCTTTACAACATACTGGTGGCAGTTTTCCGGAACGTTTACGTCCTTTGCGATCGCGATCGCCATACTGAGACATGACTCATATCCGCAGGCATGACAGTCAAAGTGCTGCTCACTGTATGTTTCTTTCATAAGCGTTGCATATGCGTTCTTTATATCATTGTCGGAAACGCTCTTGGTATATGCGTTCTTAGGAGTATATGTTCTTACAAAATCCTCGAATCTCAGGTTCTTTTCAAACCATTTGAACTGCTTGTCTGTGGAAATGCTGTATTTATGAGCCTGCTTTTCACGCTGTGAGAACGCTTCATTACCCACGGTATTTGCCTTGCTCATATACGAGAATACTCTGCTCTCGTCGTAATTTGTGCCCGGACCCGAAATACAGCCGTTAGGACAGCTCAGAATATCAAAAACAGCAGGTCTGTCCGCCACGCTTGCCGCCGCGTAATAGTCAAGCTCCGGATAAACATGGGAAACTCCCTCACAGTTCCTCACATCGAGCCCCGGTATAGCGTGCTGTAAGCAATCCTTTAATCCTCCCGGTCTCGGATATATCTTTCCGCAGAATGCCGAGGTATTGTCAAACTTGAATTTTGCCGATCTGTCATAGTTGCAATTGTTTTTCATATATTCCGCAAAGCGCTTGAACGTAACGTTATACTGTGCAAGACCGGTCTCCTCCATCTCAAACTTTTTTGCGATACATGGAGAGATAAACGCTATAGGACCTGTAACTCCCTCATATTTTCTCAGATATACTGCTCCGCACGCAAAGGGAGAATGTACCGGAGAGAGATATTCTATAAGCTCATGCTTATGCTTAAGGACGTATTCTACGAGCGCAGGACACGGCTGGGACATTATCTTTCCGCAGCGGTTCTCCTTTACAGCCTTTATATGCATATATGTACATATATCCGCACCGAACGAAACATCATGTATAAGCTTTGCGCCAAGCTTGCGGAGATGTGCGAGCATAGCATCGGCGTCAGGCTCCGTAAGACGGAATGCCGGAGCAACAAGAACGGTAATATTCTGTCCGTTTTTAAGATCGGCAAAAAATGCCTCCGTATCGTCCACATAGGTCCTCGCCTCATGAGCGCAGCCCTTTACGCAGGCACCGCAGGATATACATTTATCCTTGTCGATGGTTATTATGGAATGTCTGCCGTCCTGAGCGAGCTTAGCGATATTGGCGTCATGCACCGGACAAACTCTTATGCAGGCATTGCAGCCGATACATTTTTCCTCATTGATGGTTACATACATTGTGTTCCTGCTTTTATACCGTAGGATATAAAAGCACAGCCCCCCTTTTGAGAGATTTTGGTATACAAGATCCGCAAGCATTCACCATTATGAACAAAAAAGCTGAGAATATTGCCCATAATGTAAACAGCTTCCCATGATATTATATATATTATACATAAATTTTGCAGATTTGTCAAGAAAATATATACATTTTCATTTCATGTATTTTAACCAAAATCCTTTTGATTATTTGTTCGCTTTAACAAATTTTTTTATCCGAGACCACCTGCCCGTCAAGGATCCTGACAGTTCTTTCCGCGCTGCCTGCGATATTGTCGTCATGAGTGATGATAATTACGGTCTTTCCTTGGAAATTAAGATCGTAAAGTATTCTCATGACCTCCGAGCTGCACGCGCTGTCAAGATTTCCCGTAGGCTCGTCCGCAAGAATTATCGGCGGAGAGGCAGCAATTGCC
>CANQZS010000264.1 GCA_947628385.1 uncultured Clostridia bacterium | reverse complement strand
ACAGAGCGGCGGATTACTGTCAGACGGTCTATGAAAAGCTCGACAAGCGGGGCATACGCTGCACTATAGATTCCCGCAAGGAGGGCGTCGGATACAAGATCAGGCAGGCTCAGCTCGAAAAGATCCCTTACTTCTTTATCGTAGGCGACAAGGAGGCTGAAAGCGGAACGCTCTCACTGCGCTCCAGAAAGGACGGCGACCTTGGAGCAATGCCCATGGACGATGTACTGAACAGGATATTCGAGGAAAACGATTCAAAAGCAAAATAATTATGAAAGGATCCGTTTGATATGAAGCAGATAAGTGAAAACGCCAAAATAGAAACAAAATGTCTCCACTCCGGATATACTCCCAAGAACGGCGAGCCGAGAGTTGTACCGATAGTTCAGAGCACGACCTATGTTTACGATTCAACGGACGATGTTGCAGCCGTTTTTGACGATCCTACAAAAAGCCTTATTTATTCCCGCTTTGCAAATCCCACCACAGACGCCGTGGAAAAGAAAATAGCCGCCCTTGAGGGCGGCGCCGCGGCAATGTGTACCTCCAGCGGACAGGCGGCTTCTCTGCTTTCGATACTTAATATCTGCGAAGCCGGAGACAGCTTTATCTCCTCCTCGTCCATTTACGGAGGAACGATAAATCTTTTTGCGGTCACGCTGAAAAGATTAGGCATTGAATGTATTTTCGTGGACGTTGACGCTTCCGAGGAGGAGCTCAATGCCGCTTTCAAGCCAAATACAAAGGCTGTTTTCGGCGAGACTATCGCAAACCCCGCCCTTACCGTCCTTGATATTGAAAAATGGGCAAAAGCCGCCCATGCCCACGGTGTTCCGCTTATTGTAGACAATACCTTTGCAACGCCGGTGCTTTGCCGTCCTATCGAATGGGGCGCGGATATAGTCGTACATTCCACATCTAAATATATGGACGGTCATGCCGTACAGGTCGGCGGCGTAATAGTTGATTCCGGAAAATTTGACTGGACAAACGGCAAATTCCCCTGTATGACCGAGCCGGACGAAAGCTATCACGGGATAGTTTACACCGAAAAATATTCCTCTGCGCCATATATTACCAAGGCAAGAATGCAGCTTATGAGGGATTTCGGCTGCTATCCTGCGGCAAACAGCTCGTTCCTGCTGAATCTGGGGCTTGAAACTCTTGCGGTAAGAATGGAGCGCTACTGTGAAAACGCTTTGAAAGCTGCGGAATTCATTGCATCGACGGGAAAGGTCAATTTCGTTTCCTACCCGTCGCTCAAAGGCAGCAAGTATTACGACATTGCTCAAAAATATCTGCCGAACGGCGCAAGCGGCGTAATATCGTTCTCAATAAAGGGCGGGCGCGATACTGCCGTTAAATTTATGGATCGTCTTGCTCTTGCGTCAAACGAAGTACACGTTGCGGATATACGCACCTGCGTGCTTCACCCGGCGTCCGCCACGCACCGTCAGCTTACTGACGAGCAGCTCAAAGCGGCGGGTATCGACGGCGGATTGATACGGTTCTCCGTAGGACTTGAAAACATTGATGATATAATTGCCGATCTTAAGCAGGCGTTTGCCGGCATATGACCGCATAACAAAGCAAGCCGGAGGAGGGGCATAGGCTCTCTTCCGGCTTTTATCTTTTATTGAACGTATGAAGCGGGCAGGATCAATAATTTTCCTTACGAACTTCAAAATAGCTGCGCGGGTGGCTGCATACGGGGCAGACCTCGGGAGCTTTGGTTCCCATAACAAGATGTCCGCAGTTGCGGCATTCCCACATTTTCATTTCGCTTTTTTCAAATACCTGCTGCATTTCAACATTTTTAAGCAGTGCGCGGAAGCGTTCCTCGTGGGCTTTTTCTATCTGACCTACGGCTCTGAATTTTTCAGCAAGATCGGTAAAGCCCTCCTGTTCTGCGTCCTTGGCAAAGCTTTCGTACATATCTGTCCACTCGTAATTTTCGCCGTCGGCTGCCGCAGCAAGGTTAGTTTTTGTATCGCCTATGCCGCTGAGAGCTTTTAGCCATATTTTAGCGTGTTCCTTTTCGTTATCAGCCGTTTTGAGAAAGATCTCGGCTATTTGTTCAAAGCCCTCTTTTTTTGCTGCGCTGGCAAAATATGTATATTTGTTTCTTGCCTGACTTTCTCCGGCGAATGCTGCAAGGAGGTTGGCTTCTGTTCGGCTTCCTTTAAGATCCATAAATATCAATTCCTTTCACTGCCGTTTCGGGCATAAAATTTTCAGTATGCATATTTTTCCGGATGGTCATACATACTGTTTTAACATTATACAATATTTACATAAGCTTGTCAAGGGAATTTTTGAGCAATTTGCAATACATAATTTGTAATTGCTCATTCAGACTATAGAAAAACATATTAAATTGATTTTTAAACAGTCCACCGGACTGTTTAAAAAGGCTTACATAGCATAAACCGTTAGTTTGAGGGGGCGCCCTCTATCGCAGGGCAGCCCCCTCTTGAAGCCGCTTTGCGGCTTCAATTCACCCTTTGCGGAGCTCTT
>CANQZS010000263.1 GCA_947628385.1 uncultured Clostridia bacterium | reverse complement strand
CTGATATTCGCGCGTAAAGGTGTGAGCCTTTATCTGTTCTGCAAGCTTCTGATGTGCAAGATCGGTCTTTGCTACCATAAGAAGTCCGCTGGTATTCTTGTCTATCCTGTGTACTATTCCGGGACGAATGACCCCGTTTATAGAGGAAAGCTGTCCGCCGCAATGATATAAAAGCGCATTGACAAGCGTTCCGCTGTAATTTCCCGCAGCAGGGTGAACGACCATGCCCTTGGGCTTGTTTACAACCAGCAGATGATCGTCCGAATAAACTATTTCCAAGGGAATATTTTCGGGAACAACGTCCAGCGGAGTCGGTTCGGGAATTTCAACCTCTACCTTGTCACCGTCCCTGAGCTGATAGCTTTTGCTCACCGGCTTTCCGTTCACCGTAACGCTTTCCTCTTTCAGGAGCCTTTGCAGCATGGAACGTGAAACTCCGCAATCGGTTTGCGAAAGCCATTTATCTATCCGTAAGCCGTTCCCGACATTTTCAGCTGTAAATTCAAGCCTGTTGTTCATCGTTATGTTCCTTTTTTTCATATTCCGCAGCAAGCTTAGGCTCAGCAAGCATTATGAAAAGCAGCATGATGACCGCGCCGAGAACTACGCATATATCGGCAAAATTAAATATTGCAAAGTTAAAAAGCTTTACATCTAAATAGTCTACCACATAGCCCATTCTTATTCTGTCGATAAGATTTCCAAGTCCTCCGGAAATCACCATTACAGAGCTTATAAGAAATACCGGACACTTGTACTTATATTTTACGGTAAACACCAGCAGTACAATAAGCATTATCACAACAAATCCGATAAGGAACCATTTTTGTCCTCTGAAGCTGCTGAATGCCGCACCGGTATTTTCCGTATATTTAAGTCCAAGGATCTCAAAGTCTCCGAAACGTATAAAGTCCATTGTCTTTACAGGCATCAGGACTTTCACCGCCCAGTATTTGATAAGCTGATCGGCAGCAACAAGTATGATCCCTAAAATTATGAGAAAAAAAACCATTTTCTACCCTAACATAGCCGGATCGAGGAGTATCCCTCCCCGATCCGGAAAAATATTACTTACTTAACTTCAGCAGCGCAGCGAGCGCAAAGCGTTGGGTGTTCGGAGTCCTTTCCTACCGTGTCGGAATACGACCAGCAGCGTTCGCATTTTTCGCCGGAGGCGCGATCCACATTGTAGGAAACGCCCTCAAAGCTGTCACTTCCGAACTCTCCGGAGCCGTCCGCAAGGATCTCCACCGATGAAACGATAAATACCTTTTCAAGAATATCTCTGAATGAAGAGAAATTATCGTAATTTGCACCGGCATATACCGTGACCTTTGCTTCAAGAGGAGCGCCGATAAATTTATCTCTTCTCTTGACCTCAAGAGCCTTTGTAACATCTGAACGGAGCTTATAGATAGTATCCCATTTTTCATTGAAGCTGCCGTCAACGGAAATATCCTCCTTATCAGGCATCTGATTCATAAAAATACTTCTCGGATCGTCGGAAGCCTTATGCGGGATATAATTCCATATCTCCTCTGCGGTGAAACTAAGGACAGGAGCTATCATTCTTGAAATTGCGCTGAGTATTTTATACATCGCAGTCTGAGCCGCGCGTCTGTCAACGGACTTTTCCCCTGTGCAGTAAAGTCTGTCCTTGATGATGTCAAGATAGAAGTTTGACATATCGGTAATGCAGAAATTATGGATACTGCTTACCACAATATGGAAATCAAATGCATCATACGCAGCCTTTACCTTATCAATAAGAGCATTAAGTCTAAGCAGCGCCCATTTATCAATTTCGTGAAGCTCATCTGCCGTAACCATATCCTTATCCGGATCAAATCCGCTGCCGTTACAAAGATTTCCCAGAATGAACCTTGCGGTATTTCTTATCTTCTTGTAGGTATCCGAAAGCTGCTTCAAAATTTCCTTTGAGATCCTTATATCGGAATGATAGTCCGATGAAGCCGTCCACAAGCGGAGAATATCCGCACCGTACTGATCCGTAACCTCCTTAGGATCAATGCCGTTGCCGAGGGATTTGTGCATTGTCTTGCCCTCACCGTCAACTACCCAGCCGTGTGTGCAGACCGCTTTATAAGGAGCGCGTCCCACGGTCGCCGCAGAGGTCAGCAGCGATGACTGGAACCAGCCTCTGTACTGATCTGCGCCCTCAAGGTAAAGATCTACCGGCGTATCGAATCCCTTTTCGTCCATAACGGCGGTGTGAGTAACGCCGCTGTCGAACCAAACATCGAAAATATCCTTTTCCTTGATAAATTCCGTGCAGCCACATTCGCACTTCGTGCCTGCGGGAACAATATCCTTAACATCATGGATATACCACGAATTTGAACCCTCTTTGCGGAACATATCCGAAACATTCTTTATAAGCTCATCGGTAACTACAGGCTTTCCGCAGTCCTTGCAGTAAACTACCGGAATCGGGACTCCCCAAGTTCTCTGACGAGAGATACACCAGTCGCTCCTGTCGTTTACCATGCCCTTGATGCGGTCATGACCCC
>CANQZS010000262.1 GCA_947628385.1 uncultured Clostridia bacterium | reverse complement strand
CCGTCTGCCGTTTAATGCCGTTGGAAAAGGGGAGTGCTATGACCTGTCCCTTAAGGATCTGTGCGGGATCCCGCATATAAAGGAGCTTGCGGATATTGGCATTGCGTCGTTCAAGATAGAGGGACGCATGAAGCGCGCGGAATATGTTGCCGCCGCCGTTACGGCTTGCAGAGCCGCTCTGGACGGAAAAGAACCGGATCTTGACACGCTTCGGGCGGTATTTTCAAGAAGCGGATTTACGGACGGTTACATTACCGGAAATACGGGATCGTCTATGTTCGGTTTCAGGAGAAAAGAGGACGTTGTCTCTGCGGAAAAAGTCCTGCCGGTCATAAGGGAAAGCTACAGAAAAGAACCAAAAGCCGCAGAAGCGGATATTTTTGTTAAAATAAAGCGCGGAGTATCTTCGGAGATGAAGATGTCCTGCGGCGATATTACGGTATCGGCTGTAGGAATTCTTCCGGAGGAGGCTGAAAAGCGTTCCGCAGACGAGGGATATATACGCAGGCAGATCGAAAAATTAGGTGATACGGTCTATTCTCTCGGAAGCTTTGGCGCGGATATAGACGACGGATTAATGATCTCCGCATCGGCGCTGAATTCCCTAAGAAGAGAAGCCGTAAGTCTTATGGACAGGGCGAGGATCTCTGCGGCAAAGCCGGAATATACGATAAACGAGGTAAATGCGGGATATTCCCGCAGAAAACATTCTCCGTCGGAGATACGGATAAGAGTTTCCTCGGCGGAACAGCTTGAAGCGGCTCCGGAGGAGGCGGGCAGCGTTATAGTTCCCATAAGGCTTCTGGAGGGGATAAAGGCGGAACGCCGGTTCATTGCCGCGCCGCCGAGAGCAATAGATGATGAAGCGGCTGTGCGCAAAAGGCTTGAACGGCTAAGGGATTCCGGCATAGAACGGCTGATGTGTCCTAACCTTGCTTATGTGAAGATGGGCAGAGAGCTTGGATTTGAGCTTTGCGGAGATGTGGGACTGAATATCGTAAGTCCTTTTTCAGCCGAAGCCGCTGCCGGACTCGGACTTGCCGACATTACCGCCGGCTTTGAGGCAAAGCTCAGTCAGATCTCCGCAATGTGCGGGAAGCTTCCGGTGGGAGTGATCGTTTACGGCAGACTTCCGGTAATGCTGACGAGAAACTGTCCTATAAATCAGGCTTCAGGGAGCTGTGCCGATTGCAGAGGATACATTACGGACAGAACGGGAAGAAGATTTCCCGTAAAATGCGGGGAAAGCTCCTGCGTGGAGATATTGAACAGCGATATTCTGATGATGACGGACAGGCTGGACGAGATCAGCGGGGATATGCTGATAATGAATTTTACCGACGAGTCTCCGGAGGAGATGAAAAGGATCGTCAGGTGCTGCGCTTCCGGAAAAAAGGCTCTGGAGAGCGGATTTACAAGAGGACTTTATTACAGAGGCGTAGTGTGAACGATCTGCGAAAGGAAGATTGCAAATGGGAAAGGACATCAAAAAAACCATAGCTTTTTTATTTTTTCTGCTTGCGGGGATAGTGCTGGGAACGGTCGCCGCTAAGCTCTGCGCAGACGTGCCGTTCCTGTCGTGGCTGGCGTATTCCATGTCGGTGGGACTGGATACCGCTTCGCCGCTGGTGCTGGATCTGATAGTTTTCAGGCTTGCGTTCGGATTTACTCTTACGGTGGATCCGGCGCAGATAATCTGCGTTATAGTCGCGCTTATCATTTACAATAAGACCTGCAAGGGACTGTAATTTTGCACTAATTTTTTTACTGGTAAGTTTATGAATTTGACGTAAAAAACAAAAATTACAATTTGGTTAAAAAATCAGAAAAAGTGTTGTACACTTGCTTTTCAAGTGTTATAATAATATTGTATGCGATCTGCTTTGATTTGAAATGACGGCTCATATGAATGAGTCGGGGGATCTTTTACGGAATTGCTTTACATATCATCATATCGGAGGTAAAAAATAATGTTCACAAAAGAAATAGGCATTGACCTTGGTACTGCAAATACGCTTGTATATATGAGGGGAAAGGGTATCATTATCCGCGAACCGTCCGTAGTGGCTGTAGATACCCGCACCGACCGCGCAAAATATGTAGGTCAGGAGGCTAAGGACGTTATAGGACGTACTCCCGGCTCAATAGTTGCGGTAAGACCTTTAAAGGACGGCGTTATTGCCGACTTTGAGATAACCACCACCATGCTTCAGGAATTTATAAGAAAAGCGCTTAAAGGCGCTCTTTTCACCAAGGCTCATGTAATAATATGTATACCCTCCGGAGTTACAGCCGTTGAACGCCGCGCAGTAAAGGAAGCTGCCGAAAACGCAGGCGCAAAAAAGGTAAATATCATTGAAGAGCCTATGGCTGCCGCTATAGGAGCAGGTCTGCCGGTGTCCGAGCCGCAGGGTTCAATGATTGTGGATATTGGCGGCGGCACCTCCGAGGTGGCGGTAATATCCCTTGGCGGCATCGTTACCTCACGTTCGGTAAGAGTGGCCGGAGACGCTTTCGACGCGGCTATAATCAATTACATC
>CANQZS010000261.1 GCA_947628385.1 uncultured Clostridia bacterium | reverse complement strand
CCCTTAAATTAACAGCTTATGTTATGCAAGCCTTTTAATTTATTTCCGAAAATATTCCCCTCCGTCGGACAGATCAGCTCTTATCGCCGGACAGGGGAACATTTCGCCCTAAGCTATACTATTGCGTCAGCCGCGTATATATTCCAGAAAATCATAAAAAGTATTTTTTATCTTTACAAAAATATTGTCCTCTTCCTCCGGAATATCCGCCGCGCTGCCGTTGGACAGGCTTACATATTCGATCTGCGATTTGTCAAGCTTCTGCATACCGAGAACGGATTCCGCATAGCTTTCCACCGATCTTATCGCGGTCTTTTCCTCGATCTCGCACTGCATTCTTACATTCTCACCGTTGAGCATTTCCACATATTGGGTCTGAGCTGCAATATCCGTATGGATAGCGGCATTTTCCACCTTGCCGTATACCACTGCTCCCAGCAGAACGCCTGCCGCCACGGTAAGCACGACCATTTTCGGCACAGAACCGGTATTTTCGGCACGATTTCTGCGTACGTTGATCTTGGGAGCCTTTTTCGGCTCTGCGTCCTCATATTTTGAAAGATCATAGGCAAGATTGTTTTTGTTCATCTATGACCGCCGTTCCTTTCTTTTTACGTTCCTTGCTTTTACAAGATGTTCTACACTATTTTTTCTATTATCCTGAGCTTTGCGCTCCGACTTCTATTATTTGCCGCAAGCTCCTCCTCGGAGGGTTCTGCGGGCTTTCTGCAAACAAGCTTTCCCTGTGGGACTCTCCCGCAAACGCATTGAGGGAAATCCGGCGGACATATGCAGCCCTTGCAGAATGAAGCAAATCTCTGCTTGACTATCCTGTCCTCAAGGGAATGAAAGGTTATCACGCACAGCCTGCCGCCTTTTTTCAGCAATCCAAAGGCTTCGTCCAGACCCTTATCGAGGTGATCGAACTCGCAGTTTACGGCGATCCTCAGCGCCTGAAAGGTTTTTTTGCATGGATTTTTTTCTCTTTTGAATTTTGCGGGAACAGCTCTTCCGACGATCTCGGCAAGCTCTCCCGTAGTTTCCACAGGCTTTGAGCTTCGCTGACGGACTATCTCTGCGGCAATGCGCCGGCTGAATTTTTCCTCGCCGTATTCAAAGAATATCCTGCTCAGCTCATCTTCCGGAAGCTCGTTTACCAGATCGGCAGCCGTCCTGCCGGTTTTTGACATTCTCATATCGAGAGGAGCGTCAAGGCGGTAGGAAAATCCTCTTTCCGCAGTATCGAGCTGATAGGAGGAAACTCCCAGATCGAGCAGTATGCCGTCCGCCGAGGATATTCCCTTAGAAGCGGCTATTTCCCTTATATCCGAATAATTCCCCATAACGACTTCAGCGCGGAAGCCTGCGAGCCGTTCGGAGGCAACCCTTACCGCGTCGGGATCTCTGTCTATTCCGAGCAATCTGCCTGAAACAAGCTTTTCGGCGATCCGCAGTGAATGTCCCGCGCCGCCGCAGGTGCCGTCTATATATATACCATCCGGCACGATGTTCAGCCCGTCCAGCGTTTCGCTAAGCAATACCGGAATATGTGAGAAATCCGACGAATTTATTTTATCCATAGTTATCCTTTAATATTTATATCAGAAAGCGAGATCCTCCAGTGCTTCCGAGAGCATTTCGTTGGTGATCTGACCGCTGTACTCCTTGAATCTTGCGGTATCCCAGATCTCGGCGCGGTTTATCACGCCGAGCACCGTCACATCGTGATCGAGACCCGCGTGTTCGCGGAGATTTGGCGGGATAAGTATTCTGCCCTGACTGTCAGGCTCAACGTTAGCAGCGTTGATGATAAGCATTTTAGCGGCTTTTGCCTTAGTGCCGGTAAGAGTTTTGAGCTTATCAGTAAAGATCTCCCATTCCTCGTTGGAATACACATACAGGCAGTTATCCAGACCGATAGTAACTATAAAGCTCAGACCGAGCTTTTCGCGGAGCTTAGCGGGGAACGCCATACGTCCCTTAGCGTCGATAGTATGTTCAAAGGTACCCATAAGAGTGCAGCCGGCCATGCTTTATCACCGTCCTTTCGGTCATATCTGTACAAGATCAGTATTTACAGCTTCAGGTCGTAAGCTGATCCTGTGGAATTGTGGGGAAGCGCTTCGGCGAGTTTTCCACACGATGTGGAAAACGGTGTGGAAAATCACCACTTTTCACCTTAAACCGGAGATATTTCACCACTTTAATGATATTATACACCAAACTTGCGGAAATTTCAACCTTTGAAAAAATTTGTCCCTAAAATTTATAAAGAATTTTAGGGGGATTTTTTATGCAATTTGACAAAAGATCTCCTGCATGGAAAATATTTATATGATGTTTAAAGGCAAAGCGGCAACAAAAAATGCAAGCCCCTTTGATAAGAAGCTTGCATCAGAACTATGGAAAAACATATTAAATTGATTTTAAAACAGTCCACCGGACTGTTTTAAAAGGCTTACATAACATAAGCTGTTAGTTTAAGGGGGCGCCCTCAGCCAAACGAAGTTTGGTTTTCGCAGAGGCAGCCCCCTCTTGAAGCCGCTTTGCGGCTTA
>CANQZS010000260.1 GCA_947628385.1 uncultured Clostridia bacterium | reverse complement strand
AGCTTGCGGAAGGATATTTCCCGCTTTCCATAGAGGGAGGAGCGAGCTATCAGCTTCTGGCGATGGATAACTGTATAGCGGTTTCGGACGATTCGCATTTTTTTGTTTACAATACTGACGGAAAGATGATCTCCTCCTCACAGCATACCTTTGCAAAGCCTGTAATGACAATGGGCGAAAGGAAGATACTGCTTTACGATCTCGGGGGTAAAAGCTTTTCCCTTTACAGCAAATACAAGTGCATATACAGCAAGAACACCGAGGAGCCTATACTTATTGCAAGGCTTGGAAAGGGAGACGCTGCAGCGATAGTTACCAAAAGCGACAAATATCCCTCCGTGCTTATGGTATATGACGGCAACGGAAAGAATATTTTTAATTACCGATCCGTATCAAGGATCATAGATGTAACGTTCGATCCGGACAGCAGCGGCTGCTATATCACTACTGTAGGAGCTTCCGGAGGGTACATCGTTTCAAGGATACTTTACTACAGATTCGATAAGATAGACAGGGACGAAGCCGGCGATCCGGTACCGGTATGGCAGACTCAGGACGTGCGTACTCTCGCGCTTTCGGTGCGTACATTCGGAGACGACGGGATAATGATGCTTGGCGATAGGATGTGCGCCTATTATAACGGCAGCGGATCTCTTATGGGAAGCTATTCCTACAAGCGCAGGCTGGTGGACTATTCAATGGACGGAAGCGTGGCGGCTATGATATTCGTAAATGAAGAGCTCAGGACCTCCGAGCTTGTCACGGTGGACTGCTCAACAGGCAGCGTTTCGGAAAAAACTCTTGACAGCGAGGTAATAAACGTTCAGGTCAGCGGAAACGTTATATATATACAAAGCTCCGGAGGGATCTCGTCCTATACGGTTTCGGGAGAGCCGATCTCGTCTGTAAGGCTGGATACGGATTACGATGATTTCTGCCGCATGGGAGAATATATATATCTGCTCGGATATGACGAGATAAACAGAATAGATTTCAGCTGACCGAAAGGAATGGTAAATTGCGCTATATTCTGGATATTATCATAGCGGCGGCAGTGGTGATATGTATTGCTCACGGCTTCGGAAAGGGCGCAGTGAGAATGATAATATCGTCTGTGGGCTGCATTGCCGCTCTGGCGGCGGCTGTATTCGTAAGCGGAGCGGCGGACGAATACGTTTACGAAAGCTTTGTAAGACCGTCGGTACTGTCGGTCCTTGAAAAAAAGGCAGACGAGCTTTCGGAAAAATATTTTTCTGAGGAATATTTCGGAAAAATACTTTCCCAAAACGGGATAAAGCCTGACGGAGAACAGTCATCGGAGCTTTCCTCGGTACCGGAGGAGTTTTATGAGGTATTGACGAATGAAGATTTTCGTGCTAAACTTAATAGTGTATTCATAAGCTACTGCCAGTCGCTGACGGACGCTTTTTCTGGAATACTTCCAGAGGAGGTGCTCGACGGGGCGGGAAGCTATATAAATGAGCTGGAGTCGGAAAACGAAAGAAAGCTCGAAATGCTCACATTTGACAAAAAGTCGGCTGCGGAGCTTGTGGAACGTGAAATGATACGTCCCATTATAATGAGAGTAGTAAGGACGGCTTTGTTTGTAGTGACGTTCGCAGTGGTCTCGGGTGTGTTTACGGTGATCTCATACGCTGCGCGGGCGGCAAGAGGGATACGGGCGGTGCGCTCGGCAGACGATATTCTGGGAGGGATCATAGGGTGCCTGCAGGGGATCGTTGCTGCGGCAGTGCTGTGCGCGGTATCATTCGTATTTATAAATATTACATCTGACGGGAACAGATATTTGAATTCCGGAACGATCTCGGAAACGATATTGTTCAAACGGCTGTACAGCGGGACGGTGTTCCTGCTGTCATTGATACTGAAATAGAAGATATGGAGGACAACGGCGATATGCTTTGTACAAGATGCAAAAAAAGGACGGCGGTGGTTTTTATAACCGCCATGCAGGGTGAGGAAAAACGCAACGAGGGTCTGTGCCTTGTGTGCGCTAAGGAACTCGGTATCCCGCAGGTAAAGGAATATATGGAGCATATGGGCATATCCGACGACGATGTGGAGGAATTTGCCGATCAGATGACGGATTTCACCGAGGCTCTGGACGGAGATTCGTTCCAGCGCGGAGGAACAGGCTCGCTTCCAAGCTTTATACAGAACCTTTTCGGCGGCAGCCTTAAAAATTTAGATGAAAAAATGAAAGGCGATCACAATACCTACGATATGTTCGGCAAAAATGAGGATCAGAGGCAGAATGAGGATCCCCGCCGCCGCACGCGCAGCGAAAATGACGACGGGAAAAAGAAAAAGAGCAAAACAAGGTTCCTTGACAGCTACTGCACGGATCTTACACAGCGCGCCGCCGACGGAAAGCTTGACAATATTATCGGTAGAGATAAGGAAATTGCCAGAACTATCCAGATACTTTCCCGCAGGCAGAAAAACAACCCCTGTCTGATAGGAGAGCCGGGCGTGGGAAAAACGGCGATCGCGGAGGGGCTCGCCCGCCGCATTGTCAGCGGGGACGTCCCCGAGG
>CANQZS010000259.1 GCA_947628385.1 uncultured Clostridia bacterium | reverse complement strand
AAGACGTATGGGAAGAACTACGTCCTCCATTTTGTAGCCCTCGTAATAGTGGACGCGTCCTTGCATGACGACCACCTTAACATCGCCCACATATCCG
The DNA here is from genome assembly GCA_947628385.1 of uncultured Clostridia bacterium. Taxonomy (GTDB): domain Bacteria; phylum Bacillota; class Clostridia; order Oscillospirales; family Ruminococcaceae; genus RGIG8773. The sequence goes on along the minus strand of CANQZS010000259.1, from coordinate 2,474 downwards.
AAAACGAATCTTCCTTTATGTCCGGGCGCTGTTGAAACGGGGAATCCGTCAATATCCTTATAATCCAGAACGGAAGCTATCCTTATCCCCTCTGCATAGTCGCCCAGTCCCGAACCGAGGACAAGCGCAATATCCGGTACAAAATCTATTTTTCCCTTAAAACATTCATAGCATTTCTGCAATCTTTCATAAACAGCACTCATAATATACTCCTTGATCAATATTGAGAGTTAAGATATTAGAGTTGAGATAATTTGAATTTTCTTAATACTCAACATTTCAATCTACACACTTAACACTTCACTATAAGCTCTCAGCACTCCACTCTCAACTCTAAACTCTAAACACGGGTCAGTCCGTTGCCGGCGCTTCGTAGACCTCCTCGGGGACCTGCCTCGGTCTGCCGAGAACTATCGTGCTGAGCCCGTCAAGCTCATAATCTCCCTCGACCGTGCGCAGCGGAACATTCCCCGCATTGTCACCGTCGATGTAAACTCCGTATGATCCGAACGCATGGAGCGTTACCGGATAATCGTTAGGATTGAAAAATACCACGATCTCTTCAAATTCATTGTCGCCGTAAAGAACAAATCCTACCACTCTCTGAGGGAGCTTATCAATGTAACGCATCATTTCCCCTATGCTGTCCTTGTCGCACATACGGAACGCGCTGTGTGCCTTTCTGAATCCTATCAAGCCCTTGTAGTATTCAAAAACGCCCTTGAATTCGGATTTCCTGTTCCATTTGAGACTGTTGATCGCATCAGGCGACTTGTAGCTGTTGTGGTCGAATACCGTTCCGCCCGGGAACGGCTTGGAACGCAGGAACTCCTGCCCCGCTTGGATAAACGGTATCCCCTGTGCAAGGAACACCATAGCCGCAGCCATTTTATCCATTCGTATGCGCTTTTCAATGCTGTCGGTGCTGTTGGTGTAGTAGAGCTTGTCCCAGAGCGTGAGATTATCATGCGCTTCAACATAATTCACCGTCTGAGCAGGCGTGTCTGTCCACGAGAATTTTGTAAGATTCGGTATCTGCGGGTGCGGTATGCGTCCGCACATTATCTCCTTGACGTATTCCTCGTTGCCCGTAGCGCCGTTTACATAGCCCTTGTCGCGGTTCTCGAAATTGTTCCCCTTTACGGTGTCGCGGAAATCATCGCTGAAAAACGCAATATCGGGAGTGCTCCGCGCATTCAGCTTCATTGCCCTCCTGCCCCATTCAAGGGGTGAATCCCCGCCTGTCCAGCCCTCGCCGTAAAGCAGTACGTTAGGATTTATCTCCTTGAGCCTGCCGGAAATAAGATTCAGCGTTTCCGTATCATAAAGCCCCATAAGATCGAATCGGAATCCGTCCATCTTATACTCGCTCGCCCAGTAGCAAAGACTGTCAACAATGAATTTCCTTACCATTTTCCGCTCGGTGGCAAGCTCATTGCCGCAGCCGCTGCCGTTGCTGAAATATTCGCCCTTATCGCCCCAGAGACGGTAATAATATTTCGGATATATCTTGTTGAAGCTTGAATCCGCCGTCGCCGCAGTGTGATTGTATACTACGTCCATGACCACGCCTATGCCCTCTCTGTGCAGCGCATAGACAAGCCGCTTGAATTCCGCAACTCTTGTCCTGCCGTTAAACGGATCCGTGGAATAGGATCCCTCGGGAACATTGTAATTCTGCGGATCATACCCCCAGTTGAACTGCGGACGGTGAACGTCGCTCTCGTCAACGGTGCAGTAATCGAAGCATGGCATAAGGTGAACGTGAGTAACTCCGAGCTCCTTGATATGATCTATGCCTATGCTGTCTCCCGCAGCGTTTACAAGACCCTTTTCTATAAACGCAAGGAAACGTCCCTTATAGCAGAAATTCCCGCTCTTGTCTATTGAAAAATCCCTGACGTGCAGCTCGTAAATACAAGCGTCGGTATATTTTTCAAGCTTTACATAGTCCTGCTTGTCCCAGCCGGCAGGATCGCACGCTTTGGTATCTATTATCATTCCCATAGCTCCGTTCACTCCTGCGGAACGCGCATAAATATCTACTGCCTCCTGTTCTATGCCGTCATAGGTCACTACGTAAGTGTAATATATCCCGTCAAGATCCCCGAAAGCGGTCTTTCTCCATACGCCGTCCGCGCCCTTTTCCATAGGGAGCCTGCGGTAGGGATCCTCGTCCCTGCACGTTTTATAGAGCTGCACTCTTGCAGCCTCCGCCTCCGGAGCCCATACCTTGAATTCGGTCTTATCCTTGGCGTATATAGCTCCGAGCTCACCGTCATATCCGTATTTCTCATCAATGTGCGTAAACAAACCCGACACTCCTCTTCATTGTTCAATATTTCCCTTTGCCTTTTTCCTTTGCGATCTGCATTACCTGAACGTATATCCCCGCCACCACCTGATAAAGCTCCGGCGGGATACCCTGTCCTACGTTCAGCATGGTAAGCAGAGCCGCTGCGGAATCGTAACGG
>CANQZS010000258.1 GCA_947628385.1 uncultured Clostridia bacterium | reverse complement strand
GGGATAGGCAGCAGATTGAAGATCCCTATGTTTATCGTTACAAGTGTTGCAATATCAAGGAGAAATCCTGCGTCAAAGCCGCTTTCCTCAGCCACATTGCCTATTACCGTTACTATCCCTATAGGACCCTGAAGATCGTTTATCCCATATCTTCCGCGGATAATATCCCACAGCGACATAAGGACTATCCTGCCGTAATATACGGAATTTTTAAATGCATATGGGATAATATTCGTAAACGATGCTTTTTCCTTTTGCACCTTGAAATCATAGATAAGAGTTCTTTTGCCGGTTTCGGCATTTATTTCAGACGCAAAGTGAACGTTGTCAAGCTTTACCTTTTTTCCGTCTCTTTTTACGACAATATCAATGATCCCGTCCTCATCATTTCCGAGCTGGTACGTTATATCCTTTACGGAGAATATTTTCACTCCGTTGATCTCCGTTATCACATCGTTGAGCTGCAATCCGTACTGCGGACTTACAGCGTCATCGGAAAAGTATACTATCCTTGAAGAGACCACTCCACCGTCCGCCAATATCATGATTATTGACAATATAAAACCAAGAATAAGATTCATCACTGCGCCGGCAGAGATCACAGCAATTCTTGCAAGTACAGGCTTTTTGCGGAAAGAATCAGGATCGTCATCGTCAATATCCTCACCCATGGAACAGAATCCGCCTATAGGCAGTATACGCAGAGTAAAAAGCGTTTCCTTTCCCTGTTTTTTGTAAATAACAGGACCCATTCCTATGGCGAATTCATCAACGCGTATACCGCAAGCCTTTGCAACGATAAAATGCCCAAATTCATGTATAACTATTATCAGGCAGAAAAATAAAACTCCAAACAGTATCGAAAGTAGCGGAGCCGGGATATGCAATCCACGTATTACACCGGTTTCTGTTTCAGAAACGGTTTTTTCAGCAATTTTCAAAAACAGCAGATCGTTCATAATACCTCACAAAACAAAGGAAACACCGCGCAAAGCCAATACGGCTTCCGCACTGTGTACCTTAAATGATCCTTGTTCATTCAAAACGATTTTTTACAAATTCTCTTGCAAGCTTTTCGGCTTTTTTAATATCCTCATAGCTGTCAGCAGGCATATAGCCAAAAGCTGAAAGAGAATCTGAAACGGTTTTTCCAATATCCAGAAATGAAATTTTCTTTTCAAGGAAAAGCCTTACCGCCTCTTCGTTTACCGCATTTACTATGCACGGATACGCTCCTCCGCGCTTTATAGCTTCAATACAGCCGGAAAGGCAGTCAAATGTCTCCAAGTCCGGCTTTGCGAATGTCAGCGTTCCGCAGTCCGTAAGTGAAAGCGGCTTTACATCACATTCAAGACGTTCAGGATATAGTATAGCATACTGGATAGGGATCTTCATATCCGGAACACCCATTTGCCCTATAACTGAGTGGTCATTGAATTCAACAGCGGAATGAAGAATGCTTTCGCGATTGACTATTATCTCAATATTTTCCGTCTGAACTCCGAAAAGCCAATGGGCTTCAATGAATTCAAGCCCCTTATTCATAAGCGTAGCGGAATCTATGGTTATCTTGTTTCCCATGCTCCAGTTAGGGTGAGAAAGAGCCTGTTCAACGGTAACGTTCTCCAGCTCCGGCTTTTTCATTCCAAAGAAAGGTCCTCCCGAAGCCGTCAGAATGATCTTCCTTAGCTGTTCCCGCTTATTTCCCTGCAAGCACTGGAATATTGCGGAATGTTCACTGTCTATAGGGAATATCTTTACATTCTTTTTTTCCGCCGAGGACATTACCAATCCGCCGCCGGCAACGAGAGTCTCTTTATTGGCAAGAGCAATATCCGTACCCGCATTTATAGCCGTCAGCGTCGGCAGAAGTCCTACCATTCCCACAACGGAATTGACGAACAGATCGACGTTATCCGCCTCAGCTATGCTGCACAGACCCTCCATTCCGCAAAGAACCTTTATATCGGTATCAGAAAGCCTGCTTTTCAGATCGCCGAATAATTTTTCATCATAAATACATACCGATCCGACAGAAAATTCTCTTGCCTGAGCCTCCAGCAATCCGATATTGCTGTTTGCGGCAAGAGCCGTTACCCTTATACCGTGCTTTCTGCATACGTCAAGGGTCTGTTTTCCTATAGAACCGGTGGAGCCTATCAAAGATATGGTTTTCATTATCCCGCAGAACATTCCTTTCCGGTCTCATATATTTATCAGAACGTCTATTTCATTTTTGTCCGGAGCTTCAAAAACAGACATAAACTTTTTAAAAAGCCCTTCATCTACAAAATAAGCGTCCGACTCTCCGTTCATAACATGAGAATTTCTTTCCTCAATGCGTTTTTTCCATATGCTGTCGTTTATATCAAGATAGTGGAGTTCACATTTTATATGCCGCATATTGTAAAATTCCTTTGCGGAACGTCTTTTTTCTCTTGTCCAGAAGCCCCAGTCAAGTATAACGTCCACGCCCGCCTTAACTATCTCGGCGGATTTAGCAAGCAGGAGCTTTTCAACAGCCTTAGCGTATTCATCATGCTTATCCCCCGCATCGCGCCCGAAGACAGCAAGCATG
>CANQZS010000257.1 GCA_947628385.1 uncultured Clostridia bacterium | reverse complement strand
GGGGGTAAATATCCGCATAACCTCCGGTCCTGCCATTGAAAAGCCGGGGGATCTGGCGGCGCTGCTTACAAATCTTTCGGAGAACGACGTTCTTTTTATCGACGAGATACACCGTCTTTCCAGAGCTATAGAGGAAGTCCTTTATCCTGCTCTGGAGGATTTCGCGCTTGATATTATAATCGGAAAGGGTCCCTCGGCGCGTTCGCTGCGCATAGATCTGCCGAAATTCACGCTTATAGGAGCCACTACAAGAGCAGGTCAGCTGACCTCGCCGCTCCGCGACAGGTTCGGTATGATACAGCGTCTGGAGCTTTACACCTATGAACAGCTCAGCGATATAATAATGCGTTCATCGGTAATACTGGGAGTCGCCTGCGACAGAGCGGGCGCTATGGAGCTTGCAAGACGGGCAAGAGGAACGCCGAGGATCGCAAACAGGCTCCTTAAAAGAGTCAGGGATTTTGCCGATGTGATAGGCAACGGCAGGATAACGGAGGATATTGCAAGGATAGCTCTTGACCGTATGGAGATAGACAGTCTCGGTCTTGACAACCTTGATAAGAGAATGTTGAATATGCTCATAAAGGGCTATAACGGCGGACCTGTGGGTCTGGAGACTCTTGCTTCGGCGATAGGTGAGGAAGCGGTCACTCTGGAGGACGTATGCGAGCCGTTCCTTATGCAGCTCGGATTCATTGCGAGAACTCCGAGGGGACGCTGCGCTACAGCTCTCGCTTACGCTCATCTGGGCTATGAGTATAACGGAAAGGCTCCTGACAGCACTCAGCAGACATTCTTTGAATAAAAGCGCCGCAGATCGTCCGGCGGCTGCGTAATTTATATGCAGATAATTGACGGATCGCCTTAAAACTTTTTTATAAAGGAGATTTTTTACAATGGGAAGATTATTCGGAACTGATGGAGCGAGAGGCGTCGCTCTTACGGAGCTTACCTGTGAAACTGCCATGCAGATAGGAAGAGCGGCGGCAATGGTCCTTACAAAAAAGGCGAATCATAAGCCTAAGATCCTTATAGGAAAGGATACGAGGATCTCTTCGGACGTTCTTGAAGCGGCTCTTATAGCGGGAATATGCTCTATGGGCGCTGACGCGATAACGGTAGGCGTTATACCTACTCCGGCAGTTGCTTTTCTGGTAAAAAGAAGAGAGGCTGACGCGGGAGTGATGATCTCCGCTTCTCATAACAGTATGGAATTCAATGGAATAAAGCTGTTTTCCGGAACAGGCTATAAGCTTTCCGACGATATTGAGGAGGAGATCGAAAAGCTTGTTCTGGATACTCCGGAAAAGATCACCGAGGCTATGACAGGCGGCGCCAACGTCGGAAGAGTTACTGCCGACAAAAACGCCGAGTGGGACTATATCCGCTATATAATGAAAACCATTGACCATGATCTTTCGGGAATAAGAGTTGCGATAGACTGTGCAAACGGTTCCGCAAGCGTGACTGCGGAAAGACTTTTCGGCGGACTGGGAGCTACGGTGTTCCTTACGAACTGCACTCCTAACGGAACGAATATAAATGATAAATGCGGTTCCACGCATATGGAAAACATTTCTAAATGCGTGGTGCAGAATAAATGTCATATCGGAGTCGCCTTTGACGGAGACGCGGACAGGTGCCTTGCTGTTGACGAAACGGGAACAGTTCTCGACGGAGATAAGCTGATCGCGATTTTTGCCAGAGATATGCGCGACAGGGGAACGTTAAAGAAAAATACCGCGGTGGTGACTGTTCTTACGAATCTCGGATTCAGCCATTTTGCTAAGAACAACAATGTAAATATGGTGACGACAAAGGTCGGGGACAGATACATAATGGAACAGATGTTAGCCGGCGGGTATAACCTCGGCGGCGAACAGTCAGGACATATCATTTTCCATGATTTTGCAACTACGGGAGACGGTCAGCTTACCGCCGTTCAGCTTCTAAGCATAATAAAAAGACAGGAACGAAAGGCTTCCGAGCTTGGCTCGATAATGGAAAGATACCCGCAGGTAATGATAAACGTAAAGATAGATCCCAAGTGGAAGGAAGCTTGGAAAAACGACGAGGAGATCGAAAGCATTATCAGCGAGAACCAGAAAAAGCTCGGTTCAAGCGGACGTATACTCGTCCGTGAAAGCGGAACGGAGCCGCTTATCAGAGTAATGATAGAGGGAAAGCAATTCCAGATGATAAACGATATGGCGGTCAGGATCGCAGATAAGATCAGCGAACGCTGCAAGGACGTTTGATGCCCGCCGTATCGGCGAATGGATCGAAAGGATAGATCATCAGATGAGAACAGCGGACAAATGGAGCGATTACAGGCTCCTTGACTGCACAAGCTCGGAAAAGCTTGAAATGTGGGGGGATATTCCACTTATCCGTCCGGATCCGCAGGTGATATGGAAAACCGAGAAAAGGTCGGAATTCTGGGATAAGGCATACGGTCACTACCACCGCTCGGAAAAGGGCGGCGGTCAGTGGAGCTTCCGGAAAAAACTTCCGGAAAGCTGGACGATAAGCTACGGAGATCTCACATTCAATATAAGACCTACAGGCTTCAAGCATACGGGACTTTTTCC
>CANQZS010000256.1 GCA_947628385.1 uncultured Clostridia bacterium | reverse complement strand
ATTATAATCGGACAAGCCGCCGAGTTCGACTATGCGGGAACACAGGCTTGCCGCGCTCTTAAACAGGAGGGGCTGGAGGTCGTTCTTATAAATTCCAACCCCGCTACGATCATGACCGACAAGGCTATGGCGGATAAGGTGTACATAGAACCTCTTACGCTTGATGTGGTAAAGAAAATTATCGAGATCGAAAAGCCGGACAGCGTTCTGTCAACTCTCGGAGGACAGACCGGTCTTACCCTTTCAATGCAGCTTGCGGAATGTGGATTCCTTGACGAGCACGGCGTAAAGCTTCTCGGAGCGGATCCGGAAACTATCCATAAAGCCGAGGACAGACAGGCTTTCAAGGACACTATGGAAAAGATAGGCGAGCCTTGTATTCCCTCCAAGGTCGTTGAGACTGTTGACGACGCGGTGGAATTTGCAGAGATAATAAGCTATCCGGTCATTGTACGTCCTGCGTTCACCCTTGGAGGTACAGGCGGCGGTATCGCAAATAACGAGGAGGAGCTTCGCGATATTGCCACAAACGGCTTAAGGCTCTCTCCCATAACACAGGTGCTTATCGAAAAATGTATAAGCGGCTGGAAAGAGATAGAATTTGAAGTTATCCGCGACAGCAAGGGCAGCGTTATAACCGTATGCTCCATGGAGAATTTCGATCCGGTGGGCGTACATACAGGCGACTCGATCGTTATAGCTCCCGCCGTTACGCTTACGGATAAAGAATACCAGATGCTCCGTACAGCAACGCTGAATATAATTTCCGAGCTTAAAGTAGAGGGCGGCTGCAACTGCCAGTTCGCGCTCCACCCCACAAGCTTTGAGTATGCGGTAATTGAGGTGAATCCGAGAGTTTCACGTTCCTCGGCGCTGGCTTCAAAGGCTACGGGCTATCCTATAGCAAAGGTCGCTACAAAGATCGCCATAGGATACAGTCTGGACGAGATCCTCAATCAGGTAACAGGCAAGACCTATGCTTGCTTTGAGCCGGCTCTTGACTATGTAGTCGTAAAATTCCCAAAATGGGCATTTGATAAATTCGTTTATGCAAAGCGTACGCTCGGCACACAGATGATGGCTACCGGCGAGGTAATGGCGATAGGCACTTCCTTTGAGCAGGCGATGATGAAAGCCGTCCGCTCAATTGAGTTGGGAATGGACACTCTTGATCTGAAAAAATTTGAACGGCTTACGGACGATGAAGTCCGCAATCAGCTTTATTCAGTGGACGATGAACGCGCATTTGCGGTATTTGAAGCGCTGAAACGCGGGATCTCCGTTCAGACTATCCATGATATTACAAAAATAGACTGCTGGTTCATTGACAAGCTGAAAAATCTTGCGGAGCTGGAAAAGCTCCTTGCGGAGGGCGAGCTTACAGAGGAAAAATATGATCTTGCCAAGAGATACGGTTTCCTTGACAGCACCATTGAACGTCTCAGCGGACAGAAGTGTCCCAAGCGCAGGAGAGCGGTATTCAAAATGGTAGATACCTGCGCGGGAGAGTTCAAGGCGGAAACTCCCTACTTCTACTCAACATTTGACGAGGAAAACGAAGCAAAGCAGTTCATCGAGCGCACCGACAAAGGAAAGAAAAAAGTTATTGTTTTCGGCTCGGGACCTATACGCATAGGTCAGGGAATAGAGTTCGACTACTGCTCCGTACACTGCGTATGGGCTTTAAAGGAAAAGGGATATGAAGCGGTAATATGCAATAACAATCCGGAGACGGTCTCCACCGACTTTGACACAGGCGACAGGCTGTATTTTGACCCGCTTACAAAAGAGGACGTTGAAGCGATTATCGAGACTGAACAGCCTTACGGCGTTGTAGTTCAGTTCGGAGGTCAGACAGCCATAAAGCTCACAAAGCACCTTTCCGAAATGGGCGTGAACATTCTGGGAACGTCTGCGGACAGCATTGACGCCGCAGAGGACAGGGAACGCTTCGACGAGCTTCTGAACAAGTGCGGCATACCCCGTCCTGCGGGACATACGGTAATGAACACCGAGGAAGCCCTTAAAGCCGCTGAGGATCTTGGTTATCCGGTCCTTATGCGTCCGTCATACGTTCTTGGCGGTCAGAATATGATAATTGCCCATTCCGATCAGGATATTATCGAATATATGGAGATCATCATGCGGGGCGGTCTGGAAAACCCCGTTCTCATAGATAAATACATGATGGGCAAGGAAGTTGAAGTTGACGCTATCTGCGACGGCGTAGACTACGTTATCCCGGGTATCATGGAGCATATCGAACGCGCGGGAATACATTCCGGAGACTCGATCTCAGTATATCCCGCCCTGACCCTTACCAAAAAGATCCGCGAGACGATCATCGAGTATACGAGACGTCTTGCAATGGAGCTTCACGTTATCGGTCTGGTAAATATACAGTATGTTGTTTACAATGACGAGGTTTACGTTATCGAGGTAAATCCGCGCTCTTCAAGAACGGTACCTTACATTTCAAAGGTAACGGGCGTTCCAATGGTGGATATTGCAACAAAGATCATGCTTGGCGAAAGCCTGAAAGAACAGGGCTACACCAGCGGACTTTACAAGGAAGCGGATTTCATCGCGGTAAAGGTACCG
>CANQZS010000255.1 GCA_947628385.1 uncultured Clostridia bacterium | reverse complement strand
TGCGATATTTGCGGAAAGGGCGTTACTTTTGGTATAAAGGTTTCCCATTCACATCACCGTTCCAACAGAACATGGAAACCAAACGTTAAGCGTGTAAAGGCTATTGTTGACGGAACTCCTAAGCATATTTACGTATGCACAAGATGTCTCCGTTCCGGTAAGGTAACAAGAGCAGTCTGATCCCGAATCGATTTTAAAGGCATTGACCGGATATTAAAGGTCAATGCCTTTTTGCTTTATTGACACAGCTTGATCTCTATGCCCAATACCTCAAAAAGCTCCGGCATCTGCAAAATGCCGGAGCTTTTTCATCATTTTGCTTTTGAGAGGGTTATTCCGTTGCTGCCAAGAGGGATCTCGTGGTCAAGTCCTACAAATTTGCCGTTCTGCTGCCAGAGGACTTCCTTTACAAATGCGTATTTGTCCTCGTCCCATGTGGTAAAATCATCAAGAACAAGTCCTCCCGTATCTCCGGAATTGGAATTGAAGCACCAGAATGTGTGATTTATACGGTTTTCCTTTATAAGCTGACGGAGGTATGTCATCCATTTAAGGTTAGGATCGCGCATGAACCCTCCCCACTCGCCTATCAGCAGCGGAGCTATATTTTCTTTCTGGATATAGAACCAGTTATCATACCAGCAGTCCTTGTAAAGACTGTCAAAGGTATAATTTCCCTTGAACCATGGCTGCTCGTAAACCGTAGGACCGTAATCGTGAGGAGAATATACAAGCTTATTCTGATATTTTCCCAGATCGACGGGATCATTCTTTACGCCGCGCAGGTTTCCGCCCCACCATGTGCAGTAGTAGTCGCCCATATTAGTTGAAGAAAAATTACCGTTCTTTTTGGTGTCAATAGGATAAATTTCGATTCCCTCTACCATTATAAGAACGTTGGGATTCTTGTCAAGAACGGCTTTTGCGGCTTTTTCAGCTATGTATTTCCAGTTGTCGCTGTCCTTTGAACCGTCCCATTTTGCTCTGGGAGATTCATTTGCCTTGCCGTGAGGTTCATTTTTCAGATCGTAGGCAATTATAGTATCATCTTTTTTGTAACGGTTCGCGATCCAAGCAAGAGCGTCAAGATAATCCTTTTCGCTGATATTTCCGTCCGTCCATAGATTTTTCATATGTCCCATGGAATCGGTCTTTGCGCTGTGAATGTCTATCATGATCTTGATGCCGTTAGCGCGGCACTGACCTATCACATAGTCAAATATCTCAAGGCTGTTCATTCCCACCAGATAAGAATTTGTTGCCTGATTGAAGTTTGCATTGGGATAATTCCCGTTTGACCATTCTTTTATAAGTTCGGCTGACATAGGTATCCTCATAAGGTTGAATCCCCTGTCGGCAATATTTGAAATAGAAGTATTCAGATCGCATGTCCACAAGCCGTCAAATGTGTTTGTACCGGTATTGTAGCCGAACCAGTTTATGCCGGTGAGCCAGACCTCCTTACCGTCCTTGTCATAGATCTTGCTGCCGTCGGTATGCAGCCAGTCGTCCGTAGTAGGATCCGGAACGTCCTTTGCCTGAACTATCTTAGGGTTATTGTTTCCCACAGAACCGCTTTGTCCCGACTGTCCGCCGCCGTTCGAGCTTCCGCTGCCGTTTCCGGAGCCGCTGACCGTCAGGCTTCCGACCTTTACGGTCGCCTTTGAGCTGTCGATATTTCCTGCGCCGCACAGTATCATTCCGAATGTTCCCTCGCTGTTGGGGTCAATATTTGAATTGTAATCCACAGGAGTTACCGTAAGAGTACCGTTCTTTACCGAAATATTGCAGTTCCAGCTCTGATCTACTTTTACTCCGGAAGCCGCGCTTATAGTTACTGTCCAGCCGTTGATCGTCTTATCCGAACCGTTCTTTACGGTTCCGTCAAGCTGTATAAAGTCATTTGTTCCGTCGTTCCAGCCGTTCGGGGAATTTATTATAAGCTCAACTCCGTTCTGAGCTTTATCGGACGAATCGCCGCTGTTCGTTCCGCTGCTTTGCGGAACTGTGCTTACGGCAGTATCATTGCCTGAGCTTGCGGCGGATACTATATTATTATTGCCCGCACTCATGGGAACCGAGCCGTTCGATGCCGGAGCGCTGCTCTCCTCCGCGCCGGAGCTCTCATCATTCTGGCTCTCGTCAGATACAGCCGTTTCGGGGAAATTTTTTGCGGCTGACGCTCCGTTTCCTCCATAAGGATCATAATCATCAGAAAACGGATCGTAGCTCTCACCAAAGAAATCAATTTCATTGGGAGCATTTTCCTCCGTTTCCAGCAGAAGAGTCGTAGTCGAAGCTGTGACAGGATCTGCTTCCGCTTCGTTAGTGTCTCCTCCGCACGAGGATAGCATAGATATTGCCATGATCGCAGAAACAGCCAGAGCGGTCTTTTTTCTAATATCAAACATAATAAAACCTCCGATATATCATTCTATACGCCAATCTATGGGCTCTATGCCATGCTCCTCAAGGAATTTATTAGCCGTGGAGAAATGCCTGCACCCAAAAAATCCGTTATACGCCGAAAGCGGGCTTGGGTGTGCCGCTTGCAGTATAAGATGAGACGGATTTGTGATAAGGCTCTTTTTCTGCTTGGCATTTCCTC
>CANQZS010000254.1 GCA_947628385.1 uncultured Clostridia bacterium | reverse complement strand
CAATGAGCGGATAGGACGCTCCGGACGGTATGCGGAGATTATCCTCAAGGATATACCATTCCTTGTCCTTGCCCTGAACAAGATCTATTCCTGAAATGTGACTGTAAATATTGTTGGGCGGGGTGATGCCCTCGCACTGCGGAAGATACCCGCTGGAAATGTACACGAAATTTTCCGGAACGATCCCGTCGTTTATGATGTTCTTTTCGTGGTAAATGTCGTAAAGGAACCTGTTAAGGGCGTCCACACGCTGTATAAGACCTTTTTCTATGCCTCGGAAATCCTCTGCGGGGATAATTCTCGGTATCGGGTCAAAAGGAAAAAGCTGTTCCTTGAACTGCCCGTTTTTATAGATCCCGAACTTTACGCCGTATCTGCGGAGAAGCTCGTTTATTTCGCCTGCGTCCGCAACGGGAGTGACCGGTCTGCTGCGGCAAACGTCAACATCGGCAATTGTCATAATTATGACCACCTTTCCGATAACATAAAATAAAGGGCGCCCCGAAAAAATATCGGAGCGCCCTTGCTTCATTGTCTTAATTATAGGACTATCTTTTATAAATAGGATTATCATTTTTAAAATTTTTTGTGAATTCTGCAATTTTTAACTTGAATTTATGCAAATTTTCCCGAAAGTAACGGCGATATACATTTGTATCTGAAATTATTTTCCACAAATCCTGCAATTATGCTTTTTTAAGCCCGCTTAAATTATGTGTGGAGATAAGCTCGCCGGCATATCTGTCGCGGCTTTCCTCGTAAGCTGCTTTTGCCTTTGCACGTCTGACCTTGCGGGCTTCGGGAGTGTTTTCTGCCTGTTCCTTGGTGATCTCCGGCTTTTCCTCCGGACGGTGATCTTCTTTTTGCAAAGCGCCGTTTTCGTCCTTGACAGCAGATTTGCTTTCCTGTTCCTCGGCTTTGTCGTTTGTATCCTTGCAGAGCTTTTCCTCGGACCTTGCCTTTTCCATATCCTTTTCCGCTTTGAGCTTTTCACGTTCGGTCGGCAATGCCGCATAATCGCCGCTTTTTACAAAATCGGCAGTTTCCTTTTCGATAGCGGACATCTTCTGCTGTTCGCTCATGACCGCGCTAAGCTTTTTCTCCTGCGGGATATGAGGATCGTTCATTACCGCATTTACATTTGTCAGCGACTTAGCGGCATGGGACATTTTAAAGCGCATGACCTCTTCCTTTGTGCGGCATTTTTTCAGCTCGCGGATATATGCTGCGCGTTCCGATTCCACTTCCATAGCCTGAGCGTAGGCGACGGGATCCTTTCTTTGCAGATAGCTTTTTTCCGACGGTGAAAGCTTTCCTCCGCAGGACATTTTGGTGCGTATCCCCGTGAGTATTTTATCATTGTTTTTATCATCGGAGCTGTTATCTGACAGCTTGTTTTTCTGATCCTCGATCCATTCATTAACTGATCTTATGCCATTTGAGGAAAAATTGCCGCTTTCCTTTTTTCTCTGCCATTTTTGCTGCATACTTATGCTTTTAACGTAGTTATTTATTGAATTCATTCCTATAAGATCCATAAAGCAGCCTCCTTTTTATTGCTTATAATACAATTGCTTATAATATATATCGGCAGGAATTTCAAAAACTTTAGTGTTTTTTGAGGGATCCGGTATTTGGAGAAATATATAAAAATGCCCTTCGTCCGGAAAAGAACGAAGAGTCAGAAAGTAAATATATATTATAGGAAGCTCTCGTTAAAGCGCGTATTTTGACATATATTGCTCGGTAAGATCAATATATTCCTCATCGCTGCCCTCATGACGGGACTGTATATATTCATGACGATTAAGAACATTTTTCTTTTTCTGCGCGCTCATAACGTAAACAGCTATATTTGAACAGTGATCCGAGATCCTTTCAAGATTAATGAGCAGATCAAGGAAGTTTACGCCGCTCTCAACAACACATTCACCCTTTTTAAGACGTTCGATATGCCGGCTCTTCAGAGTCTCATTAAGGAAGTCTACAGTCTCCTCCAAAGGCTCTATCCTCATTGCAATTCCGACATCATTGTTTTTTACGGAATCCACTGACATTCCTATGATCTCCTGAACAGCGTCGGAGATGACCGTAAGCTCATGCATGGCGCTTTCCGAGAAAACAACGTCCATCACATGGAGCTGCTCCGCCATTTCAATAAGATTCATCGCATAATCTCCGATGCGCTCGAATTCCGATGTCAGGTGCAGAAGCTCGGTAACACGGCGGTTCTCGTAATCCGTAAGCTCACATTCGGTGAGCTTTACAAGGTAAACGTTGAGCCTGTCCTCCATGCGGTCGATGGATTCCTCATTATCCTTGAGCTTGTTTACAGCCTTTTCACTGTACCCGTCGCCGAACAGCTTTCTCATTCTGGTGAAATTTTTAAGAGCCAGCGTACCCATTGCCACTACTGCATTATGCGATTGCTGGATAGCGAGCGCAGGGGATTTGAGAAAACGATCGTCCAGAGCGTTGAATGCGACTTCTCCGCTTTCCTCCGATCCCTCCTCCTTGTCTCTTATGGTGATGCAAGCAAGCTTTTCAAGAGCCTTTGTAAACGGCAGGAAAAGTATCGTTACGGTTATATTGAAAAATGTGTGGAAATTCGCTATCCCGCCCATTCCTATAGG
>CANQZS010000253.1 GCA_947628385.1 uncultured Clostridia bacterium | reverse complement strand
CTGGCGTATAAGACCGACGGAAGGGTAACTCCTCAGGGAGGGGATATTCTTAGACCGGAGGATACAAGGGAAGCGGTAACGGAGATATTCCGCCTTGCAGGAATGAATATTGCAAATACGGACGAGATCCGGCGTGAAATGGATTTTTCCTTTTCAATAGCCGGCACCGGAAGATTCAGGGCGAATATTTACCGTCAGAGAGGTTCTATATCGGCGGTGTTAAGGTGTGTTCCTTTTGAGCTTCCCGACTACAGGAAGCTTGGCATACCGGACGAGGTAATGTCCCTTGCGGATAACAAGAGCGGGATAGTTCTTGTTACCGGAGCTGCCGGAAACGGAAAATCCACTACGCTTTCCTGCATGATCGACAGGATAAATTCCGAAAGCGAGGGTCATATAATCACGATCGAGGATCCTATAGAATTCCTGCATAAGCATAAGAAGTGCATTATCAGCCAGCGGGAGATAAATATCGACACAAACAGCTATATAGACGCGCTGAGAGCGGCTCTCAGGCAGTCTCCTAACGTAATACTCGTGGGTGAGATGAGGGATTTTGAAACTATCAATATTGCCATGACCGCTGCCGAAACAGGACAGCTCGTGCTTTCCACGCTGCATACTAACGGCGCGGCAAATACCGTGGACAGGATCATAGATGTCTTTCCGACGAATCAGCAGCATCAGATCCGCGTCCAGCTTTCAATGGTACTGAGAGCCGTGGTGACTCAGCAGCTCGTTCCCGCAAAGGACGGCGGACTGGTTCCCGCGTTTGAGATAATGAATGTGAACAATGCCATAAGGACGATGATCCGCGAGCAGAAAACTCACCAGATAGACACTATCCTCCAGTCCGAAGCGGGAATGCAGACTATGGACGGTTCACTTTTAAAGCTTTTCCGCGACGGCGCGATCACCAGAGATACTGCCGTTGAATATGCTTATTATCCCGAACTGATGGCAAAGCGCATACAATAAAATACAGGAATTGTAAGATAAAGGAACAAGTTTGGAATTGACAATTATTGCATAAAATTTTTGTGACTTTTATACAAAATAGCAGGGTAAATTTTTAAATAATTTTGTTGATACGATATTGAATTTTTGCAATAAATATGCTATAATTTTTACAGAATATTAATATGGCTCTGACTATAGCCATATTCCGAAACAAACGCTGAAAATAAAGCCCAGCTTTTTACAATTTTCGGGAGGTAAACCGTATGGATAATAACAACAAGAGCTACAAGAAAAAGTTCGGCATAAGAGCCGCCGCTGCATTTGCTTTTGCACTTACTGCTTTTGCCGCTCAGTCCGGAGGAGCTGCGGTAGATGTAAACGCTGCAAGCGCAGGCATTCTTCAGGAGGGAAGCCAGACGGATTTCGGAGGTCAGGACGACGTTGAGGCAGCCGACGATCAGGGCAATACCGATGACGCCGATGATATTACCACGAATTACAATAACGGGATAGAGACTATTGCCAAGAAGTCCGCTATGGGCGGAGCTTCCGGATATAATGTCTTTGTAAAGAACGACTATTCCGTAAACGGCGCTGATATTGGATACGGAAGCGAGCACGGCGATATTGCCGTAGGCGGAAACGCAAGCATTCCCGGAGACTATTCCGCAGGAAAGGCTGTCGTAAAGGGAAACATTACAGGAAGCTTCCATAACGGCGTCACCGATGAGGACATCGACTTTGACAGCGCTTTTGACGAGCTTAGATCAAATTCAAAGGATCTTGCCGGACTTGAAGCCAACGGAAAGGCTTACAACGGCGATTGGTCCTCAAGAATAGTTTTTGAAGGCACTGATGAAAAACTCAATGTTTTCAATATCACTGTGGAAGAGTACAATGCGCTCCTTGCAAACAGAGGCGAGCAGGATAAGCTCAGCATCTGGTTCAACGTTCCGGAGGGCTCTACCTGCGTTGTAAATATCGTGGGCAGCGGCTCAGTAGATCTTGCCGTAAATGCGGAGACATGGTACGGAACAAGTCAGGAAAGAGTACAGAACGGTACCGATAACAATAAGAATATCCTTTTCAATCTTCCCGATGCTGAAAATGTTGATATTCTTTCAAGCATGGGTTCTGTTCTTGCTCCTAATGCAAGCGTAACAAGCAGCAAGGCTTCCGATCATGAGCATTTTGAGGGATCTCTTGTTTGCGATAACTTTACCGGAACACTTGAATTCGGTAAGAATTATTTTGACGATACAGTCGTAAGCGATACTGTTTACCCTGACGATGTTGAAGATACAACTCCTGAGGAGACCGAGGACACAACTCCCGACGAGCCGCAGGATACAACTCCTGAGGAGACTGAGGACACAACTCCCGACGAGCCGCAGGATACAACTCCTGAGGAGACTGAGGACACAACTCCTGAGGAGACCGAGGATACAACACCCGACGAGCCTGAGGACACAACTCCTGAGGAGACCGAGGATACAACACCCGACGAGCCTGAGGACACAACTCCTGAGGAAACCGAGGATACAACTCCCGATGAGCCGCAGGATACAACTCCTGAGGAAACTGAGGATACAACTCCCGACGAGCCGCAGGATACAACTCCCGACGAGCCGCAGGATACAACTCCTGAGGAGACCGAGGATACAACTCCCGACGAGC
>CANQZS010000252.1 GCA_947628385.1 uncultured Clostridia bacterium | reverse complement strand
TCGATACAGCCGGATATTACAAAATAGGCATCAAGGCTCGCCAGAACGAGCTGAGAGGTCTTTATACCAACCGCAGGCTCTATATTGACGGCGAGGTCCCCAATGAAAAGCTTGCCCAGATAAAATTCCACTATGACGACGACTGGCTAATGGTCGTTCCCGAGGACGATAATGGGGATCCCATTTACGTTTACCTCGACGCGGGAAAGCATGAGCTGACTCTCGATGTTATCCCCGGCGAGATCGGCGAATCCATGCGCAGACTCGACAGCATAGTTTACACGGCTAACCAGTATTATATGCAGATACTGATGATAACCGGTCCTACGCCGGATAAGTACACCGACTACTACGTCCACAGGGAGATACCTGAGCTTACCGCAACGTTCCAGATGCTCGCAAATCAGCTCCTTGAAGAGGAAGCCAATATCGAAGCCCTCGCTAACCAGAAAGGCACCGAGGCAGCCGCTCTTGAAAGACTTGCTACAGTCCTCGAAAACGGCGCGAAAAGACCTATCAAGATCCCCGATATGATCTCGAACAATTCCATCAAGGATAACGTAAACTCCGTTTCCTCATGGATGAGACAGTACCGTGAACAGCCCCTTGAAGTGGATTTCATCGAGCTTGTTCCTGCTGACGGCGAATTCACCTCCGTTAAGGAGAATATCGGCAAGAGCTTTGCATTCAGCTTCAAAGGCTTTATAAATTCATTCTTTGAGGATTATACCGTGCTTTCAGACGCTACGGAGGATTCCATAAACGTTTGGGTATCCCTCGCCCGCGATCAGACGAATGTTATAAAGCAGATGACGGATTCCGACTACAATCCTGAGCACAGCACCAAGGTCTCGATAAACCTTGTTCAGGGCGCTATCATGGAAGCCGTTCTCGCAGGAAAAGGTCCTGACGTCGCGCTCTTTGTCGGCGGCGAATTCCCCGTAAACCTCGCGGTAAGAGATCTTATCCTGCCGCTGAACGATATGGACGGCTACGATGAGGTAGTATCAAGATTTCAGGATAATGCCGTAGTTCCGTATATGTTCGACGGGGACGTTTACGCGATCCCGATAAACAGAAGCTTCCCGATGATGTTCTACCGCAAGGATATGCTCGCTCAGGTCGGCATAAACGAGCCGCCTGAGACTTGGGACGATCTTATTGATATGCTCCCGGCTATCCAGAGAAAGTATATGCAGCCCGGTCTTATCCTCCCGACTATAGTTTCCGGAGGAAACTCGGTATCACCGGCAACAGAAGCAGGTCATACGTTTGCAATGCTCATGCTCCAGTCCGGAACGAACTACTATAACGACGAGCAGACCGCCACTAACTTCGATACGCAGGAAGCGGTAGACGCTTTTGCAACATGGACGGATTTCTATAACATCTATAAATTCGACCAGACCTATGACGCATTCACACGTTTCAGAACAGGCGAGGCGCCGATAGTTATACAGAACTACTGCACATTCTATAATCAGCTCAATGTTGCGGCTCCGGAAATAAAGGGCTTGTGGGATTTCTGCGCAGTCCCCGGAACTCTCAGGGACGACGGAACTATCTCCCATGCCGCAAACTCCAACGGCTCAGGCGCAGTTATACTTTCGGACTGCACCAATGTTGAAGCCGCATGGGATTTCATAAAGTGGTTCACGGAGACCGATACAATGATCGAATACGGTCAGAACGTCGAGGGCGTTATGGGTCCTCTCGGACGCTTTGACAGCGCAAATGTAGAGGCTCTTAAAGAGCTCAACTGGTCCAATAAGGATCTCGAAAAGATCCTCTTCCAGATGGAGCAGCTCGAAGAGATCCCGATAATCCCTTCCGCTTACGTTGTAACACGAAGCATCATGAACGCTTTCAGATCGGTCGTAAACGATAAGGAAAACGCCCGCGAAACTCTCCGCTGGTACAATATCGACATCAACAGAGAGATAACGAGAAAACGAGAAAATCTCGGTCTTGATGATGATGAATAAGAATGGAGGTTTGACCTTTGGCTGCTGAAACACAAAAAAAGGAGATCCTGCTTCCCAATGAACGCAAGATGACTTTTAAAGAAAAATGGGATTATACATGGCACGAAATGAAAAGAAATAAGACCTGCTATTTTATGCTGTTTCCTTTCATGATCTTTTTCCTGTTCTTTACAGTAGTTCCCGTTGTCATGTCGCTGCCTATCGGATTTACGGATTTTGATATGGCGCATTTCCCGCCGAAATTTGTCGGACTTCAGAACTTTTACACCATGTTCCTTGAGGACGATGTTTTCATCGGCTCCATAAGAACTACGCTCATATTTGCAATTTTTACAGGTCCTCTCAGCTACGCCATGAGCTTTATGCTTGCATGGCTCATAAACGAGCTGCACCCTGTTCTTAAAACGATATTCACCCTGATATTTTACGCTCCCTCAATGGCGGGAAATATCTACTTCGTATGGCAGCTCATATTCTCCGGCGACTCCTACGGATACCTTAACGCTATCCTCAATGAGCTGGGAATTACAACTGCCGCCATACAGTGGCTCACGGACGCAAACTATGTGCTGATATGCGTTATCATAGTACAGCTCTGGGTATCTATGGGCGCAGGCTTCCTTGCAATGCGCGCAGGCTTTCAGGGTATCGACAAATCAA
>CANQZS010000251.1 GCA_947628385.1 uncultured Clostridia bacterium | reverse complement strand
CTGCAAAGGGGTGAATTGCAAACTGCGCAGCTGTTTGCAAGAGGGGAACGCTCTGCAAGAGAGAGCGTTCCCCTAAACTAACGGCTTATGTTATGTAAGCCTTTTGAAACAGTCCGGTGGACTGTTTCAAAATCAATCTAATATGTTTTTCTACAATCTGAATAAATATA
The DNA here is from genome assembly GCA_947628385.1 of uncultured Clostridia bacterium. Classification (GTDB taxonomy): domain Bacteria; phylum Bacillota; class Clostridia; order Oscillospirales; family Ruminococcaceae; genus RGIG8773. The sequence goes on along the minus strand of CANQZS010000251.1, from coordinate 2,535 downwards.
TTTTACAGCTATATTTCTTGACATGATAAATTATTTATGATAAAATTTTTTGAGAGATTTTGCGGAAATTATGTAAGATTTTATAATAAAAATTGTTTATATAAGTGAAGAGCCATTTCAAACGAAAGGAAGTCATACACTATGGACGACAAGGACATTGTGAAAATGTACTGGGACAGAAATGAAAATGCCATTGCCGAGACTTCGTCAAAATACGGAGGGTACTGCCATACTATTGCAATGAACATTCTTAATGATCCGGAGGATACTGAGGAATGTGTAAACGATACATACTTGAACGCATGGAACTCTATGCCGCCGCACAGACCGTCGATGCTGTCCGCCTTTCTCGGCAGGATCACAAGGAACCTTTCCTTTAACCGTTACAGGTCAAAACGTACTGCTAAGCGGGGGAACGGCGAGATAGCGGTCATTCTTGACGAGCTTGCCGAGATAGTATCCGGAGAGGACAGTGTAGAGGATAATTTTGCACGGGAGGAATTACTGCGGGCAATAAACGTTTTTATCGGCACTCTGCCGGACAAAAGACAGGGAATGTTCATACGTCGGTACTGGTATTCGGACAGCGTTAAAAATATTGCAGAAATGTACTACTGCTCTGAAAATTCCATTTCCGTGACCTTGACCCGTATCCGCAAACAGCTTAAAGAATATCTGACTGAAAGGGGATATGATATATGAAAAAGGAAGATCTTTATGAACTGCTTTCAGATATTGATGAGGACGCCGTAAAGGCTGCCGAAACACCTCCTGTCAGGAAGCCTAAGCTCGTTTGGATAAAATATGCCGTTCCGGCAGCAGCCTGCATAGCGCTGATAGTCGGAATAGCGGCGATAAATAATTATTCCGATACGGATATATATACCGATGTAACATCGCTTTATGATATAGGAACATATACATCTCCGTCGGTATCTACAGAAACATTTACCGCTCCTGCATCTCAGAGCGAAGCTGATACAGCGTCTTCCGCATCGGAGACGTATACCGGAACGTCCGCTCCGTTGGAAACAGTTTCGGCTGTAACAACTCATACGGAGACCGTTACCGTTCCGTCAGAGCTCACAGAGACTGTTACCGTTCCGACAAAGCCTACGGAGACCGCTACCGTCCCGTCAAGACCTACGGAGACTGCGCCGGAGTTCGCAGAAACCATTACTGCGGCTTCATATCCTCCGCTTACGCTTGAAAATTATATCAGCGATGATAATTTAGCCGTGCTTGCAAAAGCAAAATACCCTGAAATGCCAAAGTATGGCAGCGATGAAGCCTATGAATTCAGGAAAGAGATGAGAAGTCTGCCGCAAAATTATATAGACGGCTTTAACAAATTTTTTATAAACAGCTCAAGGATATTTCTTTCCGGCTCTGTAAATGAGAATAAACTATATTCTCCTCTGAGCCTTTATCTTGCTTTGGGAATGACTGCGGAAATTACTGACGGAAGCTCAAGGCAGCAGATACTTGACGTTCTTTCCGAGGAAAGCATTGGATCTATGCGGTTAGACGCCAGATCCATATGGCAGCATAATTATTCCGACAATGGAATGGCAAAATGTATCTTTGCGACATCTCTTTGGAAAAATAATGAGATCTCATATAATAAGGATACTGTTGATCTGCTTGCGGAAAATTACTATTCCTCGGTATTCACCGGAAATCCCGCTTCATATGAGTACAATAAAATGCTCCAAGACTGGATAAACGAACAGACGGACGGTATGCTGAAAGGTCAGATACCCGAAGAGATAATGTCTCCCTTTACTGTTTTCGAGCTTGTTTCTACGGTCAATTATAACGGCACATGGTACAGCGAATTTTCAGCCGAGATGACAAAACCTGATATATTCCATTCCCATGCAGGCGACATTGAATGTGATTTTATGAATAAGGAATATTACACGGAGTATTTTTGGGGAGATAATTTTTCGGCTATAGAGCTTATGATCGAAGAGAACGGTGCAATGCGGTTTATTCTCCCTGATGAGGGCGTATCTCCGGAGGAGCTGCTTAACGATGATGAAGTTATAAGCTTTATGACGGATTCAACATATTACTATAAAAACAGCAAATATCTTGTTGTCGATATGTCTATTCCTAAATTTGACATTTCCGCAGATATTGATTTTAGAAACGGTTTGGAAAAAATGGGGATAAGTGATATTTTTGATATAGAGACAGCGAATTTCAGTCCTTTTACTGAGGATACTGATGTTTTTATATCCTCTGCAAAGCAAAGCTTAAGAGCTATGATAGACGAAAACGGCTGCAAGGCTTCATCAATGACTATAATTTCCGGAGCCGGAGCCGGAGCGCCGGAATTGTATGAATATGTAGATTTTATACTTGACAGACCGTTTTTATTCGAGATATACAGTTCTAACGGAACTCCATTGTTTATCGGTATTGTAAATAAGCCGTAATTGTAAAAAATTAAATAATGTAAGTTTGTCAATGATATTGTACAGAATAAATATTCAAAAATTCGATAGGCGAAAGCCAATTCAAGGGACG
>CANQZS010000250.1 GCA_947628385.1 uncultured Clostridia bacterium | reverse complement strand
TGCGTCGTTTTATTCACACCCTTGCGGAGCTCCTGAAGCAAAGGATTTCGCCGCCTGCGGGCGGCGACGATGGGCGCAAACGACCGCGGTCGTTTTTCCCTCTGACCCCGCAAGTCTGTGCAAAACAAAACCAAAGGTTTTGTCTGGCTTGACCAGCTTTATATTTTGCGCCTGCGGCGCAAAATAGTTATCACTTTTTCTACGGTCTGAAATATTCCCCATAAATTTCAACCTTTTCCACATGTTTTCAACAGCCTGATCGTTGAAAACTCCTGCAAACCAAAACGGGACGGCGCCGCCGTCCCGTTTACGTATTATCAATATTGTGAAACATAATCAAGAGGATCAGGATACGTACCGTTTGACCGTACCTCAAAGTGCAGATGATTTCCGGAGGAATCTCCCGTACTTCCTACATATCCTATAAGCTGTCCCTTTACAACATAGTCGCCATACTCAACGGCTAAGGAGCTCTGGTGTCCGTATACCGTAACGTTTCCGTCACTATGAGAAATACGTATGCAGTTTCCATAACCGCCGTTCCAGCCGCCGTCAGCCTCGATCACTGTTCCGCTTTCCGCAGCATAGATCGGAGTTCCGTAAGGTGCGGCAATATCTATACCCTTATGTCCTCTGCCGTCGCCCTGATATGAGGAAATGTATCCGCCGTCTACAGGCCAGAAATATTCGCCCGAGCCTCCGGAGCCTGTGCTTACAGGCGTCTTTGTCTCTCTCGTTCCGACTCTGATCTGCTCATCTATCGGCTCGGAGATAACTGTCTCGCTGATCACTTCTCTTGAAACAACGGTATCATTCTTGTATGTCACGTAGGCAGTCACGGACTTTTCGCCCTCAACGCCCTCAACGTCTACCTCTGTTTCGCCCATATACATATCCGGATCATCAGTTTGAATGATCTCATAGTCTATCTCTTCGGAATATGTCATTTCCTTGGTCGTCATTACTCCGAGATATGGGACTTCCTCGCTGAGCTGAACCTTTGCTCCTACCGGACAGAACTTAGTGATGTCGTCTATCTCCTCGCCGTCAAAGGTTATCGAGCAGTCCTGAAGCTGATCGAGGGTCAGTCCGTTGTCAACGGCAATATTCCAAGGCGTATCTCCAAGCTGTATCTCATAATATACAGGCTCGGAAACTATCGAACCCAGAAGATCAATTATCTCATCCTGATCTACTATCTGGCTCGGCATTACGTAATTTTCATAAGTATATTCGATATTCTTGTCAAATGAAACATCTACGATCTCATCGGTCATATATTCACTCTTTAAGGAATCAAGATAATCGGCGATCTCATCGTTTGCCTCTACCGCTCCGACGAACTCACCGTTCACCGTTACCATAAAGGCTCTTACCTTATCGGAATGATCCTCTTCCTCAGCGGGGACTTCCTCCTCGGCAGTCTCCTCCGGAGCATCGCTTTCCTCCGGTCCCATTATCTCGATCTGCTCCTGTATCGCAGCCGCAAGAACCTGCTCGTCTATCACGCTGTCATGAGCGCTGAGCGGTTTAAGTGAAAGAGTAGCCGTTATGTAGGTATCGCTGCCGGTATCGTAATAGTCCGTGCGATCCGCGACCACCTGTTGAGCCTCGTCTATTATGGATTCCTCGGAAACTACGCCGATCTCCTGACCGTTATATTCCACCGTTACTCCGTAATCCGTAGAGGTCTTATCCGTTACCACCCACACCAGAAATCCAATACAAAGCACCGGTACGGCGTGATTTACGACTGTTGCGGCGAATTTACCGCTGTTCCTCATAGAAGTCAGGACGTCGGAAAGCTGCATTGAAACTGCTTTTCCGAATCCGACCTCGGTCATTCTTTCAGCAAATTTTTTATTGGAATCCGAGATCCCGTCAGCGAGATCCACAAAGCTTACTCCGATCCTTTTAAGACCGCAGAGGATATTTCTTTTTATTGCAGCAAAGAACGGGCGCACGCCCTTTTTCATTCTTTTGACCGCGCGGCACACAGCCGAGCAGGAACATTTTACAGCGCTTACCGCCATATAGGTCACAAGCGAACCGATGGCGACCATAAAAATTTCAAATCCGTTCCGAGAAATGTCGGAGGACTCAGCGGGGGGCATCCCGCCGTCCGTCATCGGACTTTCCGGATCAAAGCTCATTATCAAGTCTCCTTTCCCAAAGGATAGTTTATATCAACTCACATTTTCTGAATGATGAAAAACGGTTACAAAACAGTAACATTATTTATATTATACCTCATAAATTTCAAAAATCAACACTTTTGAGGATTTAGTCATATTTTATTAACTTTTTTTAGCGGATTGCACAACTTATGCAATTCCGTATCATATATTTTTCATACAAAATATATTTGTCAGCCGTCGAAAATCGTATGCTTATAGTTTTTAAGATCAAGAACTGTAAAAAAATACCGGTTACAAATTGTAACCTTTTCGGGGTAAAGATCGGCTCAGATCCTTTTGTAGAACCAAACTTGGTATTTTTGAAATTATTACAAAACGGTAACAAAAGTTATTTTCTTTGTTACCGTTTCTATTTATCGGGAAAGTGATAGCAATTTTGCGCGAAGCGCAAAATATAAAGCTGGTCGAGCTGAGTGCAGCTTTTTAATTACGCATTACGCATTACGCTTGCCATGTCCTGCGGAAGCCCACAGGATATGTGAACAGCCTCCCCGTCCGTAAGCCGGCGGAAGC
>CANQZS010000249.1 GCA_947628385.1 uncultured Clostridia bacterium | reverse complement strand
CACCCTTTGCGGAGCTCTTAAAGCAGAGGATTCCGCCGTCTGCGGACGGCGGCAAGGGCTCCGCCCCTTGACCCCGCAAGCTGTGCTCAGCTTGACCAGCTTTATATTTTGCGCTTCGCGCAAAATAGTAATCACTTTTTCTACAGACTGCAAGAGGAAAGCTCCTCTCCTTTTTTCCATAAATACTAAACGAAAGGAATTTTTCACTATGAAAACCGTAAAGCTCACTCTGAATCCTTTGGATAAAAAAAGCAAGATAAATAAGGAGATCTATTCTAACTTTTCCGAACATCTGGGACGCTGTATCTATGACGGGATCTATGTCGGCGAGAACAGCGATATTCCTAATATAGAGGGCTTCCGCAAGGACGTGGTGGAAGCTTTCAAAGAGCTGAAGCTTCCCGTTCTGCGCTGGCCGGGCGGCTGCTTTGCCGACGAATATCACTGGAAAGACGGCGTAGGAGACAGATCTTCCCGTGCAAAGGTAGTAAATAACTGGGGGCATATTGTTGAGGATAACAGCTTCGGAACACATGAATTCATGCGCTTCTGCGAACTGGTAGGGTGCGAGCCTTATATAAGCGCAAATGTCGGCAGCGGAACCGTCCGCGAGCTTATGGAATGGGTCGAATACATAACCTTTGATAACGTCAGCTCACCTATGGGAGAGCTTCGCAAAAAGAACGGCAGAGAGCGTGCTTGGAAGCTTAAATACCTCGGTATCGGAAATGAGAGCTGGGGCTGCGGCGGAAATATGACTCCCGAATATTACTGCGATCAGTACAAGCAATATGCAACATTCTGCCGCGAATACAGCGGGAACAAGCTTTTTAAGATCGCCTGCGGTCCTAATGCGGACGACTATAACTGGACGGAAGTCTGCATGAAAAAGATAACGCCTTGGAATATGAACGGACTTTCCATGCATTATTATACCGTTCCTACGGGAAATTGGGATCATAAGGGCAGCTCAACGGATTTTGACGATGCGGAATATTATTCCACGCTGAAAAGCACTCTCAGAATGGACGAGCTTATCACCCGTCACGGCGAAATAATGAATCGTTACGATCCGGAACACAGGGTAGGGCTCGTTGTTGACGAGTGGGGCTGCTGGTATGATGTTGAACCGGACACGGATCCGTCGTTCCTCTATCAGCTTAATACCATGCGTGACGCTATCGTAGCGGCAATTAATTTGAACATCTTCAATAAACATTCAGACAGGGTTTATATGGCGAATATTGCTCAGGCAGTGAATGTTTTGCAGTCGGTAGTCCTTACAGAGGGAATGAAAACCATAAAAACTCCTACATATCATGCCTTTGATCTGTTCAAGGGACACATGGAAAATACTCTTATTTATTCTCATATTGAGAATGAGGAGGCTTCCGAGGGAGTTCCCGCACTTTCTCAGAGCGCAAGCATAAATGGAGCCGGTGAGATCGTCATAACTCTTGCGAACTGTTCTCTTGACAGGGAATATTCCGTTGAGATCGGCGGAGCTTGTGATATAAGATCCGCAAAGGGACGTATCCTCACGGGAGAAGTCCACGCAATGAATGATTTTGATTCTCCGGAAAATGTTGTTATAAGCTCTCTTGACGTTAAAGCTTCCGACGGAAAGGCGTCGGTCATTCTGCCGGCTTGCTCCGTTGCGGAGATAATTCTTAAATGATATGGAATTTCCTAAGCTGTGCAGGCGCTGCTTGCTGGAGCAGGCAGGTGAAGCCGATCTTGCAAAAAGTGTTGCGGAGAGGGTCGCGCTTATTCCCAAAGAAAACAAGGCGGGGGAAAAGCTTTATCGAGAGCGCCTTGAAATATGCCGCGGGTGTGATTCGCTTATAAGCGGCGTTTGCGGAAGGTGCGGCTGCTATGTGGAGATCCGCGCGGCGCGGCTGACGGGTCACTGTCCTGCCGCAAAGCCTTTGTGGTAAATAAAAAACGGAGACCAATGCGAGGTCTCCGTTTTGTTATTCCACAAACCATTTCCTTAAAAACGGGATAAACATTCCTCCTATGGAATTTCCGAGGGACATAACTATGAGATAGCCGAACGCCTTTGCCGACCATGCTTGTCCGGCAGTGAAGTAGAACATATTCGCCACGCAGTGTTCAAACCCGCTGAGGATAAACACCATTACCGGAAGAAATATCGCAAGTATTTTTCCCACGGGATTTTCTATGTTCTTGAAGCCGTCTGCGGCTATGAACATCAACATTCCGCAGAAAAATGACAGTATAAGTATGCTTAGTAGGTCGTCCGAAAGCTTTGTTTCGCAAAGTCCCGCGGCTTTTTCGCTTATTCCGGAAATGCGAGTGCAGAGGATAAGACCGCCTGTAGCTGCGGCTCCGGCAAGATTCCCCAGCCATATTATCAAAAGGTAAATTATGTAGGACGGCTTTTTCTCCACGGCGTAACCGACTTTCCCCGTGAAAAGGTTGAAGCCGAATGAAAGTATCACGAACAGTCCCGTTCCGAACAGGAACGCGCCTATGTACTTATTGTCGCAGGAGAGATAAACTATCCCGCCTATTCCTATGGCAAAGCCCGTCAGCAGCGCCCGCAGAAAAATATCAACGACTCTTTTCAAAATATCACAGCCTTTTTTAGTATTCTGAATCAATTATAACATTTTTCGCCAAATAAAGCAAGTGCTGATATTATTTTTCTGCTCATTATTAATAATTTATCAAAAAAAAAAAAAAAAAAATTATTAAAAAATTAATTAATAAAA
>CANQZS010000248.1 GCA_947628385.1 uncultured Clostridia bacterium | reverse complement strand
CTCTGCAAAGGGGTGAATTGCAAACTGCGTAGCTGTTTGCAAGAGGGGAACGCTCTGCAAGAGAGAGCGTTCCCCTTAAATTAACGGTTTATGTTATGTAAGCCTTTTTAAACAGTCCGGTGGACTGTTTAAAAGCGTGACACAACAATTAGATTGTTTTAAATAAAATTTATTGCTCTGTGTTGCCAAACAGCTCACTGGGCTGTTTGGCAAGATTAAAAAAGCAATAAACGTAAGTTTAAGGGGGCAGCCCTCTATCGCAGGGCAGCCCCCTCTTGAAGCTGCTTCGCGGCTTCAATTCACCCCTTGCGGAGCTCTTAAAGCAGAGGATTTCGCCCTCTGCGGAGGGCGACGAGGGGCGCCGCCCCTCGACCCCGCAAGCTGAGCTCAGCTTGACCAGCTTTATATTTTGCGCTTCGCGCAAAATAGTTATTCATTGTTCCTTGCTCTCGGATATTTATTGACTTTGTTATAAGATTATGATATAATATTTTTAAACGTATAGTGTAAAAATAAATTTGGAGGTAAAAATGAATTTCTTTAAAAAATTATTCGGCGGGAATTCTAATGAAAACGAAAATTATAATGACGAAAATTACGATGAGTTTTCCCAAGACGACGAGCCGTTTATCAAACCGTATGACTTTTTTATAGAAGCGGACGAACGCCGTAATGCCGAAATAATATTTGGATCAAGAAGTCCGCAAAATGTGGATATTCTGCAAAAATTAGAGGAAATGGAGCTTTCCTTTGATATTATAAATGACCTCGGGATAAAAAGAAAATTAAAAAAGCTTTATTCCGAACTCGCTTTTGAGATCGACGAGTATGTTTCATATGCGGGAGGACGTTCGGTAAATTCCTTCGATACGGAGGAGGTCGACGATATAAATTACGGGATATATGTGGATATTTCAAAAAAGGACGACGATTCTCCGTTTGAAATAAAATTAAAGATCTGCGCAGATCAGGAGTGATAAATATGGCTTTGGACGGAGCTTTCCTCAGCATTGTAAAGGACGAACTGTCGCCGCTTATCGGAGGACGTGTGGATAAAATTTCTCAGCCGTCAAGGGAGGAAATTTTAATTTCGTTCCGCACAAGAGGCGGCACGGAAAAATTATTTATTTCCGCTTCGGCAGGCTCGGCAAGAGTGCATATAACAAAAAATAATATCGAAAATCCAAAGGCGCCGCCAATGTTCTGTATGCTCCTGCGAAAGCATCTGGGAAATGCGCGCCTTGTAAATATCCGTCAGGACGGTCTGGAAAGAATACTTTATTTTGATTTTGAAGCCTCCACCGAGCTTGGAGATATGACAAATATCACCGCCGCCGTTGAAATTATGGGACGGTGTTCAAATTTCGTCCTTATTTCCGCAGAGGGGAAGATAATAGACAGCATTAAACGCGTCGATGCGGAAATGTCCCGCGAAAGAATGGTCCTGCCGAATATGGTCTATACCGTTCCTCCGCGTGGGAACAGGCTGGACTTCCGCAGCTGCACAAAGGAGGATATTATAAATATTTCGGAAAATATGCCCGATGCGGAGCTTTCAAAGCATCTTATAAAAATTTTTGAGGGAATTTCTCCGATAGTTGCCCGCGAATGGGTAAATTCCGCAGCACGCGGCGGAGATGCTGCAAGATCGGAGCTTCGCGGAGAGCTTCTTGACCGTCTTTTTGATGAGATAGTAAAGTCACGCTCCGAAAGAAATTTTACCGCAGTAAAGGATAAAGACGGAATGTTAAAGGATTTCTCGTTTATTGATATAAAGCAATACGGCGATCTGATGGATACGGTAAAATTTTCCTCGGCTTGTGAACTGCTGGATAATTTTTATGAGGAACGCGACAGCCTTTCCAGAATGAAGCAAAGGGCGCAGGATCTTTATAAGCTTCTTACGGCGGCTTCCGAGCGTATCGCAAGGAGACTTGCAAATCAGCGCGAGGAATTGATAGCTTCCGCAGACAGGGAGAAATTCAAGCTGTATGGGGATATTCTCTCCGCGAATCTGTATAAGCTTGAAAAGGGAATGACCGATATTACGGCGGAAAATTTCTATGAGGAAAATTCTCCGGAAATAACGATAAAGCTTGATCCGAGACTTACGCCGTCCCAGAATATGCAGAAATATTACGGCGAATACAGGAAAGCCGACACTGCGGAAAAAGTCCTTACAGAGCAGATCGCAAAGGGCGAGGAGGAGCTTGCATACATTGACAGCGTTTTTGACGCGCTGACAAGGACAAGCAGTGAGGACGAGGTGAACGAGCTTCGTCTGGAGCTTTCCGAACAGGGATATATACGTTCCGCAAAGATAAAGGGAAAGCCGCCTAAGAGCCGCCCGCCCTTGGAATTTGTTTCTCCGGACGGATTTACCGTGCTTGTGGGACGGAACAACAAGCAGAACGATCAGCTCACGACGAAGATCGCGGACAAAACGGACATCTGGCTCCACACGAAAAACATTACCGGATCCCATGTGATAATAAGGGCAAACGGCAAGGAGGTGCCGGAGGAGACTATACGCTGGGCGGCGGGAGTAGCGGCGTTCCACAGCAGAGCAAAGAACTCGTCGCAGGTACCTGTAGATCATGTTCAGGTAAAGCTTGTAAAGAAGCCTGCCGGAGCGAAGCCGGGAATGGTGATCTTCACCGGGAACAGGACTCTTTACGTCACGCCCATAGATCCGTCAGGACATAAATATTGATTTTTAAACAGTCCACCGGACTGTTTAAAAAGAGAAAATAAAAATATAATCGTTAGTTCAGGGGAACGCTCT
>CANQZS010000247.1 GCA_947628385.1 uncultured Clostridia bacterium | reverse complement strand
TTACGGTGAATATTCTAAAGACCGCAGTCAACAGCCCAGTGAGCTGTTGACTGCCGAAACTTATTTAAGCTTTTATTTTTAAGCTTTTGTTAATTGTAAGACTGTTTTAAAATCAATTTAAGTATATTTTTTTAAGTATGAGACATATTGCGCCGTTAGGCGCAAAATTAATTACAATTTTCTTTGTATTAAATAAAGAAATATTATAAAAATGTTAAATATATTTGCCGGTACTTTAATTTAACGGAAAAATGTGTTATAATTAAAAAAATCACAGCTATGACACAAAGCTTGTTTTTTGGAGGTCTCTATGTCTGATAACAGGGAATATACAGCAGCTAAAAGAAAAGCTCTTGAAAAATATTTCGATCCCCTTAACGATAAACAAAAAGAGGCAGTCTTTACTGTCAACGGCCCCGTTCTGGTGCTTGCAGGCGCAGGAAGCGGAAAAACCTCCGTCCTTGTGAACAGAACAGCAAATATGGTGATGTTCGGCAACGCCTATATGGACAATAACTGCCCTGCGGGAATAACAGATGAGGATATTAGATTCCTTGAGGAATATGACGGGAACAAGGATCCCTCCTCCGTTTCACGGCTTGCGGATATTGTCGCTTCGGATAGGGTGAAGCCTTGGAATATCCTTGCTATAACCTTTACCAATAAGGCGGCGGGTGAGCTTAAGGAACGCCTTAAAGCTATGCTCGGAGACGATGCGGACAGCATTAACGCTTCTACGTTCCATTCGGCGTGCGTAAGGATACTCAGACGAGAGATAAATCATATAGAGGGGTATACTTCAAATTTTACGATATATGACAGCGACGACAGCCAGAGATTACTTAAATCATGCTATGAGCCTCTTGATATTTCGGATAAGGCGTTTCCCGTTAAAGTCGTTCAGAGCGTTATTTCCTCTGCAAAGGATAAGCTTATTGATCCGGACAGGTTTGAAGCCGAGGCTGTGGGAGATTACCGCAGGAGCGGTATGGCAAAGCTTTACAGACTGTACCAGAGACGTCTCAAAGAAGCCGACGCATTGGATTTTGACGACCTTATTCGTATTACCGTTGAGCTTTTCCGCAGAGAACCTGATGTTCTTGAACATTACAGGAACCTTTATAAATATGTGATGGTGGACGAGTATCAGGATACGAATATTGCCCAGTATGAGCTTGTCGCTCTGCTTTCCGGACAGCATAGGAATATCTGCGTGGTAGGCGACGACGATCAATCTATATACCGCTTCCGCGGCGCAACAATAGAAAATATCCTCAGCTTTGAGGAGCAGTTTGAAAACGCTTCGGTCATAAAGCTGGAACAGAATTACCGTTCCACACAGAATATACTTAACGCGGCAAATTCGGTAATATCAAACAATTCCGCAAGAAAGGAAAAACGGCTCTGGACCTCATTGGGAGACGGCGAGAAGATCACGGTCTATAAGGCTGCGGACGAGACAACAGAGTCAAAATATGTTGCGGACGTTATACTTGACGAGGTCAAAAACGGCGGCAATTACAGGGATAATGCCGTTCTGTACCGCATGAACGCTCAGACAAACAGCCTTGAACGGGTGTTTACACAGTGCGGTATACCTTATAGGGTCATAGGCGGGCTCCGCTTCTATGAACGCAAGGAAATACGCGACATGATCGCATATCTTTCACTGATAAATAATTCTCATGATATGCTGAGATTCAAAAGGATAATAAACGAGCCTAAACGCAGCATAGGCGAGGCAACTGTCTCGCTTATTGAACAGATCTCGTCGGATCTGGGGATCTCACCTATAGAGGTCATGCAGAACAGCGGAAGCTATCCGCTGCTTTCAAAAAAGTCCGCTCTGCTTGAAAAAACGGCGGATATGTTCGTGCGGCTCGGAGAATTTGCGGAAAACAATACCCTTGAAGAGCTCCTTGACGAGATACTCGACAGGACGGGCTATGCAAACGCTTTAAAGGCTCTGGGAGATGAGGGCATTGTCCGCATGGAAAACATTTCCGAGCTAAAGACCACTATGGTACAGTATACGGAACAGAACGGCGAGGAGGCTTCGCTTTCCGGATTCCTTGAGGAAATAAGCCTTTATACGGATATTGACAGACTTGACGGCAGCGACGATGTCGTTTCCATGATGACTATGCACAGCGCCAAGGGACTGGAATTTCCTACCGTATTCATAGTCGGAGCGGAGGAGGGGATATTCCCCGGGATAAGGAGTTTTGACAGCCTTGAAGATATGGAGGAGGAACGCCGTCTTGCATATGTTGCCATAACAAGAGCCAAAAAGAAGCTTTATATCACTCATGCTATGCAGAGAATGCTTTTCGGCTCAACGAACCGCAATCTTGTTTCAAAATTCGTTAAGGAAATACCTGCCGAATATGTTGAAAAGATAGACGGAACGGCTAAGCTTTTTGAAAAGGATCACGGACCAGCTTATTCTGCGGCTCCGAGATATACGCTCCGGAACGAGCTCGCAGAGCGCAGCATGGAACGCGCCAGACAGTCCGTAAGCGCGGATTTTTCCGTAGGCGAAAGGGTGAAGCATAACGTTTTCGGAGAGGGTACTGTGATCTCGGTAAAGAAAATCAGCAACGACGCAATGCTTGAAGTCGCTTTCGACAGTGTGGGAACTAAAAAGATAATGGCAAATTTTGCAAAGCTTACAAGAGTATGATATATCGCCGCAGAAGATCCCTTCTGCGGCGATATTGTGAAATTTTATTATTTGTAAGTTTGTCAATGATATTGTACAGAATAAATATTCAAAAATTCGATAGGCGAAAGCCAATTCAAGGGACGCAT
>CANQZS010000246.1 GCA_947628385.1 uncultured Clostridia bacterium | reverse complement strand
AAGCGGATCCTCCCCCTCAAGCACCGGAGCGGGAACGCCCCATTCGATATTTCCAGTCAGACGGAACGGAACAAGCGTCTTTCCTGTGCGGAAGCGTATCCCCGAAGCCGAAAGCACCTCGCAGGAGGCTTCCCTGTCCTCAAGTGCGGAAAATACTATCGTAAATGAGGATTTTTTAGGCTCTTCTATCAATTCATGCGGCGCGAGCTTATCCTTTACCTCCTCATATTTACTGCGGAAGTCGTTCATTACATATATGACGGGCGGTTCAAGGAATTCCCCTATCGTCTTATAGACCACCTGTCTTACATTGTCCTTTTGTCTTATGTTTTCGGCGTATTCCTTTAATATTCCAAGATGATCCGGAAGTCTGAAATACCAGTTCATTACGTCTTTCATGATCGGAGTCTCCCCCGTCAGGGTGCTTTTCGGATCAATAAGATCCTTGGGCATATACTGGTGACCGAGGTCGCACTCGTCGGCATAGCCCTTTTCGGACTGGCAGCCCTGAACCGGACATTTTCCCACTACCTGTCTGCCGTTGAGGAACGTTCCCGCCTTTTCGTCGTAAAACTGGGGAGTTGACACCATTCTGAGCTGACCGTTCTCATAAAGCTTTCTTATGAACCAATCGGAGACTTCATTGTGTATCTCAGCTGTTCTGCCGAGTCCTGACGCGCCGAAAAGGTTCAGGCTTATCCCGTAATCGTCAAGAGTTTTTTTCTGGCTTTCATGGTTTGAACGCACAAAATCGGCTATAGTTCCTGTAAAGCCGTTGTCCTTTACAAGCTTTCTGTAGCTTTCGGCTATAGGCGAGCCGTAGCAATCCGTTCCCGAAACGAATATGACGTTTTCAGAGCCTATCCTGTCTCTCAGGAACCTTGCGTACACGTCAGCGAAAACGAAAACTCCTCCCACGTGTCCGAAATGAAGCTCTTTATTTCCGTAGGGCATTCCTCCGGTTATCACGGCTTTTTTGGGAAATTTCGGACGGTTATCCCTTGAAATAGCTTTCCTGCCGTTATTCCTGTTATTATCCATAGTATTATCCTCCAAAAAACACGGGGAATGAAATATACCGCGTCATTGCAGTATTCCCATTCCTCCGCAGAAAATATTTCAGCTCAGAGTAAGAACAGCCAGATCTCCGTTATTATTCTGACCGGCATTTCTTACCGCATAGATGATCTTTTTCATCAGATCCTTGTCGGAAGCCCTTATTGCACTGTCAAAGGCGGATATTGCCTTGGCGAATCTTTCGTCGTCGCCGTCAGGAGCAAAGCAGGTTATCATGACCTTTACGGCATTATACAGCGAACAGAAAAACACGAAATGATCCCAGAAATTGAACTCCGGATCGGCAAGAGGAAGCGAATATGACCACACATAGCTTATCAATACGTTTTCGATATAGCTTGATTTTTCGCCGGAGATCATATCGGCATACTGCTTTCTGAGCCTGAGATACTTGTTTATGTCAGCCATTTTCAGCGTTTCCGGTCCGGATACGCCTATGCTTTTATATACCCCCGAAAGGACTTCCTTATAAGCCGCATTTGGCTTATTCAGAGATTTAAGCAGCGAAACGCCGTCTGCAAGGGAATATGCAGGATTCGGACGGACTGCGTTAAAATATTTCAGAACGTGCTCATAATCCGCGTCAGGCTTGGTAAAATCCTCGATAAACGGCGGTATCAGTCCGGACTGCCCCTTATCGGTCATTCCCTGAATGGTCTTTACGGAATAATTCAGCAGCAGCAGGCGCTTTTCAAGATGAAGCTTCCTGTTCTGGAGGACGTTCATAAACAGCGTTCTTATCTGCCAATAATATTTTGAATTAGGGTAAAGCTCAAGTATCCTGCGGCTTTGCTCGATGAACTGACCGCTCTGCTCGTCCGGAAGATCGGACATATTGTAGGAAAGTATATCTTTTTCTTTCATCAGCGCCCTTACTACCTCTATATGACAAAGGCGCGGGGAATATTCCACAGCAGCCGATGAAACTATAATATCGCAGAATTCATTAGGCTGCATGGGCTTCATCTCTTCGATAAGCTCTTTCAGAACTGTAGGGGAAACAACAGGAAAACCCATAATTATATCATGTCTGCACGCAGGAGCGCAGACACCTCTCCTTTCTTGTCTTTATGAACGGGATGCCGTTCGCCGCGGTATACAGGCATTATTCTCCGCGATACCGCATTAATAATATTATTATACCACACATTTTCATAAATTGCAATAGTATTTTGCCAAATCCGCATAATTCAGACAAATTAAAGTAATTATGAACAATATATTTATGTATAAAGCGCCTTGCGAAAGTCAAAAAAATAGTTTATAATATAGTTATATCGGCGAAATTTATAATACAGACACATACGCGCTTTTAAAATTCTACATTGAAAGGAAGAGTCACATGCTCGAAAACGCACTTTCGGATAAAGGCAGAGCCGAGGATTACAAGGAGCTTACAAATGAGCTTGAAAAGAATCTTTCCGCGCTCCAGCAAACGATCAGAAATAAGAAGCTTCCGGTAATAATACTGCTTGAGGGCTGGGGAGCTTCCGGAAAGGGCACGCTTATTGCAGACGTCATAAAGCTTCTCGATCCGAGATTCTTTAAAGTCTGGTCTACCATGCCCGCTACTGAAGCCGAACGCAGGTACCCTATGATGAAGCGGTACTGGGAAAGGATACCGGAATACGGGACAATATCCGTCCTTGACAGGAGCTGGTATCAGGAGCTTGCCATTGCCAAAATGGAGGAGGGCATCTCCGACGACGAATATTCACGGCGCATTGAGACCGTAAACACCTTTGAAAGG
>CANQZS010000245.1 GCA_947628385.1 uncultured Clostridia bacterium | reverse complement strand
CTGCGAGATCGAAACGCTAATTAGGAGGTGCCGATATGAGAGTAAAGGTAACATTGGCTTGTACCGAGTGCAAGCAGCGAAACTACAATACCAAAAAGAACAAGAAAAACGATCCGGACAGACTTGAAATGAATAAGTATTGTAAGTTCTGCAGAAAGCATACTCTTCACAAGGAAACTAAGTAAGTGAGGTGTGAATAGTGGCTAATGCTAAAAAGAGCTCAAGATCTTCACTTATCGCTCAGGCTGAGGCAAAGGCAAACAAGATCGTGAATGACCGCGAAAAGGCTAAAAAGTCAAAGGGAAAGTCAGGAGCGAAAAAGCCTAACGGTATCGTGAAGTATTTCAAGGATCTTAAAAGCGAGATCAAAAAGGTCACATGGCCTTCATGGAAAAAGGTTCTCAATAATACCACGGTAGTTCTTATAGGAATGTGTGCAAGCGGTCTGGCAGTTGCGGCAATAGACGCCGTTCTTACAGCACTGCTGCAGCTTGCGGCAGGCTGACGAGAGCTGTGTACCGCGCAGACCGGCGGCTCGTATCCGAGCTTCGGCAGATACAATTCAGCAGAAGAAAGGAATGATCGTTATTATGTCAGAATCGGCAAAATGGTATGTCATTCACACCTATTCCGGCTACGAGAACAAGGTCGCACAGACTATAATGAAAGTCGTAGAGAACCGAAAGCTTCACGATCTTATACAGGAGGTCCAAGTCCCTACCGAAATGGTAATGGAAATGAACGAGAAAAATCAGATGCGTGAAGTAGAAAGGAAGATCTTCCCCGGATATGTTCTGGTGAAAATGATCCTTACCGACGACTCATGGTATGTGGTAAGAAATACCAGAGGCTGTACGGGATTCGTAGGTCCCGGATCAAAGCCCGTTCCCCTTACGGATAAGGAAGCGGCAGCTTTGGGCGTGGATCAGGACAAGAAGCCGGCTTCGGTAGAAGTTAATTACAAGGCAGGCGACAAGGTAAAGATAACCGCAGGTCCTATGGAGGGCATTGTGGGCGAGGTGGAGAGCATAGATACCGAAAATATGACGGTAAGCGTAAAGGTCTCCATGTTCGGAAGAGATACCACTGCCGATTTCGATATTACCATGGTAGCGGCTTCAGAGGAATATTGAATTAAGAAAATTTATGATCTAAAATGAACCTGAGGGTTCTTAATTTACGGAGGTGCAAAAGCAATGGCACAGAAGGTAGTTGGTTTGATAAAGCTTCAGATCGCAGCAGGTAAGGCTACTCCTGCTCCGCCGGTTGGTCCGGCTCTCGGTCAGCACGGTGTTAATATCATGGCTTTTACAAAGGAATTCAATGAAAGAACAAAGAATGATATAGGTCTTATTATCCCTGTAGTTATAACGGTTTACGCAGACCGTTCATTCACATTTATTACAAAGACTCCGCCGGCAGCAGTTCTTATAAAGAAAGCTATCGGTCTTGAGAGTGGTTCCGGTGTTCCTAACAAGACTAAGGTCGGCAAGATCACCAAGGAGCAGATCAGAAAGATCGCAGAGACTAAAATGCCCGATCTCAACGCTGCAAATGTTGAGTCCGCTATGAGCATGATCGCCGGAACATGCCGTTCTATGGGCGTTGAGGTAGTTGACTGATAAGACGTGAGCTTTGGCAGCGTGAACGCTGCGGAGAAAGCTTTTATGCGGCGGACATTTTGTTTCCGTCAGCCTATGGTGGGAGGAACTATCCGCTAAAGGATCCCATAAAGGGACATTTACCACTTAAAGGAGGAAATTTATAATGAAACACGGTAAGAAATATAACGAGAGCGCAAAAAACATTGATAAAAATAAGCTTTATGAAAGCGATGAAGCTCTTGCACTGGCTTGCCAGAATGCAAAGGCTAAGTTTGATGAAACTATCGAGGTACACGTTCGTCTTGGCGTTGACTCCCGTCACGCAGACCAGCAGGTAAGAGGCGCGGTGGTTCTCCCTAACGGAACCGGTAAAAAGGTTCGTGTACTTGTATTCTGCAAGGAGGAGAAAGAGGAGGCTGCAAAGGCTGCCGGAGCAGATTATGTAGGCGGCGCAGATCTTGTAGACAGGATCGTAAAGGAAAACTGGCTTGATTTTGACGTATGTGTTGCTTCTCCAGATATGATGGGTGTTGTAGGTAAGGCTGCAAGAGTTCTGGGACCGAGAGGTCTTATGCCTAACCCCAAGGCAGGCACAGTAGCACCTGATATTGCAAAGGCAGTAACAGAGGCTAAGGCAGGTAAGATAGAATATCGTCTGGACAAGACAAATATAATCCACTGTCCTATCGGAAAGGCTTCCTTTGGTGCAGAGAAGCTTTGTCAAAATCTTGACACACTTCTTGAAGCGATCGTTAAGGCTAAGCCTGCGGCTGCAAAGGGTGCTTATATAAAGTCCTGTGTAGTAGCTTCCACAATGGGAGTAGGAATTCCTGTTTCTACTGCTAAGTATGGAGTTTGATAACAATTAAGTAATACAAATCACAAATGGCGGCAGATCTTTGGTCTGCCGCTTTAAATTTTGCGCTTCGCGCAAAATTAAGGTTATTTCTGGAAAAACATTGACTTTTTGCAGGAAATGTTGTATAATTATTTATATGTGCATATTTTTGAAGCTTCCGCACAGAATATTCTCAAAAACACTGTCCGGAAAGGGATCTTATATGCAGGATTGTAACGAAAATAACGATCAGACTGTTACCGAGGAGCAGATCGACCGCGCCGACCTTATCGAAAAAAACGGCGAGGTAGTTTCTCAGAATTCTAAACACCTTATACACTGCCTGACAGTCATAGGTCAGGTGGAGGGTCACTATATCCTGCCGC
>CANQZS010000244.1 GCA_947628385.1 uncultured Clostridia bacterium | reverse complement strand
AGAGCGGCTTTCATTTCGTAAAGATCGCTCATTGTTTCTATTACTGCAAGATCTGCGTCCTCTGCGGCAAGGATCTGCTCCCTGAAAGCATCGTATGCCTCTTCAAAGGACAGCTCTCCCGCAGGTTCAAGAAGCTTTCCCAGCGGACCTATATCCAGAGCCGCAAGAGCCTTTTCCCCGCAGGCTTTTTTTGCGATCCCGAGTGCCGCCGTAATGATCTCCCGAACGGTATGCCCCGTTCCACCGAGCTTGAACCTGTTGCAGCCGAACGTATTCGAGTAAACTATCTGCGCGCCTGCGGCGATATATTCCTTATGGATCTGCTCTATCATATCCGGAGACGTCAGATCCAGCATTTCCGGAAGATCTCCCGTTTTAAGCCCCCGTGCCTGAAGCATGGTACCCATTCCCCCGTCAAGGAAAACGAATTCATTATCCGCTAAAAGACGGCGGAAGCGTTCTTTTTTATCCATTGCAGCGACCTCCTGCTTTTCTGAAATTGCATTTATCCCGCATATTGCAGCCGCCGCAGCCTCTGCGCGGGAGATCTATGGGATCGTCTGAGATCCCTATAACGGCGGTAACTGATTTCGCAGGCGCAAGAAGTCCTCCGTCGGTGAGGAATATCCCCGCGCGCCTTGAAGCGTTCAGCGCGGCAAGCAGATCTCCCTGACATTCCAGAGGCAGATCTCCATAGCCAGGAGAAAATCTCCACGTCAGAAATTTTCCCTTAAGCCGTCCGCGTATCTCCTCCTCGGCAATATCGCATATCTGCTCCACCGCCGCAGAAGCAAGGCTGTCCGTGACCACAGCCCTTGCCATATCCTCCGCTTGGAATTTTCTTATCAGCCTGTCCGCGCCCTCTCCGAGAGTCGCGCACAAAAGCACGGCGCCTGAGCAGCCGCGAAGATGTCCGGCAATATCATTCCCGCTGAGGATCAGCCTGTGTCCGCTGAAAGCTATCCCCTTTCCGGAGATCTCCGATATTTCCGCAAATATCCAGTGGAATTTCGGCGTTATACATTCAAGCAGGAGCCTTTCACATTCCTCCGCCGCAGATACCACCGACTGCGGAGGCTCGCCCTTTATACCCATGTAGCGGAAGGCTTCCTCACGGTCAATTTTTTCTAATTTTATCATAAAAACCTACAATTCGTGATAATACGGACAGATGTCCTCGTAATGACCGTCTTTCATTCTGAAGCCCTTTGGTATGGTGCCGAGCTGAACGAATCCCAGACGTTCATAAAGATGTCTTGCGTGAAAATTTGTTGCTACGACCGCGTTAAACTGTATGATCCCGAAGCCGTGTTCACGTCCCTTTTCAAGACAGTGGGAAACCAGCCTTTCGCCGATATGCATACCCCGCTTGTCGGAACGCACCGCATAGCTCGCATTGCAGATATGTCCGCAGCGCCCCACATTGTTCGGGTGGAGGATATAAAGTCCTAAGACCTCTCCGCTTTCGGTATCCTCCGCAATGCCGCAGTATGTCTGAGACGCAAAAAATTCCTTTCCTGAAATATGATCGAGAGCTTCCTCCTGAGGAAAAGCAATTCCGTCCTCAACGACTCTGTTCCATATTTTTACCATTTCGGGAATATCCTGCTCCCTGTAAGCTCTTACAGCAATATCCAATCCGACCGCCTGCCTTTACAGAAGCGTTTTTATGCTTTCGCTTATCCTGCGTGCAACATAAGGATTATTCATGGTGTAAAGATGTATGCCGTCAACGCCGCAGGACAGAAGATCTACGATCTGATCGACGGCGTAGGCTATGCCGGCGTCACGCAGAGCCTCCGGATCGTTTTCATAGCGCTGCATCATTTTGGTGAATTTAGACGGCAGACTTGCGCCGCACATCGAGACCATGCGCTCTATCTGCTTTTTGTTGGTCACCGGCATTATCCCCGCTTCAACGGGAACGTTTATCCCCGCTATCTCAAGAAGCTCACGGAACCTGTGGAAAACGCTGTTGTCAAAGAAAAGCTGAGAAATGCAGTGTTCCGCGCCCGCCTCCGTTTTAAGCTTAAGATGAGCAATGTCCTTAGCAAGACTTTCCGCCTCCATATGTCCCTCCGGATAGCAGGCGGCGGCAACGTCAAAATCGCCGTTTTCCTTTATAAATCCCGTAAGATCGCTTGCGTATTCAAAGTCATGCAGTCTCGGGATATTAGGATCTACGTCTCCGCGAAGAGCAAGGATATTCTCGACTCCGCATTTTCTGAACTGTTCAAGATGTTCAAGAATATCCTGCCTTGTATAGTAAACGCAGGTCAGGTGGGCGCAGGAGGTTATCCCGAGCTCATTCTGAATATAGGAAGCTATCTTTACGGTATTGCTGTCCGCCGCGCTGTGTCCCGCGCTTCCTCCGGCGCCGCAGGTGACGCTTATAAAATCCGGAGAAAGATCCTTTAATTCTCCGAGAGCGGAATATATAGTCTCGATGGGACTTGTTTTTTTCGGCGGGAAAACCTCAAAAGAAAACACCGTTTTCCCTCTGCCGAAAAGATTTGAGATCTTCATTGGATAAATTCCTTTCTTTTACTGATCGTTTCTGCTCGTCCTGAACGGAGCCAGCGGTATGCCGTTCTTGGAAAATACCGTGACCTCGCCGTAATTCGTCCAGTTATATCTTGCATATACCGGAGCGGGTACATCAGCGGAGGAAACAAAGATCTTGTCTCCGCGTATCTCCGCGTCTGCGGGAACATATTTCCCGTCGCTTCCCGCAATTTCAAAGCCGGCGATCCCGCCGCCCCTGACATCGAAGCCGTCCTTGGAATGTTCAAAGCTTATGAGCATACCGCCGTCCTGATAAACGAATGACTTGTAGAC
>CANQZS010000243.1 GCA_947628385.1 uncultured Clostridia bacterium | reverse complement strand
ACTGCCCCGTTTCGGGAGTGCGGTTGTATGCGCCGCCCACGTCCGTTCTTGCGTAGTAAACGCCCTGTTCGGGAGTTGCATAAACGCCTGAAACGAAGCCTCCGCCGCCGATAGCTACCTGACCGTATGACCAGTCCGGATTGATATAAGCATTGTCGGAGACTTTAGGAAGCGCTGCTGATAATGCAGCCTCCGAGGTCTGATTTCCGGAGGCCTCCGCCGGAGCGTCCTCATTATTGTTTTTTGAACAGCCGCCAAATGCCGAGATACATATCATTACGGACAATATCAACGCAGCTGATCTGCTTGTTTTTCCTTTCATGATAAAACTCCTTTTATCAAAATTTGTACAATTTAAGTATATAGGAAAAAAAGGTAAATGTCAATAGGATATTACAGACTGAAGAAAAACATATTAAATTGATTTTTAAACAGTTAATTCAAGGGGGCGCCCTCAGCCAAACGAACTGCTCAGTTACAGCTTTGGCGAATTTTCAAACATATCTCCGCATATACTTTTTTAATGCGATCTTAATGCAAAATATGAAAGAGGTGCGGAAATGGATAAAAAAAAACAGCTTGAAGCTCTTGATTGGATATACAGCCTTGCGAACGGTTCGGAAACAAATAAGGTATATATCCCGCAGAAGCCGAGGCTTGAGGGATCCTTGACCGACGGCGCTTTTGAAGAGCTTATTCCGGAACAAACGGGCGTAGATTCGGCGGCGCTGTTGAAAATGTTTGCTGAAATTTCTGCGGAAAAGGGGATCTCTCCGCATCTTGCCGCGGTGCTGCGGAACGGAAAATTGATCGCAAAATCCGCTTGGTCGCCTTATGAAATAAATACTCCCCATGTTTCACATTCCATGAGCAAAAGCGTGGTTTCTATGGCTGTGGGAATTGCTGTGAAAAATAATTTATTGGATATTTCCGAAAAAATATCCGATATTTTTTATGATGAGATCTCGGGAAAAACAAGCGAAAAAATGAAAAGGGTAACCGTTGAGCATCTGCTAACAATGTCCTCCGGAGCTTCCTTTAATGAGGCAAAGGCACTGATGAGCTCCGATTGGATAAGGAATTTCCTTTCCTCTGAGGTGATGTTCGAGCCGGGAGAAAAATTCCACTATAACAGCCTTAATACCTATATGCTTTCGGCGGCAATATGCAGAAGATCGGGTATGTCTCTTTCAGAATTCCTGAAAAAATATCTTTTCGGATCTCTCGGCATAAATAATTTTTATTGGGAAAAATGTCCGCACGGAATAGAAAAGGGCGGTTGGGGACTTTACCTGAGCATACTTGATTATGCAAAATTGGGACAGCTTTATCTGAACGGCGGTCTATGGCGCGGCAGAACGCTCATAGATCCGGAATGGATAGCGGATTCCACCTCCAAAAGGATCGACGTTCCCAACAATGTTGACAGGAACGGTTACGGCTATCAGATATGGATAATGAAAAACGGTCTCGGCTATCTTTTCAGCGGAATGTTCGGTCAGAACGTTTATGTTTTTCCAAAAAGAAATATGGTGATCGCTTTGAATTCCGGAAGCTCCGGAGTATTTCCACAGGGCAGACTGCTGAACATAGTCAGCGGATTTGCTTCGGACGACAGGAATTTCAGCGACGCTCCGATAAAGGAGCTGCGGTATTCCGACGCGGCGGCTCTGAGGAATTCCCTTGCCGGAGCAAGGTTCGGAAAAAGCCTTTCCGAGGGCTCCGCGCCGTCATTTGCGGAAAAGCTGCGGCGTGGGATATTTTCACTGCGCAATGAAAAGCCCTCCGATGAGATCCCTCCTGCGGCGGCGATACTTGCGGGACATGAGATCGTTTTTGAAAACAACCGCGCGGGCGTTCTGCCGCTGCTGATACAGGTAATGAACGGCAGCTTTGAAAGCGGTATAAATTCGGCGGCATTTTTTGTCAGGGGAGATTCGCTGATAATGAGAATTTCCGGAGACGATGAGTACCATGATATTCCCCTCAGCTTTGCTGAGAAGCCCGCTTATACGGAATTTGAAAAGCGCGGAGATGTTTTCCGCATAGGGATATGCGCTTCTCTTACGCTTGATGAGGACGATATACCCGTTCTTAAGGTCACTGTTTGCTTTACCGAAACAAGCTGCGCGAAGATATTAAAATTCGTTTTCGGCACCGGAGGAGTTATCCTTAAAGTAAGGGAGGATCCGGAGCTTTATACCGCAATAGACGACGCCTCGGGCACGTTTCTGCCCGCTCTGGGAGATACTGTAAGGAAAACCCTTGAAATGGTCATGGAGTCGGATATTGCCGGATATAAGATAAAAAGCTTTCTTGAACCGGATATTTGCGGAGAGGTCAGGAAATTATGACCGCGCCCTGATGTTTCGGCAATGTTCATGTACCGCTGTATAAATTCCGGAAAACAAGGGAAAATATAGGCAGCACTGCAGGGAGAGCCGGTGCCGCCTGACGGTATAGGCGTTCCTGCGGATCTGTACTTGAAAGGAACGATCACAATGCCATTGATGGAACTTAAAAATATTTCAAAGCTGTATGTTGACGGTGAAAATACCGTTTCCGCTCTGAGAGACGTTTCACTGAGCATAGACAAGGGGGAATTCGTGGCGATAGCAGGAGCTTCCGGCTCGGGAAAGTCAACGCTGATGAATATTATCGGCTGTCTTGATACGCAGACCTCCGGCGAATATATATTGTGCGGCAAAAATGTAGGCTCTCTTTCGGATAAGGAGCTTACCGGCATACGTAATCGTGATATTGGATTTATTTTCCAGAGTTTTAACCTTATCCCGGGACTTACAGCGCGGGAAAATGTGGAGCTTCCCCTGATATACAGG
>CANQZS010000242.1 GCA_947628385.1 uncultured Clostridia bacterium | reverse complement strand
TGGTGAATACTATGCAAACGGTAAAAAATATGACTTCCGGATCTCCGTTAAAGATACTCTTTTCTTTTGCATTGCCGCTTATGGTGGGAAATGTTTTTCAGCAGCTTTATACTATGGTGGATTCCATGGTCGTCGGAAAGGTACTCGGTCTGAATGCGCTGGCTGCTATCGGAAACGGCGAATGGCTCAACTGGCTCGTTCTCAGTATGGTACAAGGATTTGCACAGGGATTTTCGATTCGCATTGCGCAGGATTTCGGAGCAAATGATACGGAAAAACTCAAAAAAACCTACACTATATCAATTATGCTTTCGATAATATGCGCGGCGGGAATACTTTGCCTTGCATTTGCCGCTTTAAGACCTGTTCTGCGTTTGTTGAATACGCCTGCCGAAATATTTCCCATAACGGTAAAATATCTGAGCGTAATTTTTGCGGGCGTTCCGATCGTAATGGCATATAATTTTGTAGCGTCCGTTCTGCGTTCGCTTGGCGACAGCAAAACACCCTTGAAAGCCATGATAATCGCGTCAATATGCAATATTGCTCTTGACCTTTTATTTGTAATTGTTTTCCGCTGGGGAGTTGCGGGCGCTGCCGCTGCTACATTGATCGGTCAGGCATTATCGGCGGTAATATGTTACTTTTCATTAAGGAAGATAGAAATAATACGTACTCCGAAAGCGGAACAGCATTTTGACAAGGAGCTTGCCGCAGAACTTATGAAGCTTGCAATGCCCTTTGCATTTCAGAATGTAATAATTTCGGTGGGCGGACTGGTAGTGCAATTTGTTATAAACGGCTACGGCGTTTTATATATTGCGGGATTTACGGCTACAAATAAGCTTTACGGAATACTTGAAATTGCAGCTATTTCATATGGATTTGCACTGACAACATATGTGGGACAGAATTACGGCGCGGAACAGATAAAGCGCATAAGCAAAGGCGTACATACCGGAGTGATAATGGGTGTTGTGACGGCGGCCGTTATCAGCGCGGCAATGTTCCTTTTCGGCAGAGATATTGTGGGAGCATTTATTTCAGGAGAACCGCAGGACGCAGCTGCTGCTATTGAAATTGCATATCATTATCTTTGCATTATGGCGACGTTCCTGCCGATACTTTATCTTCTGCATATTTACCGCTCATCATTGCAGGGGCTTGGAGATACGGTCATGCCTATGGTATCGGGCGGCGCGGAGCTTATCATGCGCATAACGACAATTATTTTTCTCCCGAAGCTTATAGGAACGGAGGGACTTTTCTGGGCGGAAGTCCTTGCATGGGCTGGTGCAGATGTTGTACTTTTGTCAAGCTATTACATAAGGATCTCGGGAATAAACAGGCAATTTGCAGAAAAACAATAAATTGATTTTTTCTATAGCTTCCTGATATAAAAATACCTCCTATGGCTTTATTTTACCATAGGAGGTATTGCTGTTATTGTTCGTTTTTCCTGTCTGTTAAAAAGCTCTTATTTTTCGGAATACTTTTCTTTTATTATCACAAGCGCCGCTGCACAAAGTATCAGCAGTATTCCTGCGGAATATGCATAAGATGATGCACTGCTTTCCTCCATGCTTTTATCGGATTCGGATACGCTTGCGTGGGAGCTTACGTCCTCAGGCTCTGAATTGCTGCCGCTGTTGTTGGTTCCACCCATTGGAAGAACAACGTAGTTCGGATACCCTGTGGAGGAAGATCCCGACGAGGACGGCGTATCGCTTTCGGCGGGAGGATCACTACTTTCAGCAGGAGGAAGCTCTTTTTCAACCGATAGTACATAAGTGCTCAGATGATCGGTATAAAAGCTGATTCTTCCTGCCATGCCGTCATAAACATTCGTGAAAGTGCCGTTTTCCTCAAGACGATAAAGCTTTATCATTTTTCCGGCAACGCTTTCAGGTGTTGTAATTGTCACCCTGATAATGCCGGTCGGCTCGATCTCAATGCTGTTGCATAATAGTGAAATATCGTAAACGGCTTTTATCTCCTCATCGGAAAAGTCATCTGAGAATTGTTCCTGCGTATTCTGTTCAAGCTCTGTCTGCGTTACCGAAAGAACGATCTGATCGTCAGGGGAGACCAGTTCGCCGGTGTTCTTATAAACAAAACCGTCTTTGGCAAATTCCTTTACGACCTCAGCGCCGGCTTCCTCATTCACAAAGGAATTTTTCTCGTCGTAGGAAGTCTCGCCGTCCGGCTCGGGAGCGGCTCCGGAATGGCAGATCTTGCAGATGTTTGTATCAGGATCAAGGTCATGCTCTGCCTGTTCCATAACTTCACAGCCGTATGTCTGACATTCTCTGGAATGATAACCGTCGCCGATGTCCTCCCAGTTGTCAAAATTGTGCGCTGCATGAGCTTCTACCTCTGTATATCCGCAGACGGAGCATTTTACCGCAGTTGTGCAGTCGCCGTCATCTACCGGAATGGTGTGAGGAACTATTTTCACGCCGGTACAATTGCCGTCATCATTCAGGCAGTGATATTCATGTCCCTGTGCAGTGACGGTATATGTATCGCCAAAGGTGTGATTTTCATTTGCTGTTTTCAGGATCTCTTCACATACCGAGCATTTTACAGGCACGGTGCAGTCGTCGCTTTCGGTGGGAGTGTGAGCTTCCATTATGCCCTGTATGCAATCCTTATTTGTGCAGATGTAAACGTGTTCCGTACCGGAGATGTAGGGA
Source organism: uncultured Clostridia bacterium (assembly GCA_947628385.1). Taxonomy (GTDB): domain Bacteria; phylum Bacillota; class Clostridia; order Oscillospirales; family Ruminococcaceae; genus RGIG8773. The sequence goes on along the minus strand of CANQZS010000242.1, from coordinate 153 downwards.
ATTGCTTCGGTGCTGTAGCTATGCTCCGACTGAGCATTGAGACCAGACGCGCCGCAGACGTCGCAGTGGTACCCCAGAGTACAGTCGCCGGTGGCTGTCAGCTTATGAGAACCTGCCGTAGTCTGTACCGTGCAGCCCTCATTGTCGCAGCCC
>CANQZS010000241.1 GCA_947628385.1 uncultured Clostridia bacterium | reverse complement strand
GTCTCGACCGTCACGCCCTCGTATATCGAATTAGGATAGCCGTAATATGTCCAAAGGAACGTACATATTTTCATATTCTCATAGCCTGCGCTCAGTGTTTCGCAGCTTGTGGGAGTGATCTTTACTATCTCTCCGGGAGCAAGCTCTCTGTATGTTTCATAGCCAAGCTTCTGGAACGCAAAGGATTCAAAGGAGAAGCAATACCCGTCCTCTCGCTTTCCCACGATTATGGGGAGCCGCCCGCGCTTGTCCCTTGCGGCGATGATCCCGTCCTCGGTAAGTATCATAAGTGACAGCGTACCGTCTGCCTTTTCCTGAGCATAGCGTATGCCGTCCACAAACGAGTCCCTTTGTGAGATCAGCGCCCCCACAAGGGAGCTGGAATTCACCTTTCCGCTGCTCATTGTTTCAAAGCTTGCCAAGCAGTTATCAAGGAATTCCTGCCTTATTTCCGTGTCGTTATTGATTATGCCTACCGTGCAGACAGCATAAAGACCGAGCTTTGAGCGCAGCAATATAGGCTGGGGATCGGTATCGCTTATGCAGCCTATGCAAAGGTTTCCCCGCATAGTCTCAATATCCTTTTCAAACTTTGTGCGGAACGGCGAGTTCTCGATACTGTGGATATTCCTCTGAAATCCCAGTTCGGGTGAATATGAGGTCATTCCGCCGCGTCGTGTTCCAAGATGAGAATGGTAGTCTGTTCCGAAAAATACGTCGCTTATGCAGTCGTTCAGTGATGCTGCTCCAAAGAAACCGCCCATATATCATTCTCCCAATTATTAGATCATTCTCCGAAAATTCTCTTCATCATTTCCTGATAAGCCTCTTCAACTCCGCCCATATCTCTGCGGAACCTGTCCTTGTCCAGCTTTTCATGTGTGGTGCTGTCCCAGAAGCGGCAGGTATCGGGAGAAATTTCATCGGCAAGGAGGATCTTTCCGTGGAATCTTCCGAATTCTATCTTGAAATCTATAAGGTCGATATTGTGTTCCTTAAAGAATTTCAGCATAAAGCTGTTGACCGCGAACGCATACTTTGAAATTGTGTCGATCTCCTCCTGAGTTGCAAGACCAAGACCGAGAGCATAGTAGCTGTTTATGAACGGATCGCCAAGCTCATCATTCTTGTAGCTGAATTCAAGAGTAGGCTGTTTGAGAGGAGTTCCCTCGGCAATTCCCAGCTTTTTGGAAAAAGATCCTGCCGCAACATTTCTGACAATGACTTCCAGAGGAACTATCTCCACTTTCTTGACAATGGTCTCCCTGTCGCTGATCTCCTTTACAAGATGTGTAGGGATACCCTCCTTTTCAAGCAGACCAAGCATATAGTTTGTCATTTTGTTGTTTACAACGCCCTTGCCGCGGATAGTGCCTTTCTTTTCGCCGTTGAAAGCCGTTGCATCGTCCTTGTAGTCAACGATAACGAGATCGGGATCGTTTGTGGCAAAAACCTTTTTAGCCTTGCCCTCGTAAAGCTGCTCGCCTTTAACAATATTTTCCATAAAATTATTCCTCCTATGATTTTATATCAGATCAATATTAACTTAAAATAAATTCCGCAATTTCCCTTGCGTTCCCGAAAATATAGTCCGCGCCTGCTTTTTCAAGCTCTCCGGGTTTTCCGTAGCCGTAAAGCACTCCTGCGGAAGCTACGCCGACTTCTTTAGCGCCATCTATGTCATAGAACCTGTCTCCGATCATCAGGACTTGTCCGAGATCGGTGATCCTCAGCTTTTTAACGGCTTCACGGATAACTCCCGCCTTTTCGCCGCTTGAACCGTCCGGATCAGCTCCGCAGACCGCGTCAAATAACCTTTTTATCCCGAAATGCTCCACTATCTTATCCGCAATGACCTGAGGCTTTGTAGTTGCGACCGCAAGGAGCTTTCCTGCCTTTTTAAGCTGTTCAAGAAGCTCATAAATGCCGTTATAAAGTGAATTTCCTATAACGCATTGATCCTTGTAGACTCCCCTGTAAAGCTCGGCGGCTTGACGAGCTTCCTCCGAGGTCATTCCGCAGTATTGGGTAAAAGAATAAACCAGCGGAGGTCCGAGAAAGCCGTTCAGCAGCGTTTCCTCGGGAACTTCCCTACCCATTTTTTCAAGAGCGTACCGGACGCAGCCGAGGATCCCCGGCGACGAATCGGTAAGCGTTCCGTCAAGGTCAAAAAGTATTGCCGAATATTTTCCATTCATTGTAAAATACCTTATTTCGCATTAAGAATATCGTCCAAAGAAGCCTGAAGCTTCCTATCCTTTTCGATAACGCCGTCTATCATATCCTGCTTTGCTTTAAGAAGCTTTTCGGTCAATCCCTCGTCGTTCAGCGCAAGCATTTGTATTGCAAGGATAGCCGCATTTTTTGCCCCGTTTACCGCAACTGTGGCAACCGGTATCCCCGACGGCATCTGCACTGTGGCGAGCAGAGCGTCCAGCCCCTCAAACGTTGATTTTATGGGGATCCCTATAACCGGAAGAATTGTATGTCCCGCAATAACTCCGGCAAGATGAGCAGCCATTCCCGCAGCGCATATAATTACGCCGAAGCCGTTCTTAGCAGCATTTGCGGCAAATTCCGAAGCCATTTCCGGAGTTCTGTGCGCCGACATTACATGGACCTCATAGGGAACGCCGTAGCTTTTGAGTTCGGCTATCGCAGCCTTTACAACGGGAAGATCGCTGTCACTTCCCATGATAACAGCAACTTTTTTTAACATAAAATACCTCCGACATGAATATTTTAAAAACAAAAAGGCTGTGAAGATATATCACAGCCCGCAGTTACACTTATATTCCGATACGGCAAAGCCGCCGCAGCGGAAAAAACTTCCATACAGCGGCGAGGAAA
>CANQZS010000240.1 GCA_947628385.1 uncultured Clostridia bacterium | reverse complement strand
TAGCTTGAATTAGGATCAAGCTCGTCAAGCTGACCGTCTTCTTCTTTTTGTGAAACGCTTTTTCCGTTTATGCTTGCGGTTATGGAGGATCCCTTATAGGCAATTGCACTCAGGGCTACGGTGGAACGTTCCTCTATCCGCATGGTGCTGTCGGAGGGGGAAACGCTCTTTATAACGTTTACTGTTCTTGTTATCTTGTATGTTATGACCTTGGCTTTGCTCTGGAACTTAAAGGTATTTACCCCGACGTCCAGATCCTCGGTAAAATAGAATCTTCCCGCCTCGTTGAGCTCGATCTCTTTTCCCTGAAAATAAACGGGGAAATTCGGATCAAACGATCCGGCAAAGATCACTGTAGGCTCTTCTGTCTTGAAGGTGGTTTTCTGAGGAAGAGTCATTTCAAGCTCGCTGTTAAGTCCCTCTAAGTCTATCTCATCATCGTAATGCTTCATAAGAACGCTTGTGGATTCCATAATATTATTTTCAAGAGATGATAGGGAATCAAAGGCGCTTCCGTGATATGAACCGTGATCGGAGGCGGCTATGACCTGCTTTACAAGCTCGTCGGGGGAATCCCAGCCCTCTGCGTCGGTGCATACCAGATCGTTCATATGATGAACATAAAGTGGGATACCGGCTTCCTGAGCGTGACCGTCCCACCAGCCGACTATGCTGTCAAAGGGAATGTCGCTGTCGGAAAGCGATCCCTCGGCTTTCAGCATTATGAAATCCGCATAGCCTTTTTGTATATAGCTGACTGTATCGGCGTAACCGTCGGTGAGAGCTTCAAAGCTTACTGATGTTTCCGAACCGTTTTCATTGGTGGTATAATTTGCCCATACGTCGTTCAGCGCGATACCTACGGGAACGGTATTATTTGTCCGTCTTACAGCGTCTGCTGCAAGGCTGAATACATACGCTCCGTTGTCAAGCAGCCAGTTGTCAAAGCCTATTCCCGAACCGTTTTTTATGTAGTCGTTGAATGAGGAATTATCCTTGGAGGAATAATATCCGTCCAGTATTATGCCGTCTACCGGATATTTGACCGTAAAGCTGTGAACTATTATCGCGAGCCTGTCTATGCGTGATCGCAGCTCCATATCCTCAAGTGCTGCAAGCGCCGTATCAAGGCTGAAATTCAGATATACATAAAAGCCGCGTTCCTTTGCGCCGTCGATAGCATATTCTATCAGGGAACGTTCTACAGTACGGTTGAGATCGGTATTGTAGAATATTTTTCCATTGCTGTCAGTGCGGATTATTATGGAATTCAGCTTATTTTCCTCGGCGGTATCGAGCATAGCTTCAACACTGCTGAAGATCTCCTCGTCGGTAAGAGTTTCGCCGTCCTCGGCGGCAGCATAATCTATGCCCGGCGTTATGTACGCCCCGCGCATCTGCTCGGGGAAGCTGTACATAGGAGCTGTCTCCGGCTCTTCAAATGCGGGAAGATCCTCGTCCCTGTTTATTTCCGGCTGTTCGGCATAGACTGCGTCGTTTTCAGCATATGAGGAAAATCCCTTTATTATGACAGGATCCGCATATATTGGGACAGTCATAGCCATAGCGGTGATAACACCGAGAATTTTACGGATATTTATTTTCAATTTCCGCATTCCTTTCTTTTTCAGTCTTGTGTTCATACGATCTATTTTTCTATATTTTTTATTTCTTTACTTACCTGTTCAGCCACGTCGGAGGAGGGTCTGAACACGGAATCGTATCTGTATAATGCGACTCCTCCATAGTTGCCGAGAGCTTCCGCAAGCTTCATCTGTCTTGATATAATATCGCTGCTGTCTATCCATTCGTTCCTGCCCTTTGCTCCGGCATAGCTGTCCTCAGCGCCTATTTTGTAAGCGGCAAGACCGATCACGAGCTTTACTCCGGAATTGCCGATCATTCCGTCCCAGACGGAGATAACGTCCGCATACGGAAGAGCCGCATTGCTGAATCCGAAATATACCTGCGGCAGGATATAGTCGCAGTATCCGCTTTCTGAGCACCATGATCTGACGTCGGCGTAAGCCTCGCTGTAGTCGTTTTCTATGCTGCCCTGAGGCGATATGCCGAAAACTGCGGTGGGATTTGCGGAATGTACCGCCTTATAAAGCTTTCTGACCATTTTGTTCACGTTTGAGATCCTCCAGTCAGAAAGCGAAAGGCTCGTTCCGGATGAGGAATATGCCGCGCTGTCAAAGCTGCTGTCTGTAGTGGGGTAGAAATAGTCGTCTATCTGTATACCGTCCACATCGTAATTTGAAACGATCTCCGATATACCGTCCGCGATAAGATCCGTTACCTCGCTGTAGGCAGGCGAGAGGTACCATCTGTCTCCGGACTTTACTATGTATGTGCCGTTGAGATCGTCGCTGTCATACCATTTTTTGATTGTAAATTTATCGCTTATTCCCTGTATCTGAGAGGACGTCATAAGGCGCATGGGATTTACCCAAGCATGGATAGAAAGTCCTCTTTCGTGAGCCTCTTGGATCATTGTTTCAAGAGCGTCAAAGCTGCTTCCCGAACCGATGGTACCGGAATACTGTTCTCCCGATGGAAAAAGCTCCGAATCATAATATGCGTCTCCGAAAGCTCTTACCTGAACGTAAACGGTATTGAATCCGAGTCCGGCAATGTTGTCAAAACATTCTCCTATAGCCTTACGGAATGAATCCTCAGATCTGTTTTTCAGCATAGAAGCGTATTCCAGATATGTTATCCAGAATCCTTTCTGTTCGCTGAAATTCAGCGCCTTGTAGCTTCTGCCGCCGTGTTCCGACGGCTTTTCGGGAAGATCGTACTCTGATACGCGGGGACTTTCATACTGAAGCGTAAGAGCGGACGATGACTGC
>CANQZS010000239.1 GCA_947628385.1 uncultured Clostridia bacterium | reverse complement strand
AAGGGGTGAATTGCAAACTGCGCAGCTGTTTGCAAGAGGGGAACGCTCTGCAAGAGAGAGCGTTCCCCTTAAACTAAAGACTTATGTTATGTAAGCCTTTTAAAACAGTCCGGTGGACTGTTTTAAAATCAATTTAAATATGTTTTAAACAAACAAAAAAGCTTGCCCAAAAGGACAAGCTTTTTTTACATATTATGATCCATAAATTACTTTCTCTTTCCGGAAACAGCTGCCGTGACGCCTGAAACAGCCATTGCAAAAACCATAACAGCAGCAGGAACGTTCCCCGTGGCAGGTACCTTAGTTTCATTCTCCGCAGGAGGCGCTTCCTCCGACGGAGCCTCGCCGCTTTCAGCGGCTGTCTCTTCCGGAGCTTCCGTTTCCTGTTCCGCTGTATTTACCGCACTCTCCGCAAGATCGGAATTGCTCTCCTTTATCCCCGAAACCGTGAATGTGACCTCCAAGCTTTTTATTCCCACAAGATCGTCCGCAGAAATTATCCTTGCGGACTTGCTTGCAATATCCCCGTCTGCGGAGCGGCAGTCGGGAACTCCCGCGCTGTTCTCGGCGCCGTCCGGATCGTTCCATTCATTATAAATATTTACCCTTGTAGTAACGGCGTCGCCGTCAGCAGAACAGGTATAGCTCTCCGCTGACCTTTTCTCCTTACCGTTTATCCTGACAGAATCTATGGTGACGGTGTATTCCGAGCCGAAATCCTCTTCCCCGTTAATGATCTCAAGAGCATTGAACTGTCCAAGATCAACGGCTTCCGAAGCTGTCATCGAGACGGTATACGTACCGTTCCCTATAATTTCGGCATTATTATATTCCGCCTGAAAATCTGTCCAATCTATCTTATTCAGGTTAAGATATGCCGTGCCGTCGGCAAATGCTCCCGTATCCTGAGCGGCAAAAGCACTCAGTCCTGCCGCAGATATTGTCACTGCCGCAGCCGCCGCTGCTATCAGCAATTTCAGCTTCAATGGATCTCCCTCCACAAATTCAATATGTATCAATTATACAATTTTTTTAGAAAAATGTCAACTGTTCTGTTTTTGACAAATAAAAAAGCTTGCCCAAAAGGACAAGCTTTTTTTACAAATTATAATTCAGAAATTACTTTCTCTTTCTGGAAGCAACTACTGCAACACCTGCAACAGCCATTACGGAAGCCATAACAGCAGCAGGAACGTTTCCTGTTGTAGGAGCAGTTGTCTCGCCCTCAGCAGGAGCAGCGTCTTCAGCAGGAGCAGCATCTTCAGCGGGAGCAGCTGCAGCAGCACCGCCGCCAGCTGTTACAACAACATAGTTGCCGCACCAGTCATTGTAGTTACCGTCTTCAGTCTGTGTTTCATCAACAACTGCCCACTGAATATCAGCGGTCAGTGTAGACTGTACACTGTCGGGAACTGTGATGGCAACAGGCTGATTGTAGTAGCAATCATAAGCTGTACCGTCAACTGTAATTGTGAAAATAGGCTTATCTGTGATGGACTCCCAAGATTGGCAAGTAACTTCAACAAGATCGCCTGCTGTGCAGGGGATCTTTATTGAACCTGCACCTGTAGCAGGATCAATAGTACCGATCCACTGATCGCCGTTAGCACCGCCGATAATATCAGCCTCTTCATCGCCGTCAACGTCAATGTCCCATCCTACCTGAGCGCCGCCGAATCCATATGCTTTCTGACCGTCAGCCAGAGCAGAAGCGGAAACAGCCATTGCGGATGCTGCAACTGCGGAAGCAGCTATAGCAGCAAGTATCTTTCTGATCTTCATAATAAATTCCTCCAAATTTCATTTTGATTTTGCAATATAATTTCTGCAATATAATATTGTACCCTAATTATACAATAAAATTCCTTAAAAATCTATATCAATTTTGCAACAAATAATAACGTTTACATTGTGCATTTTTACATATTTTGCTGAAAGCTTCCGCCGGCGATCTCATCAATATTTATTATCCCTCTTGAAGCAGCGTCGCCTTTTATCTCCTCATAGGCAAACGCCATAGCCGCATAATAATACGGAAATACATAAACTATCCCCAGAATATTATACGTCAGACCCGAAAGCAGGAACCAGCCTATAAAGCTTATCTGCAAGCAGAAAAGATCGGTCTTATGACCGTCCATCATTATTTTGCTCAGCTCTATCGCCCTTGAAGCGGGAATATCGGGATTTTCCGCCTTTATGAACGTTGCCTGCGAATAGCTGTAATATTTCACTATGCCCGGGATCACGAAAAGCAGTCCCCACAGCGAAGTATAAAGCAAAGTCAGCATGACCGTTCCCAAGCTTCCCCAGAAGCGCCCTTTCATGAATACTATAAAAATTTCGGATAACGATGTCTTGCGGTAAATAGAGTTCCTGTACCAGTTTTTCACTCCCATGAACAGCACGTATGTACCCATGGCAAACGCCAGATATAAAACCGCAAACAGCAGTATCACCGCAAGGAACACTGCTACCGCTCCCAAAGACAAGGATCCGGTAACGCCTCCCACGATCCCAAAGATCGACATCACGACTGAAAGGATCGTGACAAGTAAGCCCAATGCCAAGGAAGCTGCCATAACCACCGCTATATATATTACCTGCGCGGCTATGGAGCTGCCGGTATTCAGCTTGTAAAACAATTTTGCGTTTCTTTTTATTCTTTCATGACTATATCCCATACGGAACGATCCGCCTCCTTTCATTATGGCTGAACCTAAAGCATTTCAGCTCTTAGCTTTTATATAAAGCTCGGTTGCTGACCGCAGATCAGTTCTGTCTGTAGAAAAAGTGATTACTATTTTGCGCGAAGCGCAAAATATAAAGCTGGTCGAGCTGAGCCCAGCTCGCGGGGTCAAGGG
>CANQZS010000238.1 GCA_947628385.1 uncultured Clostridia bacterium | reverse complement strand
TGGGACGTTCAAGCAGGAGAGCCTTTGCGTATTTTACATTCCGCAGAGGAAAAGCCCTTACCGAGATAGCCTCCCGCCGTCTTGACGCTATAAGGGAATTTACTCAGTTCGGCAGCGGGTTCCGCATAGCAATGCGTGATCTGGAGATCCGCGGCGCGGGCTCTATCTTAGGAGGAAAGCAGCACGGTCACATGGAAGCGGTAGGATACGATATGTATTTACAGCTCCTGAACGAAGCCATTGCCGAGGAAAAGGGAGAAGCTCCCCCCGCCAAGCCGGAGGATTGCCTTATCGACATTCAGACCGACGCGCATATTCCCGACAGCTATATTGAAAGTCTTTCTGGCAGGATAGATATTTACCGTAAGATAGCCGCTCTGAGGACCAAGGAGGACAGTCTTGATCTTATAGACGAGCTTATCGACCGCTACGGCGATCCCCCCAAATCTATACAGGGACTTATAAACATTTCTCTTATAAGGAATATGGCGGGAGAGCTTACCATTACCGAAATTTCCCAGCGGAACGACATAATGTTCTTTTATCTCCGAAGCGCCGTTATGGAACAGATACAGGCACTCACCTCAGCCTTTAAGGGACGTGTTACCGTCAACGGCGGGGAACGCTCCTACATTGCCGTAAAAATGAAAGGCGAAAAGCCGGCTGATCTTATGCAGCGCGTCATAGATATTATGAAAAGCGCCCTGACAAACAAACCGTCCGCCGCGGAATGATCTGCGGCAGACGGCTTTTTCATATTCAGCTGTTAGGATAGCGGTACTGAGTTATAAGGAACCCTGTTTCACTGTCATTGATCTCCAGAGTAAAGTCTCCACCGTCAACATAGCCTGTCAATTCGTGCTCTTCGTTGAATTTTTCCTGCTTGGTGCGGTAAGTCATGATCCTTTTTCCGCCGTCGTCGTTTTCCTCAAGCTCGGTTATAAATATCCTGCCCAAGGTCGCGTTATAGCCGCCGTCGCCGACGATGGTATAGAGCTCGCCGTCTATATCGCGGTACTGCTGGGGCGCGGAAAGGAACATTTCGTCCACAATGCTCTTATCGAAATATTTTTCAGCATAGCTGCGGAGCTCTGCGACCGTTGAGAACCTCGGATCGTCCACTTTAAAGAAATACTGGCTGGAATTGCCGTCCGCCGACATTACCTCAACATAATTTTCATAATCCGAAACATTAAGGCTCGTATCCTTGAAATACCGGTAGATATTTCCCGCCACCGCATATGCCGCATATCCGTAATAAAGGGGTGAATCTATTGTACACGGCTCATTCCGGCAATAGATCTCCATTTTATCCATATCCAGCGTATATGTTACGATAGAAGCTTCAAGGCTGCCGTCATCATTCTGCGTGACCTTTGGATCCGCCATGAATTTTCCGGTCTCCGGCTGAAAAATATCGCTTTCCGGAATGTAGCCCAGTGCTTTTCTTTCGTCTGAGCCGTCCCCGCCGCGCATATCGTATACTTTGAATTCCTTTAGCGTACCTCCGGAAACGGTATACAGCCTGCTCACCGAATACGGCAGACTTTCGTCTTCAAAGGAAGCGAGATAAAAGTCTATTTTAAGCAGATCCGGAAGTGAATTTTCATTTTCCGTTCCCTTTATCACCGTACAAACCGTACTCGCGTCATTCTGTGAATACGGAAGATTTACCACATATCCGTCGGGAGGGATCACGTTAAAGGTAGAAAATCCGAAATCCTTATCCTCCAGAGTAAGGACAAGACCCGTTCTCTTATCGTCGGGATCGACGGTAAGCATATAGTTGTTTTCATAGACCTTGAAATCGTAGGTATATGAGCTGAACGGCGGTTCCTCCACCGATTCCTCCAGACTGTTAGCCACCGGATTGCTCTTGACGTAGTTTGAAGCTCTTCCGGAATAGACGGACGTTATCTCCGGCTGAGCGTCTTTTCCGGATGCACAGCACGCAAGCGCAAGGCAAAGAGCGGATAATGCCATCAGCTTTAAAATATATTTTTTCCCCGTCATTATCTGCCGTCCTTTCTATAGAATTATATAGGCAATTTACAGGTTTAAGTATATTATAACATTTTTTCCTGCAAAATTCAATTACATTTTGATTACAGTTTAACGGATCTGCGGCGCTTTAGTAACTATTCCGAAACCGAATTGTTACAATTTGGAAACATACGCCTTGAAAATATTAAAATTTTGAAAAATCTCTTTACAATCCGGAGGATATGTGTTATAATAATGTAGTTATGAAAAATTATCGAGGTGTGGCTCAGTTTGGTAGAGCGCTGCGTTCGGGACGCAGAGGCCGTGGGTTCGAGTCCCGTCACCTCGACCAAGCTGAAGCTTGGAGGCGAATATTTCTTTAGGGGATATTCGTACTCCAAGCTTTATCTTTTTCCATTAAATATTTCTTTTACCGTGACGATATATTGCGGGGAGCCCCCGCAGGCGTATATCATCTCTTATCCATTTAAGAGGGGATTTGCTTTTATAATAAACTTTTTTATAGGATCGAGCAATACAAAACCTTGGAGGCGAATATTTCTTTAGAGGATATTCACACTCCAAGCTTTATCTTTTTCCATTAAATATTTCTTTTACCGTGACGATATATTGCGGGGAGCCCCCGCAGGCATATATCATCTCTTATGCGTAATGCTTCATTCTGTATAAAAACATATTAAATTAATTTTTAAACAGTCCACCGGACTGTTTAAAAGCATGACAAAACAATTAGATTATTTTAAATAAAATTTATTGCTATGTGTTGCCAAACAGCTCACTGGGCTGTTTGGCAAGATTTAAAAAGCAATAAACGTAAATTTAAGGGGGCGCCCTCAGCCAAACGAAGTTTGGTTTTCGCAGAGGCAGCCCCCTCTTGAAGCCGCTTTGCGGCTTA
>CANQZS010000237.1 GCA_947628385.1 uncultured Clostridia bacterium | reverse complement strand
GCTGTAGATGCTCTCATCGACAACGGCAGACACGGCAGACCTGTTACAGGTCCGAGCAACCGTGCATTGAAATCGCTTTCAGATATGCTGAAAGGTAAACAGGGACGTTTCAGACAGAATCTTCTCGGTAAACGTGTTGACTATTCGGGACGTTCTGTTATTGTCGTAGGTCCTGAACTCAAAATGTATCAGTGCGGACTTCCGAAAGAAATGGCTCTCGAACTTTTCAAGCCGTTTGTACTCAAAAGACTTGTCGATAAAAAGGCAATTGCAAATATCAAGTCCGCAAGAAAACTGATTGACCGTGCAGATAATAAAGTATGGGACGCTCTTGAGGACGTTATCAAAGACCACCCTGTAATGCTTAACCGTGCCCCTACACTGCACCGTCTTGGTATTCAGGCTTTTGAACCGATACTTGTTGAGGGACGTGCAATCAAGCTCCACCCGCTTGTATGTTCAGCATTCAACGCCGATTTTGACGGTGACCAGATGGCTGTACACCTTCCGCTTTCCGCTGAGGCGCAGGCAGAAGCAAGATTCCTTATGCTTGCGGCAAATAACCTGCTCAAACCATCGGACGGTCGTCCTGTTGCAGTCCCGTCTCAGGATATGGTCCTCGGCTCTTACTATCTGACTATGAAAAAAGAGGATAAGGACGAGAACGGCAACTATATAGAAAAGGGCGCAGGAAAGGTGTTCCGCGATGTAAACGAGGCTCTTATGGCTTACAGCGAGGGCGTGGTATCAATACACGCGCCTATAAAGGTAAGGATCTCCAAGGATATTGGAGGACGCACCGTTTCCAAGCTTATAGACTGCACTGTGGGCAGAATAATATTCAATGAGAATATCCCTCAGAATCTGGGATATGTTGACAGAACGAATTCCGATAAGCAATTCGATCTTGAAATAGACTTCCTTGTTAAAAAGGGTCAGCTGTCGGATATTATCGAAAGATGTATCCGTATCCACGGAACGGCAACTACCTCGGAGGTGCTTGATAAGGTAAAGGCTCTGGGATTCAAATTCTCTACAAAAGCCGCTATAACCGTTGCGGTATGCGACGCGGAGATCCCTGAGGAGAAAAAGAAAATTCTCGCCGATGCCGACGCTAAGGTAGAAAAGATCAACAAGCTCTATAAGAGGGGATTTATTTCCGCTGCGGAAAAATCCAAGAGATTCATCGACATATGGAACAAGGCTACGGACGACGTTACAGTTGCCCTTAAGGACGGTCTTGACAAGTACAATCCTATATTCATGATGGCTGATTCCGGAGCCCGAGGCAGTATCAACCAGATACGTCAGCTTGCGGGAATGCGCGGACTTATTGCAAATACGTCCGGTTCTACCATTGAGATGCCTATTCGTGCGAATTACCGTGAGGGTCTTAACATTCTGGAATACTTCATATCCTCCAGAGGTGCGAGAAAGGGTCTTGCCGATACCGCTCTCCGTACTGCGGACTCAGGTTACCTTACAAGACGTCTTGTTGATGTTTCTCAGGACGTTATAATCCGTGAGGAGGACTGCGGAACTGACGAGGGCATAGAGATCTACACCATTAAGAACGGAAACGAAATGATCGAGCCTCTTAAGGAACGTCTTATCGGACGTTATCTGCTGGAGGATCTCAGAGATCCGGCTACCGGCGATCTGATAATGAGCCACACAAAGCTTATGAATGATTCCGACGCTCAGAAGGTCGTAGACAGCGGAGTTGAAAAGGTGAAGATACGTTCCGTTCTCAACTGCAAGGCAAAGCACGGCGTTTGTGCAAAATGCTACGGAGCGAACCTTGCAAATAACAATCTTGTTGCCGTGGGCGAGGCGGTAGGCGTAATTGCGGCTCAGTCCATCGGTGAACCGGGAACTCAGCTTACGATGAGAACCTTCCACACGGGAGGTATCGCTTCGGCGGAGGACATTACACAGGGTCTGCCGCGTGTTGAGGAGCTGTTTGAAAGCAGACGTCCCAAGAACGCTTCAATTATTTCCAGAATGGCAGGAACCGTCCGCATAGAGGAAATAAAGAAGATAAGGAACGTTATCATTACCGATCCCGAGACCGGCACGGAGGAATATTATCCTGTTCCTTACGGATATAAGATCAAGGTCCATGAGGGCGATACGGTGGAAGCCGGAGCGCCGCTTACCGAGGGATCTATCAATCCGGGAGACATTCTTGCGGTAAACGGACAGCAGGCTGTTCAGAACTATATCATCACAGAAGTACAAAAGGTTTACCGTTTACAGGGTGTTGACATCAACGACAAGCATATTGAAGTTATCGTTCGTCAGATGCTCAGAAAGGTAAAGATCGACGAAAGCGGTTCAAGCTATCTGCTGCCGGGCTCTCTTGTTGACAAGAGGGAGATCGACGAGATAAACGCTGAGATCCAGAAGCGTATTGATGCAGGCGAGGAGGGTCTTACTCTGGCTACGACGATACCTGTACTTCAGGGTATTACGAAAGCTTCCTCCAACTCTGACAGCTTCCTGTCGGCGGCGTCGTTCCAAGAGACGACGAGAGCGCTTACCGACGCGGCGATCAAGGGCAAGATCGATCACCTGCAGGGACTCAAGGAGAATGTTATTATTGGTAAGCTTATTCCTGCCGGAACCGGCATGGACGTTTACAACAACATTCAGCTCATCAAGAATGAGGCTGTTTCGGAGCACAGTGCAGTTCCCGCTCCGACGGTAGTATAAGAATTATTTAAATGCAAGCTTCTTATCAAGGGAGCTTGCATTTTTTAATGCGTAATTAACAATTTTGCGCCGTAGGCGCAAAATTGAAAAGCTGGTCAAGCTGAGCTCAGCTTGCGGGGTCTAAGGGGAAAACGACCTGCGGTCGTTTGAGCCCATTGCCGCGCAGACGAACGCAGTTCGTTTTTCG
>CANQZS010000236.1 GCA_947628385.1 uncultured Clostridia bacterium | reverse complement strand
GACCCCGCAAGTCTGTGCAAAACAAAACCAAAGGTTTTGTCTGGCTCGACCAGCTTTTCAATTTTGCGCCTGCGGCGCAAAATTGTTAAAACCGCCTGTTACTGTTTATCCGAATTTATAGAAATTCCCAGAATATCAAGACTTTCTTTATCCACCGGAGACGGACAGGAGGACATCAGCTCAGAAGCATTCTGAACCTTCGGGAACGCCGTAACATCACGCAAGCTGTCAGCCCCGCACATTATCATTGCCAGCCTGTCAAGTCCGATACCCATTCCTCCATGCGGCGCAGCTCCATATTTGTACGCGTCTACAAGGAACCCGAATTTAGCCTCGATCTCTTCATCGGTAAGCCCCAGAGCCTTGAACATTCTTTGCTGAAGCTCATAGTCCGTGATCCTTATCGAACCGCTGGAAAGCTCGGTGCCGTTGAGAACAAGATCGTATGCCTTTGCAAAAACCTTTTCCGGAGCGTTGTCAAGATATTGCAGACATTCGTCCATAGGCATTGTGAACGGGTGGTGCATCGCAAGCCATTCACCGCTTTCCTCGTCATATTCAAAGAACGGGAACTCCGTTATCCACAGGAAATTGAATTTTCCCTCCGGAATAATGTCAAGCTGCTTGCCGACTTTAAGCCGGAGCGCTCCAAGAGTGGGAAGAACCACGCTGTTTTTATCCGCCGAAATGAGAACTACATCTCCCTTTTCCGCTCCGAGTGCGTTAAGTATGCCGTCAAGCTCGCCCTCAGCCATGAATTTTGCAAACGAACAGTTAGGAACGTCCTCCGACCAGCGAACATAAGCAAGTCCCTTTGCACCTATGCCCTTTACAAATTCCGTGAGCTTGTCGATCTCCTTTCTCGTGAGAACGCCTGCGGCGTTCTTGGCCACAATGGCTCTTACCGAACCGCCCGCTTCTATCGCCGAGGTGAACACACCGAACCCGCAGCCCTTTACAAGCTCCGAAATATCCTGTATCTCCATTCCGAAGCGGGTGTCCGGCTTGTCCGAGCCGTAACGCGCCATAGCCTCTGTGTAGGTAAGCCTTGGCAGCGGAGTGGGAATGTCAATATCCAGAACGTCCTTGAAGATCCGCTTTACAAATCCCTCTCCGATCTCAAGAATATCCTCCACGTCAACAAACGACATCTCAAGATCTATCTGTGTGAATTCCGGCTGCCTGTCGGCGCGGAGATCCTCATCGCGGAAGCACCTTGCAAGCTGCACATAGCGGTCGAATCCCGCTATCATCAGAAGCTGCTTGTAGATCTGCGGAGACTGGGGAAGCGCATAGAACTTCCCCGGGTGTACTCTTGACGGAACAAGGTAATCCCTCGCGCCCTCCGGAGTGGACTTTATCATCATAGGAGTTTCGATCTCTATAAATCCGTTTTCATAGAAATAATTCCTTGCGGATCTGGCAATTTTGCTGCGCGTTATTATATTGTCCTGAAGCGTTTTTCTCCTCAAATCAAGATAACGGTATTTGAGCCTCAGCTCCTCGTTGGTGTTTGTGTTGTCAACTATCTCAAATGGAGGAGTCTGTGCCTTTGCAAGTATACGAAGATCCTCAACAAAGATCTCCACCCGTCCCGTGGCGATCTTTTCATTTATGCTCTCGCGCTCACGGACGTTCCCCTTTGCCATTACAACATATTCGGAATGACACGACGAAGCCTTTTCAAATACCGCCTTGTCGCTGGTTTCGTCAAATGTAAGCTGCACTACTCCCGTTCTGTCACGCAGAACGATAAATATTATCCCGCCCTTGTTGCGGACAGTGTCAACATATCCGCCTACCGTAACGGTCTGTCCCGCTTCGATGACTTCGCCGCAGTAATGTGTTCTTTTAAGACCTTTCATATTATCCGCCATTTTAAAAACTTCCTTTCAGAAAATTATTCCAATTCGCCGCTGAACATTTTGGCAATGAGGTTATTTGAAAATTCATCAATGAAGCTGTCTCCGAGGGAAATATCGACCTGCTCGCCGGTCTCCATATTCTTTAGCTTTGCTTTTCCGGTTTCAAGCTCATTGTCACCAAGGACGATCACAAACGCCGCACCGATCTTGTTTGCGTATTTCATCTGCGCTTTCAGTCCGCGGTCCATATTATCCGTTCCGACATAATAACCCTCCGCACGGAGAGCGTTCGTAAGGATCGCAGCTTTCCGCTGTGCAGCTTCGCCCATAGAAGCAATGTAAAGATCGCATTCCCTTGCGGGGGAAAATTCCACGCCTGCGTTTTCCATTGTCATTATAATTCTTTCCAGACCCATTGCAAATCCCAGCGCGGGCAGCGGATCTCCCCCAAGCTGTTCTATAAGTCCGTCGTAGCGTCCGCCGCCGCAGACCGTTCCCTGAGCGCCTATATCGTTGGTTATGAATTCAAATACGGTCTTGGTGTAATAATCCAGTCCGCGGACGATCTTCGGGTCTACGCTGAATCCGATACCCATATCATCAAGCAGAGTTTTCAGCTTTTCAAAGTGTGCTGAACATTCCTCGCAGAGAAAATCAATAATGACCGGCGCGTCCTTGGCGATACCCTGACAAATAGGGCTTTTGCAGTCAAGTATGCGCATCGGGTTCCTTTCCAGACGGTCGAGACAGGTAGGGCAAAGCTCGTCCTTGCGCTTTTCAAAATATTCTCTGAGAGCCTTGTGATAATTTGCACGACATTCCGGACAGCCTATGGAATTTATAAAAAGCTCCACATTTTTAAGTCCCAGACGGTCAAGGAGAGATTTTGCAAGAGCGATCACCTCGGCGTCTGCGGAAGCGTCCGCGCTGCCGTACATCTCCGCGCCGAACTGGTGGAATTCCCTGAGCCTGCCCGCCTGCGGCTTTTCGTGACGGAAGCAGGAGATCATATAGTAGACCTTTTGCGGCAGAGCTTCGTTGAGAAG
>CANQZS010000235.1 GCA_947628385.1 uncultured Clostridia bacterium | reverse complement strand
ATATGCCCTCCACACCTGAGGCTATTGAGAAATTCCAAGCAGCAGGTATCCTCTTTGGACCTGCAAAGGCTGCAAACGCAGGCGGCGTTGCGACCTCCGGTCTTGAAATGTCCCAGAACAGCGAGAGACTGAGCTGGACGTTTGAAGAGGTCGACGCTAAGCTCAAGAACATTATGGTAAACATTTTCCACAATGCATACAATGCTTCCAAGGAATACGGTCACGAGGGCAACCTTGTAATGGGTGCAAACATTGCAGGCTTCCTTAAGGTAGCAGACGCTATGAAGTGGCAAGGTGTAGCGTATTGATCCTCCCGTTATAAAGATCAAAAAGTCCGCAGAAAAATTTTCTGCGGACTTTACTATTTTACGTAAAATAACCCAAGCTTACAAAAGCTTATTGAAATCCTCCACCGGCATAGGCTTTGCAAAATAAAATCCCTGTATGTTGTCACAGCCAAGCTTTTTCATGAATTGATACTGCTCCTCAGTCTCAACTCCCTCGGCAATAACTTCAATGTTCATGGATTTTGCAAGCTGAGTTACACAGGAAATTATCTTTTCTCCCTTTTCATCGTTGAAATCATCAACAAAGCTCTTATCAAGCTTCATTACGTCTATTGGAATGGATTTCAGCATCATAAGCGAGGAATATCCCGTTCCAAAATCGTCCATAAGGATCTTGAACCCTATCTTGTGCAGCCTGTCGATTATTGCCGTAAATTCGTCCTTGTTCTCAAACATTGCGCTTTCGGTTATTTCAAGCTCTACAAGATCTACCGGCACTCCCTTTGCTTCAACTACCCTTTTGTAATCCTCTATAAAAGACGGATTATGCAGGTGCTGTCTGGAAAGATTTACCGATATAGGCACTACCCGCTTGCCCTCGTCAAGCCACCTCTTCTGATCCTCGCAAACCTTTTTGAATACATATTTATCCAGTTTAAGAACAAAACCGTTCTTTTCGGCTATGGGAATAAACCTGTACGGCGGAGTTATCGTTCCGTCAGCCTCTCTCCAGCGGATAAGCGCTTCCGCTCCGGAAAGCTCCTGAGTAACGGCGTCATATTTAGGCTGATAATATACGATGAACTCGTTATTTTTAAGCGCGGTCACCATTTTGTCCTCAATAGACTTGTTTTCAAGAATAATATCCTTGTAGCTGTCATCATAATATGCAATGCAGACCTCGCTGACGTTCCCCTTTATGCTCGAACGCGCTATGGAAGCGTAATTCTGCATGGACTGAACGTCGACTTCCCTGTCGGTTATGCGGTAAACTCCTATCGTGGGACGGATAACAAAACCCTTTCTTTTATCAAGGCTGTCATTTTGTATAATATCCGCAAGCGAATTGAGACGTTCCGCAAGCTCCTGTATATTTTCATAAAAAACAAGCAAGCTGAATTTATCCGCATTCCATCTGGAATATATCTCGTCCGGTCTTACCCAGCCTTTTATGAGCTCCCATATGTACCGCAGGACTCTGTCCCCGTCGTCATATCCGAAAAGCTCGTTTATAACCTTGAATTTTTCTATATCGAGGACCACTACGGCAGCGTCTCTGCTGTCCTTTTCCAGACGTTCCTTTGTTTCCTTGCAGAATCTCTGATACGAATATCCCTTGGTAACCGGATCAACATAAAGGATCTCCTGAAGCTCTCTGCGCTTTTTCTTTTCCTGCCTTGTAAAGTAGATCATCAGCAGTATGAACACTGCCGAGATCACTGCGCAAAGGATATACGTAGACAGCATTATCCCGCTTCTTGTGGAATCTATTACGGTAGCCGGAATAACGCTGAGAAGGTACCAGTCGTTTATTCCTATTTCCGAATAGCTCATATAGTAATCCGCATTATTGCTGTAGCGGATATAGCCGTCCTCATGGAACTGCATATCATATTTCATTTTATTACATTCCTCAGCATTTGCCGGAGAAGCGTCATTTATTGCCGTAAAAATATTATCTATGTTCTTGAAGCTTGTGGGGAATTCCGAGGAGGTTATGATACGTCCGTCCGAACGCACGATAAACGAATATCCCTGACCGTTAAAGAAAGAAACGTCAAGTATTCCCTGAAGATCCTTTGTGCTGCTTGTTGCCATAAGTACAGCGATGACCTCTCCCTTTTTAATGATCGGGACCATCATTGTAATTATCATTTCTCCGTCAAGACCCTCCTGCCTGTTGGAGATAGCGACCTCGCCGTCAAAAACGGGCTTCATGAATTCAAAGCTGTCACCTGTTATCATCAGCTGTGCGCCGTTTGTCAGGTAAGCGCTGCCGTCCGGCATGACAATGCCCATACTTTTAAATGTATAGCGTTCCATTACTTTATTCAGAGTGTAGGTAGTATATGGAATATCCCAATCCGTAGGAACGGCTATTCTTGCAGCGACCTCAGCCATAGCGTCAGCCTGTGCCTGTATTTTAGTTTTAAGGATCTCCACGTTCTGATCCGAGATCTCCGAGAGCTTACTGATACTGTCTTCAAAGAGTTCATTTTTCAGCGTATAGGAATAGAAGAGCATAGCTGCGGCGAGGCAGACGCACAGCACGAAAGACATAGCGATACGGAATATAAGCCGTTCGGATCTTGACTTTTTCATATCGCAGCTCCCCTTTCACATAAAAATTCTGACATTATTTTTGTGCAAAATGCTTAAAAACAATTAAAATATCGGAAGTGATTAGTGCATAATACTACAAATTAATTATATCACATAGTGGCAGTAAATTTATGTTTTATTTGTTAATATTTTGAATTGAAAGAATTAACGGTGCAAAAAAGGAACGCTCCATACGGAACGTTCCAGATTATAAAAACATATTAAATTAATTTTAAAACAGTCCACCGGACTGTTTTAAAAGACTTAAATATTATAAACCGTAAGTTCAAGGGGGCGCCCTCTATCGCAGGGCAGCCCCCTCTTGAAGCCGCAAAGCGGC
>CANQZS010000234.1 GCA_947628385.1 uncultured Clostridia bacterium | reverse complement strand
AAAGGAGAGTTTCGCGCTACTGCGAAAAACGAACTGCGTTCGTCTGCGCGACCAAAGGCTCTGCCTTTGGAATCCGCAAGCTGGGCTCAGCTTGACCAGCTTTATATTTTGCGCTTCGCGCAAAATAGTTATAACTTTAATGCAGATCCGTTAGGACGAGCGGCAGAACGTTATAATGTTTTCCACACTTTTTATCCGATCAATTATTGACTTTTTGGAAAAAAATGTTATAATGTTAAGTATAGCTTTTTTAGTGCAAAAATATCAAGATAAAGGAATGATTTATATGCCATATTCGGATATGGGTATCCCTGCCGAGGAGCTTCTGGAACAGATATTTACCAAAACACAGAACCTTTATAAGGAGATCTGCCACAGCGAAAGCGACGCCTCCAGCAACCATTACGAAATATTCCGCCTGCTTACCGATCTGGGCAGAATACTTATAAACGCCGGAGACGCCGTTCTCAAACACGTTGCACAGATACTTTACACGAATATGCGCATATGCGACGGGATCTACCGCTGGGGAGGAGAAGAGTTTATCGCCATTCTCCCCGATACAGATATGGACGGCGCCGCCGAAACTGCCGAAAGGATACGCCGCGCGGTACAGGCTTCGATCTGCCATTTTGAGGATCTGGACATCAAGGTCACCATGAGCTTCGGAGTTACGACTATCGACAGATCCAAGTCCATCGAGGATAATATCAAGGACGCTGACGAAAAGCTCTATAAAGCAAAGGAAAGCGGCAGGAACATTGTCATAAAATGATCCGTTTATCAAGCCGCCGCACGCGGCAATGCAGATCACTAAAATATCAAAATTTATTCTATTCTGAAACGGAGGATACCAAATGTCAAAGAAAATCATGATAACAGGCGGAGCTGCAAGCGGAAAATCACGCTGGGCAGCCACCTACCTCAGAGCCTGTGACAATGTGCTTTACTGGTCTGTTTCCGATACAATGGACGCGGACACTCAAAAATGTGCACTCTTAACGATTCCCTTGCGAAATATTACAAGCGGGATCTTATCAGCTATGAAACGGCTATGGAATTCAGCAATGACAAGCCGGAGCTTGAAAAAGCCCTTAATGCAATGTCCGGCTTCGGAAACTGATATAAACGAAAAAAAACGGCTCCTCCGTTCCATTATCGGGAACGGAGGAGCTTTTTGTTATTATGTGTTATTTTCGGGATCGTCCGGAGCTTCGGTGATCTCCGGGATCCCCTCCGGCTTTTTAGGCTCGGCGGTGTCAAAGCTTATGGAAGATGTTCCCGTATCGTCGGGATCCTCCTCATCTACGGGAGCGCCGTTTTCCATTTCCACGGGAGGACTTCCGTTAAGCGCCTGACTTGGGCTGACCTGTGGCTCACCGGTTGACTCGCCTGACGTGCCTTGCGTGGTAGAAACTTCTTTGTATGAATAATATGTTTCTCCGGAATCTGTCAGCTGCCATGTATAACCATCTGTCGGGGCGGGAAGCCAATTTTCAATGATAGAAGAATAATTTACATTGATATTGTATGATCCCGAACTTCCATCGGCTTTTTCCATTCCAGTCTATGAGTGACCTGATATGCTGTTATATCCTCGGTTCCAAGTGATTCACAGTCAATAAAAGATGCTGTGAGATAGTCACTTTTCGGTTCTGTCTGATGTCCTGAGATATAACCTTCGTTGTTTCCTCTAAGTTCGCTGTATGCTGTTCCAGAATAGTTATCAAAACTTTCACTGCCTGCAATCGCGTAGAACGAACCTGCTTCTTTATAGCCGTTGTTTGCATTTTCACAGTCCATAAGGGTTATTTTGATACCGGGGTAAACATCAATGTTATGATCTATTACTGTATCACTTGTAAACGGAATATATTTATCGTCTTTAAGATATATCCATACAGTACCTTTGTTATCAAGTGCCGGCAGATTGCCATAAGTGCTTCCGCCCATCATTGTTGAACCTCTACCGATTCCGACAAAAGTTACTGTATACATTTGCTCAAACGAAGCGGTAATAGTAATATCGCTTTCCGGCATAAAGTAATCCTGCTCGTTCATAAAAAGAAACCTACTATCAGCACCGCTGTAATCGCCGTCTAAATCGTGACTGGTGCAGCGCCATTTCTTTTCATTTGTGCTAAGAGGATCCATAAAATGTAGCGGGAAAGTTTCCCCTACTGTTATGGTATTGACTTCCTGCCACTGATAAGTCTCTCTGAAGAACTCCATTACTTCCGGTGGCTCAATATTCAATGTTATGGTATATTCAGTTATTTTGGTATATGTGATATGGAATACTATGTCGCTCTTTGGTATCAGAACATCATCTTCTTCATAAGCAGTGACATCATATTCACCATCAATACTCAAATCAGAGATCTTGAATACAACATGATTTTCGTAATCCTTAACGCCGTCAGTATCTATTCTGTAATACATATCACAGCTCTCATTATATTTCATATCAAAATCTTTGAAATAGTTTATATCAGTATATTGGAAGTAATAATATTCTTTTTCCTCATCAGTCATTCCAGAAATATCAAAAGTGATATGATAAATGATCTCTGTATATACCGCCGTAACGGTAATGTCACTATCCGGCATTGTCTGGTCCGCAATATCTTCATTGCCATACTGCCATTTAACAAAGGTGTAGCCTGTTATCTCCGGCTCGACAACATTTTCCAGAATATCGGCTATCTTTTTTCCGTAAACGGTTTCGATAGGGTCAATGTTCAGTTCGAGACCCTCTATTGACGGTTCAAAGCTTACCGTATGCGCATTAGGCGCATATACCGCCGTAATGATAATGTCACTATCCGGCATTGTCTGGTCGGCAATATCTTCACCGCCATACTGCCATTTAACAAAGGTGTATCCTGTTATCTCCGGCTCGACAACATTTTCCAGAATATCGGCTATCTTTTTTCCGTAAACGGTTTCGATAGGGTCAAT
>CANQZS010000233.1 GCA_947628385.1 uncultured Clostridia bacterium | reverse complement strand
ATCCCTATTTAACGGGAAAAATGTCCGCCGCATATACCACCGGAATGGCTGGAACGGACGAGAAATTCATGAAAACTATCCCTACGTTAAAGCATTTCTGCGCGGACAATAACGAAAAGGACAGAGGTACCTGCTCCGCAAACGTTGACCCGCGCACTCTTCACGAATATTATTACAAAGCCTTTGAACGTCCCATAAGAGAGGGAAAGGCACGTTCCATAATGGCTGCATATAATGAGCTTTCAGGCGTTCCCGCAGTTATGAACCCCGATCTGCAAAAGATCCTCAAGGACGAATGGGGACTTGACTTTGTCGTTACCGACGGCGGGGATTTCTCGCAGAATCTTCTTGCGCACAAAAACGTAAAAACACACGCGGAAGCGCTTGCTCTCTGCCTTAAAAACGGCGCGGACAGCATGACCGATCCGGAAGATATGGTCTATGCCGCAGCTATGGACGCTCTGAAAAAAGGTCTTATCACCGAAGCGGACATTGACAAGGCTGTGGGCAATGTTCTGCTCGGACGTTTCAAGCTGGGCGAATTTGACGACGTTCACCCATATAAAAATATGAATGTTTCCGTTGACAGTGAGGAAAGCCGCGCGGTAAACCGTGAAGCCGCCATGAAGCAGATCTGTCTGCTGAAAAACGACGGTACTCTTCCGCTTAAAAAAGGGAAAAAAATTGCCGTGATCGGTCCTCTTGCGGACGAGAATTACTGCGACTGGTACACGGGACGCGCAAGCTATGCGGTAAGCGTAAAGGACGGTCTTGAAGCTGAATTCGGCGCGGAAAACGTCACGTTCGACAATGGCTATGACATTGCTGCCGTAAGATCATGCAAAAACGGCAAATACCTTTCCGTTGACGCTGAGGGCAATGTAAAAGCCGCCGCCGACAAAGCCGGAGAGTCGGAAAGCTTTGAATTCCACGACTGGGATCACGGCTCGATAAATTTCAAGTCTCTTTCAAACGGAATGTATGTTACCGAGGACGGTACATACAAGGCAAAAAGCAAAACTCCCTACGAATGGTTCATAAGGGAATGGTTCAAGCCCACGGTATACGACGGAAAATACAGCTTCCGCAGCTGGCATGACAAGCCAATGGATATTTATGTAGATGACAATAACTGTCTTGCAGTTAAAAAAGCCTCATCTCTTACAGCGGACAAACAGTTTGAAATAGAGATCTTATCCGACGGTGCCAAACGCGCCGCAAGGCTTGCAGCAGATGCGGACGCCGTTATTCTTTGCGTGGGGAATCACCCTATGCAGGTGGCAAGGGAATGCTATGACCGTCCGGATATAGCTCTGCCGGCACATCAGCGGGAGCTTATAAAAGCCGTTCGTGAGGCAAATCCCGATACGGTGCTGCTGATAGTTTCAAGCTATCCGTTTGCACTTTGCGGAGAGGAGGAACGGCTTCCGGCAATAATGTACACCTCCCACGCAGGCGCAGAGCTCGGAACGGCTGTTTCCGCATCATTGAGCGGCAGAAACGATCCTGCCGCAAGATGTCCGATGACGTGGTACAGCTCCGTACATGAGCTTCCGGATATTATGGATTACGACATAATATCCAATGATATGACGTATATGTATTATAAAGGAAAGCCGCTGTTCCCGTTCGGACACGGACTTTCATATTCAAAATTTCATTATGACGGGCTGAACGTTTCACAGGATAAGGAAAATATCCGCTTAGAAATAACGGTAACAAACACTTCGGAAATTGACGGAGATGAAGTGGTACAGGTATATTTCCGTCCGGAAAAGCCGAGAGTAAAACGTCCGCTAAAGCAATTGTGCGCTTTCAGACGGGTAAGGATCAATGCGGGACATTCAGAAAAAATAAAATTTGAGATACCCTTATCCGATCTGGGATATTACGACGTCACAAGAGAAAAGTCCTGCACCGAAAGCGGCGTTTATAAATTCCTTGTGGGAGCTTCGAGCGAGGATATACGCTGCGAGAGCGAAATATCCGTGCGCGGCGAGGAGATCCCGCCAAGAAATATGGCTGAAATAACAAAGGCTAAGAATTACGATGCGGTCGATAATGTTTCACTTGAATTCAGCTATGACAAAAACGATCACTACGCGATCTCCGGCGACTGGGGCGGCAGCATTATTTTTAACGACGCGGAATTTAAAAATTATACCTCAGCGGAGATCCTTTGTGCAGCTCCCTGTGCAGGCAAACGTCTGGAGATCTTTGCCGGAGGAAAGCTTATCGGCAGCGCTGATATAAAGCCCTCATGCAAAAAGGACGGCTTTGAAGCATACGCCGTTCCGCTTGAAAAAATTTCCGGAACAATGCCGTTAAGGATATATCTCGGAGGAATGATCTCCATTTACAGTATACGGCTTTCGTAAGATAATGTAAATTCACGCTGCGGCTTGATTTCCGTACCGAACAGGTGTATAATTGGATCTGTGGAACACTTTAGTTCACATAAGAAAGACCGTGCAGGAAAATTCACCCCAAACGGTCGGTTTTCAGAGGATTTATGCTATGAGATCAGAAAAATACAGGATCAGGCGGATAATAACGCTTCTTATCGCGGCAGCTATGACCGCTCCGCTTTGCATGAACAGTGCGGACGCAATGTTCAGTTCAAGCTTTATGGATACGGGAAACGTAGAGATCAGCTTGAATACCATAGACAAGCTCCGGACGATAAGCCCGTATATTTACGGACTGAATTCGGTATCCGGCATTTCGGGAGCTTCCATAAACGCTTTGAAGCAGTCGGATATACGTATATCCTCATATAACTGGGAAAACAACTATTCCAATTCCGGCTCAGGAAACGGCAGCGAAAACAGCCTTGCTCTGGTGGATCTCTATTCTCAGGAAAGGCCGAGCTCTCCCGCGCTTTATACGGATATTCTTGTTTCAAGTGCGGAACGTTACGGTATACCCTCCAGATATGTAACGCTGCAGATGATGGGAAAGGTCGCTCCCGATTCGTCCGAC
>CANQZS010000232.1 GCA_947628385.1 uncultured Clostridia bacterium | reverse complement strand
TTTAGTTTTCCCCGCCTCCTAAAGGTTGTCCCCTTGCTTTTTGAGCCGTAAGGCGTGAAAATATGCTCTCTGCGCCGCAGGCGCAATATGTCTCCATACTGCAAAAACATATTAAATTGATTTTAAAACAGTCCACCGGACTGTTTTAAAAGACTTAAATATTATAAACCGTAAGTTTAAGGGGAACGCTCTCTCTTGCAGAGCGTTCCCCTCTTGCAAACAGCTCTGCGCTGTTTGCAATTCACCCTTTTGCAGAGCGCTTTGAAAAGGGGAGTTTCGCCGCTCTGCGAAAAACGAACTGCGTTCGTTTGCGCGACCAAAGGCTCTGCCTTTGGAATCCGCGAGCTGGGCTCAGCTCGATCAGCTTTATATTTTGCGCTTCGCGCAAAATAGTAACCACTTAAAAAAACTAAACGGCATACTCTTTTTCGAGTATGCCGCTGTTATCAGATATGTTCAGGCTGCTAAATCACGATTCGCAGGCTTTTTAACAATTTTCAGAATACTTACTATCGCCGTGCTGAGAACAAGATTTATTGCCGCTTCTACAACAAAGTTGAAGCCTACAAGCCCCGTTATCATGTAAACGCCGACATTCGTTCCGCCTGCCCATTCCTGTATGGTGCTGTAGAAAAATACCAGACAGCCAAGCAGGAACACTCCCGTGTTCACCACCGGACAAACTATCGCCGCCGCTACTACGGCAACTACAAAATTTACCTTTTCAAGCAGTCTGTAAACAGCCGCTGCCGCAATGCCCGCAAGTACGCCTTTAAGTATGCAGGTTATGATCGTTCCCGGAACACTTACAGCCATAAACGCAGCCGCGTCGGTAAGAGCGATACAGCCGAAAACAAATCCCAGCCATGCGCCTGCTTTCCAGCCGTACATTGCCGCGCCTATAACTATCGGCGCAAGTACAAGCGTTATGCTGAACGGTCCGAGCTTGATGCCTGTTGCAACTGTCTGCAATACGATCACCAAGGCGGTGAGTATGCCCATTACCGCGAGCATACGGGTCTTTTCTTTGATGTTTGACATAAAAATTACCTCCTACTGCCGTTCATACTTATCTATGATACAGCGTAATAAAGCAATGTTCAGGATCTATGCGTTCTTTTTGTAAAGACTGTACAGACCGTCCAGAAGCAGAGCTTCGTCCAGAATGAATTTTTCTCTGCAATAAGGAACTATCGACGAAGCAAGCCCGCCGGTAGCAATGACCACGGCGTCCTCTCCGATGACCTCCTTATAGCGTACAGCCATTCCGTCCATCATGCTTGCCGTGCCGATAATGCTTCCGGATTTCATACTGTCTACGGTGTTCGTTCCGATAAGAACATTTCCCGTAAGCTCGGTATTGATGTCCGGCAGGGCAGCGGCTGTAGAGGACAGCGCTTTCAGCGAGACCTTTACGCCGGGGATTATGGAACCGCCGAGGAAATACCTGTTCCTGTCAATAGCGGAAATGGTAGTAGCCGTTCCCAGATCGAAAATAATACAGGGAGGATCGTACTTTTCCATTGCTCCTACAGCGCCGCAGACAAGGTCGGCTCCAAGAACGGCGGGGTCGTCTATCTTGATATTTACGCCCGTTCTGATCCCGGGACCAACGGTTATCACGCGTTTGTCCGTAAGTCTTTTTACAGCTTGATTCAGCACCGGAGTAAGAGGCGTTACAACGCTTGATATTATCGCTCCCTCAATAGATGAAGACTGATGACCGTACAGGGAAAGTATCTCGCAGAATTTTACGGCATACTCGTCCGCCATAAGAGAGGTTTGAGTTGCCACTCTGGAGGTAAACAGCAGCTTGTCGTTTTCAAAGCCGCCGAGAACGATATTGGTATTTCCTGCGTCTACGGTAAATATCATTATGAACGCTCCTTACAAACTGATTCTGACATTGCCGAAATAATTATAGCTTATTTTCCGGATCCATTCAAGAGGAAATGATTATATTTATTTTAATTTTTTTTACATATAAAAAGTATATGCGCAATATCAGGCGGCACGGCGGTATTGCGGCAAAGATCGGCGCATTTTCCGGAATAAAATGTGCAAGTTCCCGAAAAAGTACAGTGAACATTTGTATAATTTTACGATTGAAATTTAAGAACAAATGTTCTATAATATACTCAGAACATTTGTTCTGCAATAAAAATGCCGGCGGGAAGCTTTAGCCCGGCTCCGCCGCCAGCAGGATATTGCTATCCTTAAAAAGGATATATGATGCGGAGATCAGATATATGCACCGGCTTTTGTCTTGATCCTGCAGCTGATCTTCAGCATGAAATAATAAAAATTATGATCGAATCGGAGGTATGGTTTATGAGATCCAAGGACTATTTACAGCAGGCATATGTTATTGAAAAGAAGATAAAGCTCGATCTTCAGAAGCTTGAGGCGGCAAAAGCGTCTCTGCATGGCAGAGCGATAAATTACGATCGTATCGGAACGCGTTCCTCCGCAGGCGGCGGACCTGAGGAGGCAATAGTTCGGGTCGTTGATTATGAGGATCATATAAATTCCGAAATAGAAAGGCTGTCCGCAGTGCGCTCTGAAATAGAGAGCCGTATAAATTCCATTTCCGGCGATGTGCTCCGCGAGGTGCTTATAAGAAGATACCTTATGTACCAGAAATGGGAGCTGATAGCAGAGGAAATGAATTATGGCGTAAGGCATATATACAAGCTCCACGCCAAAGCCTTGGAGGAATTTTCCGGAATGGTGCTGCCGAAGCTTCCGGAGGTATCCTGTGATATTTCGTCCAAAACGGCATAATAACGGTAAACGTCCCCTTTTGTCAGAGCCGCTTCCGACAAAAGGGGAACGTTTCAGACAGCCGTTCCGGCATATTTTCATTTTTTTAAGAAAAACTCTTGACACGCAGTAAAATTTATGATATAATATAATGCGTTGGTTGATGCGCTGCTAGCTCAGCTGGATAGAGTGACTGGCTACGAACCAGTAGGTCAGGGGTTCGAGTCCCTTGCAGCGCG
>CANQZS010000231.1 GCA_947628385.1 uncultured Clostridia bacterium | reverse complement strand
CTTTGGAATCCGCAAGCTGGGCTCAGCTTGACCAGCTTTATATTTTGCGCTTCGCGCAAAATAGTAATCACTTTTTCAACAGCCTGTTGAGATATTCCCGCGGGGAGCCCCGCAAGCTATTATCGGAAAGGAGACTGTATTTTTTGAAAAAACAAAGCTTCTTTTTTGCTTCAATGATACTTATATTATCCGCCTTTGCCGCAAAGCTCGCAGGAGCAGTGTTCCGCATACCGCTTGCCAATATGCTCGGCGGCACGGGAATGGGATATTTTTCCGGAGCATATGGGATATTCATGACCGTCTATGCCGTATCCGTGACCGGTCTGCCGGCTGCCGTAGCAAAAGCGGTTGCAGAAAATTCCGCGCTTGAACGCTATGCAAACCTGCGGAAAATACGCTCCTCCGCCCTTTTGTTTTTCTCTTTATGCGGACTTGCCTTTACGGCGGTAATGCTGCTGTTGGCGTATCCGTTCTGCATATTCGTGAATAAAAGTCCCGAAACTGCGCCTGCGGTGATCGCAATTGCCCCGTCAGTCTTTTTCGGCTGTGTGACTTCGGTCTACAGAGGATATTACGAGGGCATGAGGAATATGTTCCCTACCGCCATATCCCAGATAGTTGAGGGACTTACCAAGCTTTGCGCAGGACTTACTCTTTGTCTGATGGTGCTTAAAGAGCCTGAACGGTTCACGGGACTCACCTCCCTTTTCGGACAGGGCGAGACAGCCGTTCTTTCGGCAGCCGCAGCCGCCGCCATATCCGGCGTGACGATCTCCACAGCCGCAGGAACTTTATTCCTAATTGCAAGAGACAGGATAGCCGGCGACGGCATTACCGAAGCTCAGATCAGATCGTCAGACGGCAGGAACCGTACCGACAGCCGCAGAGAAATAATCCTTGACCTGCTGAAAACGGCAGTTCCCATAGCAATAGGCGCGCTGGTCACTAATCTTACGTCGCTCATTGATCTTGTTACCATAACGCGCTCTCTCGGCAGAGCCGTCTCGCGGTCGCCGGAATATTTTGAACGCATTTCCGGCGGAGTATCATATGCCGAGCTTCCGAACTTTCTTTTCGGCTGCTTTACCGGACTGGCAGTAACGATATTCAACCTTGTTCCGTCGTTTACAAATATGTTCGGCAAAGGTATACTGCCGGCTATTGCGGAAGCCTTTGCTGCCAAGGACGGCGAACGGGTGCGTTCTTGCTCGGAAAAGGCGATATTCGTTACCGCTCTGGTGTCGTTCCCGTCGGCGGCGGGCATTTCCGTGCTGTCCGGCGAGATACTGAAAGCTCTTTTTCCGACCAAGCCCGCGGAGACATTCGTCTGTACGCCGTCGCTTACGATACTCGGCATAGGAGTGGCTTTCCTGTGCCTGTCGTCAACGTTTTTTGCAATATTGCAGGCAGCGGGACGTCCCGATCTTCCGGTCAGGCTCATGCTTGCGGGAGTGGCTGTAAAGCTTGCCGGCAATATCCTGCTCGTTCCCGTTCCGGAGCTTAATATTTCCGGCGCGGCAATTTCAACTCTGCTTTGCTATGGGGTGATCTGTATTCCCGCAGCAGCTGAGGTCATAAGGCTGACCGGATCGGATAAAAGGAATATTCTTACAATATTATACAAGATCGCCTTTTGCTCCGCATTGTGCGGAGGAAGCGCTCTTTTGGCAAAGGATCTGCTTTCTCAGCAGTTTGACGGGATATTTTTGCTTTTTGTTTCCATTTTATGTGGTGGCATTTTTTACATAATAAGCGCTTCATTATTGGGCATAATTACAAAAAATACAATAAATTCACTAATTTCTTAAAAAATTTAAAAAAAGCCCTTGCAATTATCCGATTTATAGGTTAATATATTAAGGTAACAGTTTGCTCCGGCTCAGCCTATGACTCAGCCGCTCATTTTCCGGAGGCAGCTTATGGGATTTCAGTTCAAATCAAAATACGATATTAACGATATGCTGGATATTATGCGTATACTGCGTTCCGATAACGGCTGCCCTTGGGATAAGGAACAGGATCACAAATCTATCCGCAAAGACTTTATCGAAGAGGTCTATGAGGCTGTGGAAGCCATTGATACGGATAACAGCGATCTGCTCCGCGAGGAGCTGGGAGATGTGCTGCTTCAGGTGGTGTTCCATTCGCGTATCGAGGAGGAAGCCGGAAGATTCAGCTTCGGAGATGTGGTGAACGAGGTCTGCCATAAGCTCATAATAAGGCACCCTCATGTTTTTGGGGACGTTACCGCCGAAACAAGCGAGGAAGTCCTTAAAAACTGGAACGACATCAAGCAGAAGTCAAAAGGACAGGAAACGTATTATGAAACGCTCAAAAGCGTAAGCTCAGCGCTTCCCGCGCTTATGAGAGCGCAGAAGGTCGGACAGCGCGCCAAGCGGGCAGGAATGGACTTCCGCAGTGTTGAGGAGACCATTGCGCAGCTTGAAAGCGAGATAGCAGAGCTTAAGGACGCTGTTGCAAGCGGTATCAGGACGGATATTGACGAGGAATTCGGAGACGTACTCTTTTCATGCACCAATATTGCAAGGCAGCTTGAGCTTGACTCCGAAGAGTCTCTTACGCGTTCAACGGAAAAATTCATGGACAGGTTCCAAAAAACAGAGGAATTGGTCAGATGCGACGGGATAGATATGAGATCCCTGAACATAGATGAGCTTGACGTCTACTGGCGTAAAGCGAAAACAAAATAAACAATGGGGAATTTCCCCCATTATAAAATTTATGGAGGTAGTTAAAATGACAAAAGCAGAGTTGATCAACGCGATCGCAGAAAAAGGTGAGCTTACAAAAAAGGATGCTGAAAAGGCTCTCAACGCTGTAACAGCTTCTATCACAGATGCACTTGCTTCCGGAGATAAGGTACAGATCGTAGGCTTTGGTACATTTGAAGTACGCGAGAGAAGCGCTAAGGAAGCTATCAATCCCAGAACCAAGGAGAAGATCAAGGTTCCCGCAAAGAAAGCTCCCGCATTCAAAGCAGGCAAGGCTCTCAAGGATGCTGTTGACGCGTAAGTTTTCAG
>CANQZS010000230.1 GCA_947628385.1 uncultured Clostridia bacterium | reverse complement strand
AACGCAGACCCTTTTCCTGTCCTCCTCCCAGAATAAGAGGAGCGATCCTTATTCCCCTGCGGATATACATTGCTCCCACGCCCTTTATGGCATGGACCTTATGTCCCGAAACGACTATCACGTCGGCAAAAAGCTCCGCGGATTTTATGGGAGTCTTTAAAAATCCCTGAACTGCGTCACAGTGCGTTATACATTCCGGAAATTCCCTTTTTACAGCCGAAAATATTTTTCTTACCGGCTGTATGGCTCCCGTTTCGTTATTTACCATCATGCAGGAAGCCAGACAGGTGTTTTCGTCCACCGCCGCAATAAAGTCCTCGGCGGCTACCGCGCCGTTCCGCATAGGCTTTATCCTTGTGACCTCAAAGCCCCAGTTCTCTTCAAGAGCCTTTATCGGCTCCGCCACCGACGGGTGTTCCACAGCCGAAACGACTATCTTCTTTTTCCTTTTGCCGTAGTTTTTAGCAATGCCGAAGATCGCAGTATTGCTGCACTCCGTAGCTCCCGACGTAAAGGTTATGCACTGAGGATCGCACACCAGAGCGGCTGCCACAGCCTTTCTTGCCTCGGTCATATTTTTTTCAGCCTGTACGCCCATGCCGTGCAGAGAGGAGGGATTGCCGTAATCCTCGACCATATTCTGAAAAACAGCGGATACCGCAGGCTCACAGGGTCTTGTAGTTGCTGCGTTATCAAGATAAACAGCCATTTTTATCTTTCCTTTCAATGTTCAGTTCAGATCGTCCAGAAAAGGTCTTACAGCCTCTGCGATCTCGTTCAGCGAGCCTATCTCCGGGACCTTATGATCTATTTTCCCGAATCCGTAGGCAGCGTGTATAAATGTCACTCCCGCAGCCTCGGCGGAATCGCAGTCTCCCTGAGTATCGCCGATATAAACGGCTCTTTCAAGGCGGTTCCTTTCGGCTATCAGGCGGATATTTCCGGTCTTTTCAAGACCGCTGCTCCCGGGACATTCTATATCCGTAAAGTATTTTCCCAGTCGGTGATATTCCAGAAAGACTTCTATATAGCCGCTCTGGCAATTGCTTACGATAAACAGCTCATACCTGCGGGAAAGCTCGTCAAGCACCCTTTCAAGATCCGGAAAAAGCTTCCCGCCGTGCTTTAAAAGGTAATTGTTTTCATTTTCGCAACATTCGCGCATTATTTCCATGCGAAGCTCATAGGGTATATCCGGAAGCATAAGTCCGGCGATATTTTCAAGAGTTTTCCCCATATATCCCTGCATATCTTCAATAGTTATCTGAAGCTCCGTCTCGGGGCGCTTTGCAAGCACCTCGTTCCACGAATGTACTACCTGCTCCGAGGAATCCCAGAGCGTTCCGTCAAGATCGAATATTATGCCTTTTCCTGTTATTTTATCGGAATTTGCCATATAATATAACTGCCTTTCGCTGCAATATGTATCTGCCGTGCTCCGCCGTGAGCTGTGCAGAGCCGGATCATTTTTTCAGCTTTGTCTCCTCGGCGTCGATTATGCTCATAAGCTCTTCAAGAGCCTTATTGGTGCGCTTTTTCTTTGGAGGAGCAATATTTTCCTTAGGGATAACGGCTTTTTCCGGAATGTTAGCCGCTGCAGCAGGCTCATTTGCGGGAGCAGGCTCATTATCCGGAACGAATTTCTTTTCATAGTACGATCTTACGCTTTCGTCAAAATTAGACGGCTTTTTGGGAAGATCGGTCTTTTCCTGAACAGCTGCAATGCTGTCCGGGATAATATTGCTGAGATGCGGGGTGAATACCACCGGCTCGCTTTTTTCCGTATCATTTTCAGTCTCGCGGGCTTTGGGAGCGTATTTTTCAAGGAATTCATCGGAAGCCGCTTTTTCCTTGACTATGCGCGTAGGTCTGTTGACGTACAGCTCGTCCTTGGAGACTCTTCCCGCTCCCACTGCGGCAGGCTCTCTGCGGAGCTGATCGCCGTTCCTTGAAAGTCTGTCGTATGTATACAGCGGAGATCCCTCACTGACATTATTATCCGGCTTCCGTTCGGAATATTCCGCTCTTCCCTTTTCGTCAACGGAAAGCACCTTTTCCGCAGTACGGGTCTCGCCGCGTTCCACTCTGAAAGCCGTTACCGGAGGCTTAGGGAGCTTTCCGGTAACGTCCTCTATGAACTTAGGTTCGGTAAACGTCACCGGAGCGGGGGTCTCTTCATCTCTTGTGCTGATAAAGTCGTCAATGTCGTCCAGAGCGGCAGCTTCATTTTCAAGTCTGCGCATACTGAGTATCCTTGCTACCTGTATTGCAATAATGAACATCAGCGGGATAACTACCGATATGATTATTCCCACAGTTGACGAGGCAAAATTTATAATGCTGCCGAAGCCGTCTATCTGCCATACAGCCTTTGCAATGACCGCATCGGGCTTTACGCGTATAGCCTCGTTTTCGGCTGCGTAGTCGAACCGGACGATGTAGTATTTCTGTCCCTCCTCCTCGACTATCCTTTCTACTCTTATAAGAGCG
Organism: uncultured Clostridia bacterium; assembly: GCA_947628385.1. Lineage (GTDB taxonomy): Bacteria > Bacillota > Clostridia > Oscillospirales > Ruminococcaceae > RGIG8773. Next base: position 565 of record CANQZS010000230.1, on the reverse strand, counting down.
GTGCTTTCGCCCAATTTGCAGAGCACTGCCGAGCCTTCGATTATATTATCCTTTTCGGAGGCTTTGGCTATTATAAGAGTATTCGGAGGAATGTCCCTCATCATCTCAACGGATTTAGTGTTAAAAAAGCTGTACCCGAACACCGACACAGCGGAATTTTTATCCTTAAACAGGAAATTAAAGGCAAGCATCGTTACCATTATCAAAGCCAGCAGAACGATCAGTATGATCTCAAGGATCGTAAATACCGAAACCTTTTTCTTTTCACGTACCATAAATACCCTCCGAAAGTGTGATCCAAAGGATCTCCGACATATAATTCCCCATAAAATTCAAATATTTTACAAAATTTGCAGGAAAATTATGGCTGCCGTCATGATCCGACATCTATACATACCATTATAACATATATTTTTGTAAATTTCAAATAAATTTGAAAAATTCCCTTGACTTTTTTCGGATTCAAATATATAATAATATAAGTGCCGATATGCTGGAATAGCTCAGTCGGTAGAGCAGCGCATTCGTAATGCGCAGGTCGCGTGTTCAAGTCACGTTTCCAGCT
>CANQZS010000229.1 GCA_947628385.1 uncultured Clostridia bacterium | reverse complement strand
CCCTCTCCGATAGCAGCTGCAGCGTCGGCAGCCTTTTTGCAGCCTTTCTTTATAGCGATAGCGCAGCCTACTGTGTAAGCCCACTTTGCGTTCTCAAAGCATATCGGCTGGATACCCTCTACAAGCTTGTAAATATCCAGACCCTTTGCCTTACAGATGTCAGCACATTCCTCAATAGACTTTATACCGTACTGACCGATAGCTGCGAGAATTTGCTTTTCTCTTCTTTCATATGATTCAAACAAAGCCATGACAGTGTACCTCCTTATTCCTTTCTGGGATCGACGACCTTAACGGCGTCGGCAACTCTGCCGTACTGTCCCTGAGCCTTTTCAAAAGCTGTATTAGCGTCGTCGCCGGCTTTGATGAAGTCCATCATCTTGCCGAAGTTTACGAATTTGTAGCCGATGATCTCGTTATCCTCGTTAAGAGCGATACCGGTAACATAGCCGTCGGTCATTTCAAGATAACGGGGACCCTTTGCAAGAGTTCCGTACATTGTTCCGACCTGAGAACGCAGACCCTTTCCAAGATCCTCAAGACCTGCTCCTATAGCAAGACCGTCCTCTGAGAATGCGCTCTGTGAACGTCCGTAAACGATCTGGAGGAAAAGCTCTCTCATAGCGGTATTGATAGCGTCACAGACAAGGTCTGTATTAAGAGCTTCAAGGATAGTTCTGCCCGGGAGGATCTCAGCAGCCATAGCTGCGGAATGTGTCATACCTGAGCAGCCGATAGTTTCGACCAGAGCTTCTTGGATAACGCCCTCCTTAACGTTAAGTGAAAGCTTGCAGGTGCCCTGTTCGGGAGCGCACCAGCCGATACCGTGAGTAAAGCCGGAAATATCCTTGATCTCCTTAGCCTTGACCCACTTAGCTTCTTCGGGGATAGGCGCTGCACCGTGCGCAACGCCCTGCGCAACGGGGCACATTTTTTCAACCTCATGTGAATAGATCATATGTACATACTCCTTTCAGAATTTGCTATGTCCCGAAAGCGTTTCGCGGGACGTTCGCATACAATTTTATTATACAGCATTTCGACAAATAAAGCAATACAATTTTATGAATTTATGTGATATTTTTACACAGATAAATTACATAAATTTACATATAGCCGGAAAATTTGCTCAGGCGTGGGATCCGAGCAGGACGGAATATTTTTCGCGGAACTCTCCGAAGGTGCCGCTGTCGAGAGCGTCCCTGATCCTTTCCATAAGCGTGTTGTAGAAATACAGGTTATGAATTACGGTAAGACGTCCCGCAAGCTGTTCTCCGGATTTGAAAAGATGTCTTATATAAGCTCTTGAAAAATTCCTGCAGGTAGGGCAGTCGCATTCCGTATCGAGGGGGAGCGGGTCTGTTTCATACCGCTGATTTGAAGCGTGGATTATTCCGCTCCATGTAAAAACCGTTCCGTGACGGGCGTTCCTGCTTGGCATAACGCAGTCGAAAAGGTCAATGCCTCTGTAAACGCTTTCAATTATATTGGACGGAGTTCCCACGCCCATAAGATAGCGTATCTTGTTTTTGGGCATGACGGGTTCTACGGCTTCGATTATCCGGTACATTTCTTCGGTAGGCTCGCCGACCGCAAGACCTCCTATGGCGTAGCCGTCAAGATCGAGAGCGGCTATCTGTTCCATATGCTTTATTCTGAGATCCTCATATGTGCAGCCCTGATTTATACCGAAAAGGAGCTGTTTTTTATTGATAGTGTCATGCAGGGAATTGAGCCGTTCCATTTCCTCCTTGCAGCGGACGAGCCACCGCACCGTCCTGTCGCAGGAATTTTTGCTGTATTCGCGCGAGGCGGGATTTTCCACACATTCGTCAAAAGCCATTGCTATAGTTGAAGCAAGATTGGATTGGATCTGCATACTTTCCTCGGGACCCATGAAAATTTTTCTGCCGTCAACGTGAGAATTGAAATAAACGCCCTCTTCTTTTATTTTACGGAGCTTGGCAAGAGAAAATACCTGAAATCCTCCGCTGTCGGTAAGTATAGGCTTGTCCCAGTTCATGAATTTGTGCAGACCGCCCATTTCCCTTATTACCTTATCGGAGGGGCGGACGTGCAGGTGATAGGTATTGCAAAGCTCCACCTGACATTTCAGATCCCGCAGATCAATGGAGGATACGCCGCCTTTTATTGCTGCGGAGGTGCCAACATTCATAAAGCATGGCGTCTGGAATGTTCCGTGAACGGTCTCGAATTTTCCGCGGCGGGCTTTACCATCTTGTTTTAAAAGTGTATACATATTCTATCCTTTCAGAAAATATTCTCATAGGGTGCGGAAGTCTCACGGCTGCGGGATTCGTGCTTTTCGTAATAGCCGAGGAGCTTTCCGCTGCCGTCTCTCAGAGCTGCCATATAAACGTCAGTGTTTTCCTTTTCGCTGTAAAATTCGTATACTTTATTATTGTCGGGACTTGCTGTGAACCGGTCAAGGATCATTTTTATCTTATTCGCCGACTCTTCGCTGTGGCAGCTGAGCAGAGAACGTCCCACAAGGCTGCTGCCGCCGCGTTTTTCATACCTTTTGACTGCGGCGGGATTCATGTATATGATAATATGATCCGTATTGCAGATAACTACAGGTGCGCTGTCGGAGTCGATAACGCTTTTAAAGATCACAGAAAGTTCCATATGAAAGCCTCCGTATAAATAAAATATCTTGAAAATTATGATATTAAAGGATCAGCATAGAATCTCCGAAAGAAAAAAACCGGTATTTCTCCTCAACGGCTTTTTTGTAGGCGTTCATTGTTTTTTCATAGCCTAAAAATGCCGAAACGAGCATTATAAGCGTGCTTTCGGGAAGATGAAAATTTGTTATCAGCCCGTCAAGCACCTTGAATTCAAACCCGGGATAAATAAAAATATCCGTGTGACCCTCGCAGGCTTTTATTTCTCCGAATTCAGCCGCAATGCTTTCAAGAGTGCGGCAGGAGGTAGTTCCAACGGCTATGACGCGTCCGCCCTCGGCTTTAGTCCTACGGATAAGCTCGGCGGTCTCCTCCGGCATATAGAAATGTTCGCTGTGCATTTTATGATCTATAACGCGATCCTCCTTGACGGGGCGGAACGTTCCCAGACCCACATGAAGCGTTACATAGGCAAGCCCTATCCCTTG
>CANQZS010000228.1 GCA_947628385.1 uncultured Clostridia bacterium | reverse complement strand
GGCGCCGCCCCTCGACCCCGCGAGCTGGGCTCAGCTCGACCAGCTTTATATTTTGCGCTTCGCGCAAAATAGTAATTACTTTTTCGTCAGACTAATGCCTCGCTTTTTTACAGCTATTTTGAAGCGTCAATATATTTCCAGTAGCCTTTAAGATATACACAGCCCGAAATTATAGTCAGGATCGCAGCTATCCATATAAGAATGTCATATACCGTCTGTGCGATCTCAGCCGCACTCCCCTCAAAGCCTAAGCAAAGCCCAAGCATTATGGCTACCTCAGCGATCATCGTAAAAGCCGTTTTCAGCTTTCCCCATATCCCCGCAGCTACTACTACACCCTCGTTTGCGGTAACAAGCCTGAGTCCGGATACCATGAATTCCCTTATAACTATTATTATTACAGGAACTGCTCCCACCACCCCAAGCTCGGTAAGACATATCAGCGCGGATACTACAAGAGCCTTGTCCGCAAGCGGATCAAGAAATTTTCCAAATGTAGTAACAAGTCCCCGACTTCTTGCGATATGCCCGTCCAGAGCGTCGGTAGCAGACGCAATAATGAATATTGCCAAAGCTATTACAGGACTGAAAGGAACTATATCCGTCAGCATGAAAAATACAAAAAACGGTATCAGAATGACTCTTAAAAGAGTAAGCTTGTTCGGAAGATTCATTCGTCGATCTCTCCTATCAGGTCATAATCCACCATATCGGTTATCCTGACCTTTACAAATTTGCCGGGGACCTGCCTCTTATCAGGCGAGGAAAAGAATATCTTTCCGTCTATCTCCGGAGCGTCAGCCGCGCTGCGCCCGAAATAACATTCGCCGTAGCGGTCAAAGCCCTCGGTAACGACTTCGATAGTCTTTCCTATGAGCGCATTGTTTTTCTTTACATTTATAAGCATCTGCTGCTCCATGATTATATCGGAACGATGCTCTTTTACATCGTCGTCAAGCTGACCGTCCATTTTTTCGGCGGGAGTCCCCTCCTCGGCTGAAAAGGCAAAGCAGCCAAGGCGGTCGAATTCCATATCCTTGACAAATTCCGCAAGGCGGCTGAACTGCTCCTCCGTTTCCCCGGGGAATCCCGTTATCAGCGTTGTTCTTAAAATTATTCCGGGTACCTTTTCGCGTATTTTTGCTATAAGCGCTCTTAGGGAATTTTCATCGCCCCTACGGTTCATTTTTTTGAGGATCTCTCCGTCGCAGTGCTGTATCGGCAGATCCATGTATTTTACGATCTTCTCTTCCCGCGCCATAACGTCAAGAAGCTCATCGGTAACGCGGTCTGGATAGCAGTAAAGCAGACGTATCCATTTAAGACCGTCAATTTTGCAAAGCTCTGTAAGCAGCTCGGGAAGCCTGAGCTTTCCGTAAAGATCCTCTCCGTAGCGCGTGGTGTCCTGAGCAATTATTATAAGCTCGCGAACGCCGTTATGTACAAGCTCATCCGCTTCTCTGATGAGCTCCTCCATGGGAACGCTCCTGAAACGTCCGCGAATAGACGGTATCGCACAGTATGAACAGCAGTTGTCGCAGCCCTCCGCAATTTTAAGATATGCAAAGAACGACAGCGTGGTCTGGACTCTTTCTCCTGTCATGGCAAGCTTTTCCTTATCGCCGAATTCCTGAACATTTTCGCCGTTCATGACTCTTTCTATCACCGAAACAATGTCCTCATTGCAGCCTATGCCTATGACCGCGTCCGATTCGGGTATAAGCGAGGAGACCTCCTCGCGGTAACGCTCCGCAAGACAGCCTGTAATAATGATCTTCTTGATACGTCCCTCATTTTTAAGGGCAACGAATTCAAAGATCGTGTCAATTGCCTCCTGCTTTGCTGATTCGATAAATCCGCAGGTATTCACTATTACAATATCCGCAAGGGCGGCGTCGGCAATAAGCTTGTAGCCCGCCTTTTCGATCTTATATAGCATTCTTTCGGCATCGACCTGATTTTTGCTGCACCCCAGCGATACCATTCCTACTCTTAAAGACATTTTTTACATTCCTTTCTGTGTTTTATGTATGTAATAAAGTACCGGCTTTCAGATCTCATTGGAATTGCAGAGTCAACAGCCTTAATAAATAATTTATTAACTATGTAATCATGCATTGCATTAATGCTCCTGCCAGCCCCCTTGAGGGGGCTTAGCATTTAAACGATTTATTATTTAAACTTACTTTGGGAGTGACAAGGGCACAGGCTTAGCCTGCATCAACATTTAACTCTGTAATTACGCATTACGCATTTATCTCATCACATCAGATCTTTATCCCACAAGTCAATATTGGCGTCCGAGGGCATTCTCCAGTCGCCTCTTGGAGAAAGCGTAACGCTTCCCACCTTAGGACCGTCCGGCAGACAGGAACGCTTGAACTGCTGTGAGAAAAATCTTTTTACAAACACAGTGAGCCATTTTTCTATGGTTTCTTTATCATAAACTCCCTCAAAGGATCTTTCGGCAATTCTCAGGATCTTTGACGGCGGGAATCCGCACCGTACCATATAATAAAGGAAAAAGTCGTGAAGCTCGTAGGGACCGACTATATCCTCTGTCCTTTGCGAGATCTCTCCGTCCGCAGGAGGAAGAAGCTCCGGCGAAACGGGAGTTGCAAGTATATCCTGCAAGACCTTTGCAAGAGTCTTGTCGGACGTGTTAAGGCTTTCAAAATCGACCAGATGACGTACCAGAGTTTTCGGGATCGAAACATTCACCCCGTACATCGACATATGATCGCCGTTGTAGGTCGCCCAGCCCAGAGCAAGCTCCGAAAGGTCGCCCGTTCCCACAACTATGCCGCCTTTCTGATTTGCAATATCCATAAGGACTTGTGTACGCTCGCGCGCCTGACCGTTTTCATAGGTAACGTCAAGGCTGCTTTCGTCCTGCTCAATATCATTGAAATGACTGCGGACGGAATCGGTAATGTTTATTTCTTTAAGAGCTGTGCCGTAAGTCTCCGCAAGGAAATGCGCGTTGCTTTTTGTGCGGGAGGTCGTGCCGAAGCATGGCATGGTAACGGCAATAATGCCCTTTCTGTCAAGTCCCAGCATATCAAATGCGCGGACGGTAACAATAAGCGCAAGAGTACTGTCCAGACCGCCTGAAAGTCCTATTACCGCGGTCCTGCAGC
>CANQZS010000227.1 GCA_947628385.1 uncultured Clostridia bacterium | reverse complement strand
GCCACGTGACTGGAGTTCAGCCGTGCTCTTCCGATCTACTGCGCTTATCACGGGCTTTACCGCAAAGGAAGCGGTGGTATCTACACTGGCGGTGCTTACCGGCTCTGATACCTCCTCGCTGGATACCGTTCTTTCGGGGATATTCACACCATTGTCAGCGGCGAGCTTCCTTATATTCACACTTCTTTACACTCCGTGCGTTGCTGCGATCGCGGCTGTACGGCGGGAAATGAACAGCCGTCTTGCTGCTCTTGCAATGGTATTTATCCAGTGCGTTACGGCTTGGATAACGGCGTTTATCGTATTCAACATCGGAAGAGCGATATTCGGCTGATATGAGAACGATCGTGATGATTTAAATAAAAATAAATATAAACTATTGAAATTCAGGCAAATATAGGTTATAATGTTATCATACGAAGCAGCGGAACAGGCGTGTGCCTTTTTGCCCATATCATAAATTTATTTGAAAGGAAGTTGCTGTTATGAGCAGGATATTAGTTACAGGAGGAGCAGGCTTTATCGGCAGTCATACCTGTGTGGAGCTTCTTGAAGCGGGTCATGAGATCGTGGTAATGGATAATTTCTCCAACTCAAAGCCGGAGGCTCTGAACCGTATAAAAAAAATAACCGGAAAGGATCTCGTATTCTACGAGACGGATATTCTCGATTATGAGGGAACCTGCAGGATATTCAGAGAAAATAAGATAGACGCGGTAATACATTTTGCAGGACTTAAAGCCGTAGGCGAATCCTGTGAAAAGCCGGTGGAGTATTACTACAACAATGTATCGGGTACCATTGAGCTTATCAAGGCAATGAGAGACAATGACTGCAGGAATATCGTTTTCTCCTCCAGCGCTACGGTTTACGGAATGAACAATCCCGTTCCCTATGTTGAAACATATCCCACGTCGGCAACGAATCCTTATGGATATACAAAGGTAATGATCGAGCAGATCCTTACCGATACAGCAAAGGCTGACGACAGGTGGAGCGTAGTGCTGCTCCGTTATTTCAATCCTATAGGAGCGCATGAGAGCGGTCTGATAGGTGAGGATCCCAACGGTATTCCCAATAATCTGCTTCCATATGTAGCACAGGTAGCTTCGGGCAGACTTCCTTGTCTCAGCGTATATGGAAATGATTATGACACTCCGGACGGAACGGGAGTGAGAGATTATATCCACGTCGTTGATCTTGCCAAGGGACATTTATGCGCGGTAGATTATGCGCTTGGACATAAGGGAACGGAAGCGGTAAATCTCGGCACAGGAAAAGGAACGAGCGTGCTTGAAGTTGTAAAGGCATTTGAGGAGGCTTCCGGCAGAAAGGTGAACTACAAGATAGCTCCCCGCCGAGCGGGTGATATTGCCACGTGCTATGCGAACACTGACAAGGCAAAGGCGTTATTTGGCTGGGAAGCCAAAGCGGATATAGCGCAGATGTGCCGTGACAGCTGGAATTTCACGGTAAAGAATCCCGAGGGTATAAAGTAATATGACTTTGCGCCGCGAGCATTGCGAATTGCAGTACACGCGGCGCAAAAATTTTGCTTTATCTTAACAATAATATATAAGATGCTTGCTTACAGCAGTCAGCATCTCACGGTAAAGATCGGAAGCCGAGTCCAGATCGGCTGTCATGAGCGGATCGTTCAGGAACGCATTAAAGGATATGTCAAGATCGCGTTCCTTTACGGCGCGTACAACAGTGCTCTGATTAACTACATGACGTATGGTAAGACCATACAGCTCTTCATTAAGACTTCCCGAAGCAAGGGGCTTTACGGAATTCCTGCTTATAAGGGCTCCCGTGTGAACTATCGCTCCCTCGGGAAGATCCGCGACCTGACCCTTGTTCCTCATGCAGACATTTGTTATAAGATTCCCAAGCCCCATAAGCGCGCGTATCTGAAGCGCACAATCGGTAAATTCTCCGGTCACGGGCAGAAATTCCGTTCCCCTCATAAGTGATCTTACGCGGCTTATATTGTCAAGCTTGATCTTTTTGCGGTAATTTACCGTCGTCTGGCTGAATTTCCAGTCGGCAATGGTCTCCTTTGACTTCAGGTACCATGGCGGACAGAAATCTGCGGCGATCCGGTCTGATACCGCAGGTATCATTCCATATCTTAAAAACAGATCGAATTTTATTTTATTTGCGGAAGCAAGGGGATCGCTGCGGAGCTCCTCAGATCCTGCTCCATAGCCGTTTTCGTAATATTTTTCGGCATATTTCCTGAATATCGGGAAAATATCCTTTCCCCCGACAGAAGCCCCGCTGAAAAAGCAGAACCCGCATATTCCGAGAAGATCGTACTTAATATCTCTGCGCCGTATATTCTTGACGCCAAGCTCAGCCTCGCACATTTCAGAGAGAAGTCCTAAGGTGGGGAACAGCTCGTCCGTTGAACCGAAAAGCTTTATTTCCGGAAAAACGTCGTGCATCATAAGCATACATTCAGCCATGGGAGCGGTAAGATTTATGACCCATGCTTCGGGACAGATATTCTTTATCATTTCGGCATATCCGATATAGACGGGAAGCGTTTTAAGCGCTTTGATGATGCCGGCGGGTCCGGTCTGTTCGCCTACGGACTGATATATACCATATTTTTCCGGAAGATGTATTTCGGCAGCGGATTCCTCAGCGGTGCCGATATTTATGGAAAGGATAACTATTTCGGCATTTTTCAGAGCTTCCTCCGGAGATTCGGAAGCGACATAAATAATATCTCCCTTGCAGTCCGGAGCTTCCCTGAGCTTATTGCCTATGGCTTCATTTGACAGAGCGGTCTGTCTGTCGGTATCGTAGATCTGGACTACAGCACAGATCTCCTCGGCGGCAAGTGCGGAAAAAAGCTTCCAGCCGAAATCGAACGAACCTCCGCCTATATATGCGATAGTAATATGATTATCCTTTCCAAGCATAATTTTAGTCCTTTCGTAGTGTTATCAATAATATTATTGTACACTTTTCGTGATTTGTCAAGGCTTTTTTCTTAATTTTGCTTTCAGACGGTAATATTTTGCACCGCAGGTTGCAGAAAAAGTGATTACTATTTTGCGCCGCAGGCGCAAAATATAAAGCTGGTCAAGCTGAGCTCAGCTTGCGGGGTCAAGGGGCGGAGCCCTTGCCGCC
>CANQZS010000226.1 GCA_947628385.1 uncultured Clostridia bacterium | reverse complement strand
GACCAAAGGCTCTGCCTTTGGAATCCGCAAGCTGGGCTCAGCTTGACCAGCTTTATATTTTGCGCTTCGCGCAAAATTATTAATTACGCATTACGCATTGCGAATTGAATTTTACGGTATAAGTCTGTTCAGATCCCTCGGGAACATCGAAGCCTGACGTACATTCTGCTGACCTAACAGCTTCATTACTAAACGTTCAAGCCCTATGCCAAGCCCTCCGTGCGGCGGCAAGCCATACTTGTGTACCTCCAGATATGACTTGAAATCCTCCGGATCAAGCCCCTGTGCTTTCATTTTCTCGATCTGCTCCTCGTAATTGTGGATACGCTGCCCGCCCGTCGTAATTTCAAGCCCCCTGAAAAGCAGGTCAAACTTGCAGGCAGTCCTCGGATCCTCCTTGTCATTCATTGCATAGAACGGCGGCTTTGACGACGGGAAATTTGTCACGAATATAAATTCCGTACCGTAATTTTCCTTTGCATAATTGCAGAGGAAAACCTCGTCCTCCGGTTCAAGATCAAACTTGTTTTTCGCCTTTGAACCCTTGATAAGAGCTACAGCGTCCTCAAATTTTACAGCGGGGATCTCCCCTACCTCCGGAATATCCGCACCGAGAATGTTTATCTCATGTTGATAATTTTCTTTCAGATATTTCATCATGTAACGGAGCATAGCCGTTTCCATATTCATAACATCATACATATCCTTGATATATCCCATTTCAAAATCAAGACCGATGTATTCGTTAAGATGACGGGAGGTCGCATGACGTTCCGCACGGTAAACCGGAGCGATCTCAAATACCCTGTCAAAAAACGCTACCGCCGTTTGCTTGTAAAACTGGGGAGACTGATTCAGGAACGCGTCTTTCTGGAAATAATCCAGATGAAAAATGTTCGCGCCGCCCTCAGCGCCCTGCGCAACTATTTTGGGAGTGTGTATCTCGGTAAAGCGATTATCCAGCATAAATCTGCGGAATCCCTCAACAACACCCTCCTGAAACTTGAAAACAGCTCTTTCATAAGGATTTCTGAGCGCTACGCTTCTGTTATCAAGATTTATTTCCAGAGAACAGCCAAGACGTCTCTTGGAAACGTGAAGCGGATAATCTGCCGACGGCTTGGACATCAGCTCTATTGTTTTCAAGGTAAGCTCTATCCCGTTTCTTGCCCTTTCCTCTTTCTTGACAACAGCCGTTACCTTTACAAAGCAGCCCTCGCGTATCTCGTCCATAGATGAGGAACATTCAGCCTCGCTGTACACCGACTGTATAACATACCTTGCCGTCCTCAGTGACACGAACGCAAAACCGCTCATCTGCTTTACGCTGTGAACACAGGCATACAATGTAATAGCTTCGCCCACCTTTGAAAGGGCTTCCTCAAGATCAAATTCTTCCAGCAGATCTGTTCCGCCAACCTTTATCATTTTGATTAACAACCTTTCGTTAAAAAATGTATTGCCGCCTTATTCCTCAGCGCCGCAGCAGTCATCGCAGCAGGATTCATCGCCGCATTCACATTCGCCGCAGTCAATATCGCTTAGAAGATTTGAAACGGAAACGCACAAAAGCGCGAAAATAAGGCTTCCGGTCTTTTTCTTTTCGCTGAAAAGACTTATAAGAGAAAACGCTATAGACGCCGCCGTAAGACCGATCCTTGCATACCTGATTACATCTTTAGTATCCATAACTTAAAACCTCCATTAATTATAATGATCTTAGCTTCTTTTCAAGCTCTTCTTTTATTACCTTGGGAGTGCATACGCCTTTAAGCTCCTTGGTACACTGTCCCATAAGGAATCCGAAAACCTTTTGATCGCCGCCTGTGTACTGTGCAACTGCCTTATCGTTTGCCGCAAGGACCTTTTCAATGACCTCAGCGACCTTGCCCGTGTCATTTGTGATAAGGAGTCCCTCGGCTTTAGCGATCTCCTCCGGATCTCCTCCCTTTTCGCACATTGTGCGGAACACGCTCTTTGCATCGTTCTTGGAAACCTTGTCGGTATCAGCCATTTCCACAAGCTTTGCAAACTGCTCAGCCGTAAAGGGAAGAGCCTCCAGTGAAACTTCTCCGAGATTGATCCGGCGCATCATTTCGCCTATAAGGAAATTACATACAGATCTTGGATTGTTATACGCCTTTACCGCCGAATCAAAGAAGTCCGAAAGTATCTTCTGATTGACTATGATCTTTGCGTCCGTCTCGTTAAGACCGTTTTTAAGGTATCTTTCAAGCCTTTCATAGGGCATTTCGGGAAGCTTTGCGCGGATAGCGTCCAGATCCTCGTCCGTAAAATTCACCTGTAAAATATCCGGCTCTGGGAAATAGCGGTAATCGTGAGCGTCCTCCTTGGAACGCATGGACTTCGTCTCTCCCCTGTTGTCGTCGAAACGCCTTGTTTCCTGAACCACGCGCTTGCCCATATCAAGCAGCTTGCCCTGACGGTAGATCTCAAAATCTATGGCTCTGCCTATAGCCTTTATGGAATTAAGGTTCTTTATTTCCGCTCTTGTGCCGAACTCGGTGTCGGTGGGCTTCATTATGGAAATATTTACATCGCAGCGGAGAGAGCCCTGTTCCATTTTACAGTCGCAGACTCCCGCATATTGGAGCAGCAGTGAAATTTTCTCTACAAAGGCTTTCGCCTCCTCCGCGGAACCTATATCCGGCTCTGTAACTATCTCAATAAGCGGGATACCGCAGCGGTTATAGTCCGCAAGGGAAACTCCGTTAAGATCGTCATGTATAAGCTTTCCCGCGTCCTCTTCAAGGTGGATACGGTTTATGCGGATATTCTTGGTCTTTTTCTCGCCGTTTTCCTCATATTCTATAGGAACAAGCCCGTTTATGCAAAGCGGGAGATTTAACTGCGAGATCTGATACGCCTTGGGAAGATCGGGATAAAAGTAATTCTTTCTGTCAAAAACGGAAAACTTATTTATTCCGCATCCAAGAGCAAATCCGGCTTTTACGGCATATTCAACAGCAGTCTGATTGATTATCGGGAGAGTTCCCGGCATACCGGAGCATACAGGGCAGCAGCGGGTATTTTTATCTCCGCCGAATTCAGCCGAGCACGTGCAGAATACCTTTGATTTTGTAAGAAGTTCAGCGTGTATTTCAAGACCGATAACGGGTATATATGCAGACATATCAAGCACTCTCCTTTC
>CANQZS010000225.1 GCA_947628385.1 uncultured Clostridia bacterium | reverse complement strand
GGAACTTCCTGTCCGGATCAGCTTGCTTCCGCTCTTAAGGAAGCTCTTTGATGAGTATTATGGAAAAAGGTACACTTGTAAAAGTGTGCCTTTCTTTGATATTTGCAGTCGGTTTTATTGTGTTCTTTGTGCCGGTCACTGCAGGAATAATAAATTTTGGAAATGCAGTGGGAATGGCGCTGTTTACTTTCCTGTTTATGCTTGTCATATTCTGGAACAAGGCTTCGGAGCTTTTCCGTACAAATGCGGTCTTTAGGGGAATTTCTATATTTGCAGCAATGCTTGCGATTGCTTTTGCTGTGCTTGCGGTGATAATTTCGGCAAATATGGCAGCGGCGGCGGGGAATACTCCTCCAAAAGGGAAAACTGCGGTGATCGTTCTTGGCTGCAAGGTCAAGGGAGAAGAGCCGAGCCTTATGCTCAGAAAAAGGATAATGGCAGCCTGTGAATTCCTCAAAAATGAGCCGGAAGCCGTATGTATCGCTTCGGGAGGGCAGGGCAGTGACGAGCTTATCTCCGAAGCGGAATGTATAAAACGTATCCTTGAAGAGAACGGTATCTCCTCCGACAGGATAATACTTGAGGACAGATCCACAAGCACAGATGAAAATATACGCTTTTCCAAGGAAATAATAATGAAAAACGGTCTTGACGGAAGTGTGACCATTGTTACGAATACATATCATCAGTTACGTGCATCGATGATAGCGGATAAATACGGTATGGAGACATATGCAGTTTCGGCGGATACGTCCTTATGGCTGCTTCCGACCTATTGGCTGAGAGAAATTTTTGGGATCATATATCAGAAGCTCTTTTTATAGGCAAAGATATTTTATCTGCGTTCGGATAAAAAAACAGCCTGAATATGGAAGATGTTACTTTTCCTATTCAGGCTTTTTTTGTTAAAATTTAAAGCTCCGGAAGACCGCTGTCGTTATCCTCTATGTCAATGCTGTCATCGGAAATACCGTCAGTTTCAGCATCGCTTTCCTCCTCCGGCATGGAGAGAGCGTCATCAGGTAAGGAGGTCTCCTCTTCGTCGGCTTCCGATCGGCGGAAGCTTACGTCATATACGGATATGTAGAACTTGTCTATAAGATCAAGCATTGCGGGAGTATATTTGTCCTTGTATTTCAATATTTCATCAAGAACAGGACCGTAAAGCGCCGGATCGCGTTTCTGATCCGGTGAATGACCGTTTCGCTGGTTAGCGTCCTTCCATGTACGGTTTATCATAGCTTCTATGTAGCGTTCCATTCTTGATCCGACGATCTTTTTGAATGCCGAGGGGACAGGCTCCTTGAATGTATGATATTTTTCAAGTGCTATAAGCTCGTTAAGGTCATGTTCAAGTGATTCCACATAAGCAAAAAAATGTCTCGGAGTTTTAGTTACTATCATACCGGTATTCATTTTGTTTATATTTTTTATTCTTTTGGATATGTAGCTGTTTGTCATTTCCTCAAGAAATTCGGTCGATACCATAAGTTTTTTTTCGTTTGTATCAAATATGATATTCTGAAGCTCTATCTGCTTTTGCTTAGCGGAGTTAGGCGAAAAAATCCCCATAAATATCTATCCTTTCGTGATTTTATTCATCATTTAGAAGAATGTGAAGATCTGCCTTTTACAACGTTATTGTATATTACCCGAACTATCTGCATAACTGCAATTATTATTGGAATAAAGAAAATAAGCTCGGCTCCCGTCTTTATAACGCGTGCAACAAATTGCTCCGACGTGCGGGACATGAACCCATAGTACATAAGCACCGAGGTGTTCAGCATGATTGAAATTATTATTGAATCTGCAAGTCTTGCAATGACCGAAAATAACGCAAGAGATCCGTCGTGCTTTTCATACAGGAATATCCCGTAGATCAGTCCCTCTGCCATTGCAGTTACCGACAGCAAGGGAAGAGGTGATTGTCCGCTGACAAAGCAGCCTA
The DNA here is from genome assembly GCA_947628385.1 of uncultured Clostridia bacterium. Taxonomy (GTDB): domain Bacteria; phylum Bacillota; class Clostridia; order Oscillospirales; family Ruminococcaceae; genus RGIG8773. Next base: position 1,231 of record CANQZS010000225.1, on the reverse strand, counting down.
CAAGATCTCCTGTTAAAGCCGCAAGCATTGCGGGAACGGGTCCGAACAGCATTCCTACTGATGCCAGCGGCAGAAATGCAAGATTTATCTTTATGAAATCTCCGATCCTGATGGAATACATATCCAGAATAATAAACAATGCTGCAAGTATACCCGTGACCGTAAGGCAGCGGATATTTTTTAATTCATTTGCCGAACGTTTGAACATTGAAAAAAAGCTTTTCATTATAATACCTCCTTGATAATTATGCTAAACTGCATAATCGGGAGAATACTGAAAAACAGTACAATGAAAAGCTCCTGTTATGCATTTCAGCGGGATGCGGCAAACGCACCGCAAACATATGGAAATATGTTTTTCGTCAAGGCGGCAACTCCCCGTCCGCCAAGCACTATACGCGCGTTTGCCTACTCTGTAAATGCTGATCTTTATTTTTAGAATGAAATTGTGTCTGCTATTTTGTAAAGATTTACGTCAAACGGCTTTTTCATAGCCAGAGCTTCCTTTATATCGAAGTCCACGATCTTGTGATCCTGCATTCCGACAACACGGTTGCCTATGCCCTTATCGAGAAGCTCAACAGCGTAATAGCCCATTTCACTGGCAACAACTCTGTCACGGAGGGTAGGATTTCCGCCTCTCTGTACATGACCGAGGATAGTAGCACGGGATTCGATGCCTGTTTTTTGTTCGATCTCCTTGGCGATCTCCTCGGAATGACCGATGCCCTCGGAATTAACTATGATAAAGTGCTGTTTTCTTGTCTTTTTAGAACGCTCCATTTTAGCGATTATATCGTCTATCTTAATGGGTACCTCAGGAGCGAGAACTCCTACGGCTCCTACGGCAAGACCGACATTAAGAGCGATCCAGCCGGCATTTCTTCCCATTACCTCTACTACCGAGCAGCGGTCGTGGGACATAGCTGTATCACGTATCTTGTCGATCATTTCCATAGCTGTATTCATAGCGGTATCATAGCCGATAGTGTATTCGGTGCAGGAAATATCGTTATCTATAGTTCCGGGGAGACCTATGCATGGTACTCCTGCCTTTGAAAGATCCGCAGCTCCTCTGAACGAGCCGTCTCCTCCGATAACGACGATGCCCACCAGATCGAGCTCATCGCATTTTTTCTTAGCCTTGAGAACGTATTCCCATTCCTTGAATTCAAGGCAGCGGGCAGTGTAGAGCACGGTGCCTCCTCGCTGGATAATATAAGAAACATCA
>CANQZS010000224.1 GCA_947628385.1 uncultured Clostridia bacterium | reverse complement strand
GCTGGGAGTAAGCTCCTGCGGCTCCTCCGCCGAGCTTACGGAGAAATGCGATTACGTTTTCCTTGCGGTCAAGCCGCAGCAGCTTGAAGCCGTTCTTGAAGAGATCGCCGATGCTGTTTCTCCGGAAAAGGTGCTTATTTCCATTTGCGCGGGAGTTACGGCGGATTTCATAAAGCAAAGGACCAAGCCGTACGCCAAGGTAGTGCCTGTAATGCCGAACACTCCGCTGCTGCTTGGGGAGGGCGCTTCGGCTCTGGCTAAGTGTTCCGACGTTTCGGATAAGGATTTTGAATTCGTGAAAAATATCTTTGCCTCCTGCGGAAAAGTCGCAGTTGTTCCGGAAAACAAAATGTGCGAGATAATTGCCGTAAACGGAAGCAGTCCGGCGTTTATATACCTTTTTGCAAAGGCTTTTGTGGAATATGCGGCGGAAGAGGGGATAAGCGAGGATTCCGCAAAGGAATTGTTCGCTCAGTCTCTTATAGGCTCGGCAAAAATGATAACGGATTCCGGTCATACTATTGATGAGCTTATAAAAATGGTCTCCTCGCCGGGAGGAACTACTCTTGCGGGACTTAAAGAGCTTTACGACGGAGATCTTGAACAGGTCGTCAAAAAGGCTTGCAAAAGCTGCACCAAGCGCGCATATGAGCTTTCAAAATAGGTTCTGAAAAAGGGCTCGTCCGCATATGCTTTTAGAAAAAAGCAAAGGACGGTCTATATGACGGATAATCGAAGCTTACCCGCTCCCGCAAGGCGCAGGCATGACTTTATGCTCACGCTGCTTGCAGGTCTGTATTTTGTAGGAGTGGTTCTGGGAACGGTATTCTACTGCACTCTTGACGGCGAAAGATCGGGGTACATTGATAGGATAGCCGAAAATTTTATTGCGGGACGTTTAAGCGGAGGATTCTGGGAAAATTTTCTTAATTCCTTTTCGGGAGCGTTCCTGCTGCTGGCATTGTGCTTTTTTATGGGATCCTGCGTGATCGCCGCGCCGGCGGAGGCTTTTATCCCTCTTTTCAGAGGTATAGGTGCGGGAGCGGTCATTGCGGGAATGTATGGCAGATACGGATATTCGGGCATAGGTGCTTCTGCGCTGCTGATAGTTCCAAATGCGGTATTTTCGGCTTTTGTGCTGATAATGGCTTCAAGAGAAGCGGTAAGGTTCTCAAATGCGGTATTTGTTTCCGCTTTCGGAAGATCTGCCGAAAGGGAACGTCCGGATATAAAGCTTTATTTTACAAAATTTGTAATATTATGCTCCGTGCTTGCAGTATCGTCTCTTGCAGACAGTCTTATAACACTTGCTTCCGCAGGCGTCTGGAAGAGCCTTTTGAACTGCTGAGGGTACGGAACGTTATATTTCACACCGTGTGAACGGAGACGGTCATCTGCTGCGGACGTGTAAAGGCTGACGGCTTGTCACATTTGCCCGTTCCGCAAGGGAATAAAAAATAAAAGGAGCTGCATCTTTTGGCACTGTTTGGCATGTTTGATTATGAAAAGGCAGGAAAGGGCATTGAAAAAAATGCGCCTAAGAAAAAAGCCTTTTTTGAATTCTTTGAATTGTATTTCAGATACGGATGGAGACTTATAAAGCTCAATGTGCTGACATTTATATTCTGTATGCCTATAGTCACTATAGGTCCTGCCCTTGCCGGAATGACAAAGGTACTGAGAAATTATACTCTTGACAAAAGCGCGTTTATTTTTCATGAGTTCTGGAAAGGCTTTTCTAATAACTGGAAGCAGTCGCTGCCTATAGGTCTGCTGGACACGCTTTTTGCTATCTCTGCGGCTGCTGCGCTTTATGTATATCCGCGCATGGGCGATGCGGCTGAGCAGCAGGGCGGCAGCGGAACTATTTATACGGTGCTTTGCGTTATATCGGTAAGCTTTGCGCTCACGCTTTTTATGATGAATTTCTATATAATGCCTATGATAGTCGCCACAGAGCTTTCATTAAAGAATATCGTAAAAAACAGCTTCTTTCTGACCTGCGTAGCACTTAAAAAGAACATCATTACCTTACTTGCGGTAGGTCTTACCGTTGCTGTTCTCATTCTTTCGGGAATGATCGGGATATTTATGCTCGTTCCGCTTTGGGCGATAACCTTTATAGGATTCATTATAATGTTCAATTCATATCCTCAGATACAAAAATATGTCATTGATCCTTACTATGAGGAGCGGGGAATGGATAATCCGGAATACGATTACCTTAAACCACTTTCCGCAGACGACAGCGTTTTTACGGATATGGGAGGTAAGGAAGCTCCTATAGAAAGCAAAAAAAAGAAAAAAGGAAAAATTATTTCATAAAAACCCCTTTACAAATCGGTTTTTATGTGTTATAATTTGTTTGTTGTGCATTTGCACGGCATATCCGTTTACTTGGTCTGCGGAATAAGCCATTTTATGGAGCAATACCTGCCGCTTACTATGTTTACGGGAAAATTTTATTAAAAAGAGGTGTTTTTGCTATGATGCAGAAAGAGGAAAAGACCGCTATAATTGCGGCTAACAAGACAAGCGAGAACGATACCGGTTCTCCTGAGGTACAGATCGCCATCCTCACCAAGAGAATAAACGACCTTACCGAACATCTTAAGGTACACAAAAAGGATCACCATTCAAGAAGAGGACTTCTCAAAATGGTAGGTCACAGACGTAATCTTCTCAACTATCTTGCAAAGAAGGATATTAACAGATACCGTGCGGTAGTTGAAAAGCTCGGTCTTCGTAAGTAAGATCGTTTCAAGGCAGAAAGCAGGGGGAATTTTTCTCCTGCGCTGCCTTTTATGCGTTTGATACAATTTGATCCAGAATGTTCCCGCGTTTGCGGAAATAATAAATTCCGACGGCGGCAATTAGCATTAAATCGTGTCCGTTTCAGGCGGAAACGGTCAGGATTTATTGCTAAAGCTGCTTTCGGAGAAAATTTTAAGGAGGCAGTTTATGTTTGATAATTACAGAGTTTTTAAAACCACCTACGCAGGCAGAGAGCTGACCGTTGAAACAGGAAAGACCTGTGAGCTTTCCAACGGCTCATGCTGGGTGCGCTATGGAGATACGGTCGTTATGGCTAACGTTACCGCCAGCGTAAAGCCGAGAGAGGGCGTTGACTTTTTCCCGCTTTCCGTTGATTATGAGGAAAGACTTTATTCTGTGGGACGTATCC
>CANQZS010000223.1 GCA_947628385.1 uncultured Clostridia bacterium | reverse complement strand
TCTGCCCCCGCAGCATACCCTCCGCGTTATGACCGACTGCTCCGCTCTCGCTATGGGAGCTTCTATACGGTACCCATTTCCGGTCTCCCGCCATATAACGTCGGGGATCTCTCTGCCGTTCGGGACAGGCGATCCGCGAACCACGGCAATATATATTTTTGAAATATTCCCTCCCAGAGCCTTTGCGGCAAATGCGGATCTTGCCACGGCGCAAAGTCCCGACGTATCCCTGTCCAGACGATTGATCGGGCGGAACGTAAGCTCCGGATACATTGCCGCAAAGCAATTGCCCAGAGTATCAAAACGATGCTTTATTGACGGGTGAACAGGCATTCCCGCAGGCTTGTTAAAGATCACCACGCTGTCGTCCTCATATACCGTGGGGACGTCAAGCTCCGGATTCGGTTCAAGAAAGCTGACGTTTATATCGCCTATGGAAACGACGTCCCCGCTGTGGACTATATCGCACGTCCTTGCGTGAACGCCGTTTACGGTTATCCCGTTTTCTATACGCTTTAATCTTGCGGTCAGCCGCCTTGACACGCCGTATAACCTCAGCAGATCTCCGCAGGAGCAGCCGTCGCAGCCGCTGTCTACTATAAAGCTCGCCTGTCTCCCGCTCTGCTCCGCTCCGTCAGACCGTAAGAGGAGATTCGATGTTGAAACTTCCATTTTCCTGACGATCCTCGCTCCTTTCAGAAACGATTATCTCGTTTACCGCAGCGGTAAACACCATTTTCATATATGGCAGTATGAATATTATCGGGAATATAAGCAAACAGGGTATAAGACACAGCGAAAGCGACGACATTACCTCCGAAATATACCTTTCCTTGCCTTTCATGATACGCTGACTTTCCTTTATGATCTCAGCAGCGGGTCTGTCCGGTTCAAGAGCGTAAAGGAAAGGCACTGCCGAGTATTTCACGCTTGCATATGCTACAACAAGGATCATTGCGAACGTTATCACCATTGCCGCAAAGAAAAGCAGATAGTATGCTATATTGCCGTTCGTAAAGCTGTCCGCTGCTCCCGCCGCCCAGAATGACAGCGCAGAAACGATAGCACAGGGGATTATTACATAAAGTATTTTAATAATGACCATGCTGTTCAGCATAAGCACCTGCCACATCTTGCGCACCGAGGTGTAACAGCTGAATATGCTTCTTGCGTGTACCGAGTTCCCTCTTATCTGCTGGAGCCTGTACCAGTTTGCACCGTATGAAAGCGGAGTTGCCGCAACTATAAGTATCACCAGCACGGAAATTGCGGCGATGATAAGTCTTACAGCTACAGACGCGTTATCATTGGCAGCTCCGGAGTCCTCGATCAGCCTTGCAGCGATCATAAAGGCAAGAACGAATGCGGACAGTCCTCCTATAGAAAGCATGACCAGTGTACAAAGCTCCCCAAAGCAGTACATGAGCCGTGAGGAGGCGTTATATTTAAGTTCCTTAGCGGTTTTCATCAAAGCTATCCCTCCGGAAGTCAATGATCTGCGGGTATTTTCCCCAGAATTTCAAATGTGCTGCCGTTCTGCCACAGCATAGCGCTTACGAGTATCTCGTAGCCCTCTCCGGGACCGCAGGCAAATTCCATAGGCTTCATTTTAGGAAGTCCGAAGCAGGACATCATATTCATAAGTATACCGGAATGTGTGACTACGCCCGTATGAGTAAAGCCCTCTTTCATCATATCGAGTATCATAAGATTCAGCGCGGAAAAGCACCTCATCATCATGCTCCTGAGGCTTTCTCCATTCGGCGGAGGATTATCCAGACCTCCCTTGAGCCATTTTTTGTAACTGTCCAGACCTACAAGATCCTCTGCGGCAGCTCCCTCGAACACGCCGAAATCCATTTCTCTCAGATCGTCCACTATCACTATCTCCCTTTCGGGGAAGAGTATTTCCGCCGACTGGACAGCTCTTTCCAGCGGACTGGAATAAACTCTCTGCACCTTGGGATATTCGAGCTGATCGTATTTATCCAGAAGCGCCTCTCTTCCTGCATCGGAAAGAGGGTAATCGGTCTTTCCTATATATATCCCGTTTTCGTTTGCCTCGGTAAGACCATGGCGAAGTATGCTCATTCTGTAGCCTTTCATAAAAGATCCCGATCCTTTCAGACATTCCTTAAAGTACAAGCCTATGCTATAATATACAAAAAAGCAGTGAAACATTTATCGACTTTTTTTGCAAAAAAGCTATTTACAAATTGTACGTAATGAGTTATAATTTACTGTGTGTAATTTACTATGTGTAATACCGAGATCCGATAAAAGCGCGGCGGCATTTTCCGATTCTATGCGCTTTTATGATCGGAACTTAGTATAAAATGCAATTCTTTTAGGAGGTGACGTGATGAATTCGGACTTTCCAAGGATAATAACCCTTTTAAGGAAAGAACGCGGCATCAGTCAGAAAAACGCAGCTTCCGCACTTGGAATATCTCAGGCGCTGCTTTCTCATTATGAAAAAGGCATAAGGGAATGTGGTCTGGAATTCCTTGTAAAAACAGCGGATTATTATAATGTATCCTGTGACTATCTTCTCGGACGTTCTCCGGAGCCTGCGGGAAAGACAATATCCTATGAAGAAATTCCCGAGCATGATCCTAACAGCAAGGAGAAGATCTCTGCGGGAGGATTCATGGCTTCGTTCAATAAAAAGCTTGTTGTCAATGCGGCGAACGTAGTATTTTCACTTGCTCAGAAGACGGGCAGCAACACCATAATTAAAGAAGTTTCGTCATATCTGATGCTTGCGGTATATAAAATGTTCAGGGTAGTATATTCCGCAAATTCAGGAAATGACCAAAGATTTTTCACATTGCCGGAGGTAACTGCACAGGGAAGCACATCTGCGGCAATGTCGATATGTGAAGCAAACGCATATGCGGCTGCAAAGGGTATTCCGGTAAACGGCGGGGACACGGCAATAGAGAGCAGTGACAGTCTTATCACTGCGAATTCTCTTTCAGAGGAATATGGCGGATCCGCGTCGTCGCTTCTGAATGTTATAAAGAACAGTGAAGCGAGGATACATCTTTTAAACAGCAGTGACAAATAAATTATAGCATATCCTTACAGATATTGCAATAGTTTATGAAAAGGTAATTATTATACAGTGTAGTACTACAATAGATATTGGACAAAATTAAGAAAAAAAAGTAGAGAGATAGACGAAAATCTGATAGAATAAAG
>CANQZS010000222.1 GCA_947628385.1 uncultured Clostridia bacterium | reverse complement strand
AACTGGAACAACTACTATACACCTTCTATGATCCTCATTTCCAACAAGCTGGAACAGAGGACAATGCCTATGATGGTTGCTGCCGTTCTCAACAACGATAAGATCGCTGACTTCGGTGCAAAGTACATGGCAGTTGCAATTTCTATTCTTCCGGTAGTTGTTGTTTACCTCTTCCTGTCAAAGTACATCATTGGTGGTGTAACGCTCGGCTCTGTAAAGGGTTGATCTTCAGAAATTTCAAAAGCCTGCACGGACGAAAGTCTATGCAGGCTTTTTTTATATCGAGCCCTGATCTTAAAGTGTACAAAAAATCAAGCAAAAACTTACATATATGTGTTTTTGCGCAGATTTTTTGTCTACACTTTAATCAGGGATCGGTATTATACGTGAAGTTCGGATCTTAAAGCATTTTGAAGAACTTGGGAGAAGTTCACGTTTTTTTCGATCGCCAGTTCATTCAGCCAAGCGGGGATCGTAAGAGTCTTTTTTACGGATCTTTCAAAATGCTTCTTTGCGTATTCGTCTACGTCAACGGCTACGATATTTATAAACGCGCTTTCGTAATCGTCATATTCCGAATCAATGTCAATATCATTCATATCCGATGGCGGCGGAACGCTCTGACCGTCTTTTCGTGCGGAATACAGGTATCCTGCAAGACAGTCAACAGCCATTTCAATGGCATTTTCAAGCGTATCTCCGCAGGTCGAAAGATGATCGAGGTCTGGAAAGATCACAGAATAGTTCCCGTCTTTTTCTTTGTAAAAGCACGCGGGATAAAACGACATCATAATATCAGCTCCTTTTTTATTTTAGTCCGGCTTGTTTGAGGATAGAATTAACTGTTCCTTTGGGAATATCGCCTTTATGGTTCGGAACAGTGACTTTGCCGGATTTTTTGGGGTGAGTGTATTGATAGTGAGATCCGACGGTGGATTTAAGAGTCCAGCCATCGACTTTAAGAATTTTTTCGATTTCATTAAACGTCATTATGTTTCCCTCCATAATATATTATATACATTTATACGTATTTTGTCAATACGTATTGATGCGAAAATTATTTATTAACTTTTATTCTCTTGACAAACAGGGGCAAAATATGTTATCATTGTTTGTATGCTGAATACACTTGTTTGTATCACATGGACGTTGACCTGTGGAGGTTTATATGGAAACTTCGTCTTTTGTCGTTGTGAGTACCGACGTATTGCCTGATATTTTTCCGAAAGTTCTTGAGGTAAAAAGAATGTTAGCCTGCGGTGAGGAAAAAAGCTCCGCGTCTGCTTGCAAAAGAGTGGGTATCTCGCGAAGCGCATTCTATAAGTACAGAGACTGCGTGTTTGCCTATGAGGAAAAGCTTACCCAGAAGCTGGTATCATATTATGCCCTCCTGAAAGACGAGCCCGGCGTTCTTTCCTCAATATTAAGCGAATTCTACAAGCGCGACGCTAATATTATCACCGTGAATCAAAATATGCCCATTGACGGCGCTGCGGCGGTAAATATAACCGTCCGGCTTTTCGGGGACGCGTCAGGCGCTTACGAGCTTAGAAATATCCTTTCCTCTATGGACGGAGTGGTCGACGTGAAATTCATTTCCGGCGAATGACTATATGGATAAGTTACTATTTTAAAGGAGTTATTGAAATGTCAAAAATTGCAGTTTTAGGCTACGGCGTTGTCGGTTCCGGAACGGTGGAGCTGTTCTACAAGAATAAGGAAAAGATCGAAAAAAAGTCGGGAAAACCTCTGGATATTAAATATATTCTGGATATAAGGGATTTTCCGGACAGCCCCTACGCCGATAAATTCACCAAAAATTTCGACGATATTCTGAACGATGATGAGGTGACGGTCATTGCCGAAGTCATGGGCGGCGTGGGCGATGCGTATGATTATACAAAAAAGGCTCTTGCTAAGGGCAAGAGCGTGGTGACTTCAAACAAGGAATTGGTTGCGGAAAAGGGCGCGGAGCTCCTCAGGATCGCTGCGGAAAATAACTGCAATTTCCTGTTTGAGGCTTCCACAGGCGGAGCTATACCGATAATCAGACCGCTTCATCAGTGCCTTGCCGGAAACGATATTTCCGCAATTGCCGGTATCCTTAACGGCACGACGAATTTTATTCTCACTAAAATGATAAACGAATCCATGTCCTTTGACGACGCCCTTTCCATGGCTCAGAAGCTCGGCTACGCGGAGCATGATCCGACCGCAGACGTGGAGGGTCACGACGCCTGCCGCAAGATCTGTATCCTCGCGTCATTGGCTTTCGGAAAACACGTTTACCCTAAATGGGTACACTGCGAGGGGATCACCAAGCTTACCCTTGAAGATGTGGAATATGCCGAAAACTGGGGCGGCGCAATAAAGCTCATCGGTTCGGTAAAGAAAACAGCCGACGGAAAGATCCTGCCTATGGTGCGCCCTGCGTTTGTATGCAATAATAACCAGCTTTCCCATATTTCCGACGTTTTCAACGGGATAATGGTCTACGGCGACGCGGTGGACGAGGTGATGTTCTATGGACGCGGCGCGGGAAAGCTTCCCACAGCCAGCGCTATTGCTGCGGATATAGTTGACGCGGCTAAAATGTCCGGAACGTCTATCTCCCAGACTTGGGAGGACAGCGCGGACAGCAGCTTTATTGCAGATTATAAGGACGATATTGTTCCGATATATGTACGTGTCAGGGGAATTTCCAAGGCTCAGGCGGAAAAAACCTTCGGCAGCGTGGAATTCCTTGAACGAAAGGATCAGCCTGCGGACGAGACGGCATTTATCGCTCCCGCCATGAAAGAAAGAGATTTTGACAGCAAGCTTGCAGGACTGGGCGGGGAGATCCTCGGAAAAATACGTGTTCTCGAACTTGACTGAAAGGGTTTGCTCCAATGATAAAAATACAGATCCCCGCCACGAGCGCAAATCTCGGCGCAGGCTTTGATGCGCTGGGTCTTGCTCTGGATTATTATAATTATGTCGATATGGAGGAGTCGGAGGGCATTTCTATTGAAAGCCTTGACGGGATACCCGTTCCGACAGACGCGTCGAATCTGGTGTATGATTCGGCTCACGTGCTTTATGATATTTGCGGAAAAAAACTGAACGGTCTTACTATACGTCAGGTGAATAATATTCCCATGGCAAGGGGTCTGGGAAGCTCGTCGGCGTGTATAATCGCAGGTCTTGTGGGAGCTAATGAGCTCCTTGGAAAGCCTATGGGCTTTGACGATCTGGTGGATCTTTCCGCACAGA
>CANQZS010000221.1 GCA_947628385.1 uncultured Clostridia bacterium | reverse complement strand
TAGTAGGGGATATACCCCGTATCGAGCAGTTTTTTCTGCCCGAAGCTTACCATTTCGCCAATGTTATTTTCCGTGACCTCCTCACGCTCCGAAAAAAGCCGTGAAGCCCTTTTTACGGTGAGGGTGTGAATGGTAATGCTTTCGGGATCCAGCTTGCAGAGCGCTTCTATGGTATGTTCAAAGCCTTGCAGAGTATCGGTGGGAAGTCCCGCTATGGTATCCATATTTATATTGCGGAACCCGAGCCGACGAGCCGCTTTAAAGGCTTCCTCCGTATCGCTTGCGGAATGTCTCCTGCCAATGGCGGCAAGAACGCTGTCGTTCATGGTCTGTGGATTTACCGAAATTCTCGTTGCTCCGAGGTCGCGGATGATTTCAAGCTTTTTTTCGGTAATTGTATCCGGACGCCCTGCTTCTACATTATATTCACGTATACCTGAAATGTCAAAGCTTTTTTGAACGGAATCCATTATTTTTCCTATCTGTTCCGCCGAAAGCACAGACGGAGTCCCGCCGCCGATGTAGATCGTATCGAGCCTTAGTCCGAGCTGTTTTGAAATAAGTGCAGTCTCCGAGATCTCTTGGCAAAGCTTTTCCACATACGGCGCAATTAATTTTTTTGCCTGCGGCTTTTCGATGGAATGGCTCACAAACGAGCAGTAGCTGCATCTTGACGGGCAGAACGGTATTGAAATATAAAGTGAAAAGGAATTCCTGTCAAGCATTTTCAGCGCCTTTGACTGGGCGCAAGCCGTTCTGAAAGCAAGCTCCGCTTTCTCGTCGGAGACAAAATATTTTTCTTTCAGTACAGTGAAAATTTCCTTTTTGTTTTTTCCCTCGTCCAGAAGCTTATTTACCTTTTTTACGGGACGGATCCCCGTCAGACAGCCCCAAGGCGGAGCGATACCCGTTAATTCGTGCAGAATTTTATAAAGGCTCCGGCAAAGGATAGCTTCGTCCTTTTCGTCGGAAAATTCCCCGTTTTCATTTTGAGAAATTTCCCGCCTTTCGCCGTTCAGCAGAACATTTACCGAAAGAATATATCCCTCCGCTGTTTTTTCCCTTTTTATAATGCAGGAATTTTCCTCATTAACGGGAAGCTCCTCAAAAAGGAATTCAAAGCTTTGCAGCGGCAGGAATAATTTTGTTACCGCTTCGATCTCATATTTAAAATTGTTTCCTATAAATGAAATTACCATTTTGATGTTCCTTTAAAGGTCAAACATATTTCCGCTCAAAAACGGATTGTGATCCTTTTCTCGTTTTAATTCCGTTTCCTCGTTATGTCCGGGCAGAACGCGGTAATTTTCCTGAATTTCCGTCAGCATTTCAAGGCTTTTGGCAAGGACGGAATAATTCCCGTCGGGCATATCCGTTCTGCCTATTGAATCGTGGAAAAGCGTATCCCCGCTGAACATAACATCATCAATTATATAGCAGACGCTGCCGCTCGTATGCCCGGGAGTATGCAGAACGCGGAATTTAAGCTCGTCCTGTTCGATAATATCACCGTCAGAAACGGCATTTGCGTTTTCAAAATGTTTTGCCGGAGCATCAAGGTACACCGAAAAATATTCCGAAAGATTTTCATAGTCGTCCGTAAGCTTTGGAGCGTCATATTTGTGAATAAAGACCTCCGCGCCTGTTTTTTCTGCAATTTCCGCAAGGGAATCTATATGGTCGCAATGACCGTGAGTAAGCAGTATTTTTTTAAGAACGGCGCCGTTTTTTCCGATCTCGGAAAGGATCCTTTCCGCTCCCTCTGGAGCGTCGATAAGAACGGCGTTTCCACTGTCGGAAATTACGATATAGCTGTTTACCGCGAACATTCCCGCAGAAATGATTTTAATTATCTTCATTAAAAAACACAACCTTTTTATCAGAGTTGAGCTTTAAGAGCCGAAATTTAAGAGTTGAGAGTAAAGTTTAATTCGTAATACGTAATTATAATACTGAGCTTTCATTAAAGTGCGAATAAAAATAAATGTAAGAAATTCTTTCCATCTCAACTCTAAACTCTCAACACTGAACACTGTTCAAGTTCTGTCAACGCTTATAACCTTCGGAAGCTTCTTAATCTTGGAGATTATATTTTCAAGCTGTGAAACTCCCGCCGTACTTATGGTAACGAAAATGCTGCTGTTGCCGTTTTTAAGCTCCCTTACGGAAATTTCGGATACAGGTATGTGCATATCCGCAAGCGTTCTTGAAACGTCCGCTAAAAGCAGCATACTTTCGCTTGAAACAATATCCAGCGTGACCTTATACATAGGAGAATTCCCCGGCGACGGAGCGTCTCCCCAATGCACGGTCACCCAGCGTTCCGGTTCAAGACCGGACTTTACGGCGTTTACGTAATTCTCACAGTCCTTTTTGTGGATCGAAACTCCGTGTCCGCGGGTAATAAAGCCTATAATATCGTCTCCCGGAACAGGATTGCAGCACTGAGAGAATTTTACCAGAACATTTTCCTGACCGTCAACGATCACACCGGTAGAGCTCTTTCTCGGAGCGTAGGGCTTTATTTCCGTTTCGTTCTGGCTGTACATCTTGACGTATTTGTCTTTCAGACGCTGTATTATTCTTGAAAGGATAACTCCGCCATAGCCTACAGCCGCGTAAAAATCGTCCAGCGTCGCACAGTGGTGGCGCTTCATATCGTCGGCAAAAAATGTGGGAAGATCCTCCTCCGGAACACGGATAAAGTTTCTTTTCAGTTCCTTTTCTACCTCTTCCTTGCCCTTGATGATGTTCTCCTCACGGCGTTCCTTTTTGAACCATGAACGGATCTTGGACTTTGCCTCATTGGTCTTGCAAATATCGAGCCATGCCCTGTTCGGACCGTGATCCGGATCCTTTGAGGTAAGTATCTCCACTATCTCTCCGGTGCTGAGCTGATAATCAAGGGAAACCAGCTTGCTGTCCACCTTAGCGCCTTTCATCTTGTTTCCGACTTCGGTATGGATAGCGTAGGCAAAATCTATTATCGTAGATCCGCTCGGAAGCGTTACCATATCGCCCTTTGGGGTAAATGCAAATATTTCCTCCGGAGCAAGATCGCTTTTTATGGTGCGGACGATCTCCTCTACATCGTCTGTTTCTTTCTGGGCTTCAATGATATGTCTTATCCATGCAAGACGGTTCTCTAACTTATCCCTGCCGCTGATGCCCTCCTTGTATTTCCAGTGCGCGGCAACACCGTATTCGGCAGTGTGGTGCATATCCCATGTTCTTATCTGGACTTCAAAGGGAATAC
>CANQZS010000220.1 GCA_947628385.1 uncultured Clostridia bacterium | reverse complement strand
CGGGAATTGTATTTATCTGCTTGGGACTGGCAGGCTCGCTTGTTTACGGTATGCCTGCGGATTCGTTCAGGCTTCTGGCGGATATGTCTGCGGCGGCGGTGATATTCTGCGTGGTGCCGGACAGGATCATGATAAAAAATTCTCTCGGACGTTTCCCAAATGAGGGCGAGGGCTCGGCTGCGCTAAGGCTTTGCGGCGAAAGGCTAAGGTTCGCTTCGGCGGCGGCAGCGGATCTCAGGGAGGGCTTTTCAAAGGCTTCAGAGGTGCTTGAAAAAAGCGAAAAGAGCCGCAGAGATACCGAGCCTATGAGAGAGATAGCAATGGAGCAGCTCGGAGGAACGGAAAAGCTCCTTGAAAATCTCGGCGCCCATGCGGAGCTTTTCCCTTTCTGCGATGAGGAGCTTTCCGAAAGCATTGCGGGAATAATTTCCGCGTGCGGAGGAAGATCCCCCAAGGCTGCGGCTCTTTCCGGAAGAGACGGGCGGCTGTACATAGAATGTTTTTATGGGGGAATGTTAAACATAAGATCCTCCGAGCTTACGGAAAAGCTTTCCGCAGCGGCGGACAGGGAGCTTGCTCCTCCGGAGGCTGTTTCGTTCGGCGGAACAACAAGGCTTTGCTTTCATGAGCCGGAAACTTTCAGAGCCGAGATAGGCAGCGCAAAAGCCAACGGCAGAGAGGATACGAGCGGCGATCACGGAGCCGTTTTCAGGGACGGCTGCGGCAATCTCAGCATAATACTTTCCGACGGAATGGGCAGCGGTCTCCGAGCCGCTGCAGAAAGCTTTCTGACGGTATCCTCCGTTTCAAGAATGATCCGTGCGGGCATGGGCGCGGAGGCTGCGATAAGACTTGTGAACCTTATGCTTCTGACCAAATCCGGCGAGGAATGTTTTTCCACCATAGATATTTTTACCGTGGATCTTTTTACCGGCAGAGCGGAGCTTATAAAGCTCGGCGCCGCACAAAGCTTTATAAAGAGCTGCGGAACGGTCAAAACGGTGGAGACCCGCACCACTCCGGTGGGAATAATTGATTCGGTGGAAATTGACCGCAGGAGGTTCCAGCTTTCCGACGGGGATCAGGTGGTAATGATGACCGACGGCATATGCGAGGAATGTTTCCCTAAGATAAAGGAGCTTATGCTTTCCGCAGGAGTTACGCCGCAGGAGTGTTCGGACAGGATAGTTGCCGCTGCGGAAGCGGAAAACGAAAGCTGTCCATGCCGCCGCGATGACAAGACCGTGTTTACTGTCAGACTGCACAAGATATAATTAAAATTTTTGACACGGAATAATTATCTTCTGTAGGTTTTTGTGTAAAATTATTGCAGTATTTTAGAATTGTAAACTTTGATGCAATTTCTGGAAGCAGTTTCCGGAAAAAATATGTATAAGCTGCACAAATAAATATTTGTGTTTACGTCAATATTGTAAAATCTTACTAAAAAGACTTGAAATATGATAAACAATCTGTTAAAATATAAACATAAGTAATGTAAAAGGAGTATCCTCTTATGCAAAATAATAATAAAATGCCCGAAAGCTACGAATTTCCTCTTCACGTTTTCCATGAGGGAACAAACTATGCCGCTTTTGATTTCTTTGGCGCGCATAAAGGCGAAAAGGACGGGAAAAAAGGTGTGTTTTTCCGCGTCTGGGCGCCCCACGCAAAATCCGTGTCGATAGTCGGAGATTTCAACGACTGGGACAGGGACAAAAACCCTATGGAACGCCTTTCAGACGAGTCCGTCTGGGAAATATTCCTACCCGATGTGCAGCAGTATTTTACCTATAAGTACAGCATCGAGACTTCCCATATGAGCATAGTCATGAAAGCCGATCCCTTCGGAGCACATATGGAAACACGTCCTAATACGGCGACAAAGTATTTCGATATAAACGAATATAAATGGAACGATTCCAAATGGTATAAGGAAAGAGATTCCAAAAATATATACCGCAGCGCAATGAATATCTATGAATGTCACCTCGGCTCATGGAGAACATATGAAAACGGAAAGCCGTTCAATTATGTGAAATTCGCCGAGAAAATGATCCCCTACCTCAAGGACATGGGCTATACTCACCTTGAACTCATGCCGCTGGCGGAATACCCTTTTGACGGCTCATGGGGATACCAGATAATCGGCTATTATGCTCCGACCTCCCGCTACGGCACGCCGGAGGATATGATGAAAATGGTGGATATGTTCCATCAGGCGGGGATAGGAGTTATCCTTGACTGGGTGCCTGCACATTTCCCCAAGGACGCTGCCGGACTTTTTGAATTTGACGGCGACTGCCTGTACGAATATACCGATCCACTTAAAAAAGAGCATATTTCATGGGGAACAAGAGTGTTCGACTTCGGCAGACCGGAGGTAAATTCGTTCCTCATTTCAAATGCGATCTACTGGATAGAAAAATTCCACTTTGACGGTCTGAGAGTAGATGCAGTCGCGTCTATGCTTTACCTTGACTACGACAGAAGAGAGTGGAGACCGAATAAGGACGGCGGAAATGAGAACTATGAGGCGATAGATTTCCTCAGGAAACTCAATACGGCTGTTTTCGGGCGCTGCGGAAACGTTCTTATGATAGCTGAGGAATCCACGGCTTGGCCGCTTGTTACAAAGCCTGCCGACGTAGGCGGTCTGGGCTTCAACTTCAAGTGGAACATGGGCTGGATGAACGATATGCTGGACTACATGAGAATGGATCCGATATTCCGCGCAAATAATCATGGAAAGCTTACATTCTCGTTCTTTTACAGCTTCAGCGAGAACTATATACTGCCTATCTCCCATGACGAGGTAGTACACGGAAAGGCTTCGCTGTTCAATAAAATGAGCGGACGCTCCATGGAAGAGAAATTCGCTTCGCTTCGCGCGTTCCTTGCTTATATGTTCGCCCACCCCGGCAAGAAGCTGAACTTTATGGGAACGGAATTCGCTCAGGTAATAGAATGGAACTACAAACAGGGTCTTGACTGGCTGCTGCTCGATTACGAAACTCACAGGAAAATACAGGATTTCAACAGAGATCTTAATAAATTCTACCTTGCAAATTCCCCGCTGTGGGAAAACGACGAATCATGGGAGGGCTTCTCATGGATATGTCATGACGACTATATGCAGAGCATAATCTCATTCCGCAGGATAGACCGCAGCGGAAACGAGATAGTAGCCGTCTGCAACTTCGTTCCGGTGGCAAGGGACAACTACCGCATAGGCGTTCCTTATGAGGGAACGTACG
>CANQZS010000219.1 GCA_947628385.1 uncultured Clostridia bacterium | reverse complement strand
CGTCAAAAATCTAAATCCCGTGAATTGCCTTTTTCTGTTCTTGACTTCCTATAATGTGCTCGGTTTAGCCACATCTACATTGCCTTTTGCCCTTGATATTAAATAAAAAATGTGCTATAATAAATATTATATCATTTTTATGGCGAATTTTTCAGATGAAAGGAGCGTTCCTCATTTTATGAAAAAATGGATCATCGGCAAGCCCGATCCCCAAGCTGTGAACATTCTTTCCTCTCAGGGAGGTCTTAGCCGCCTCTGCGCAGGCGTCCTTGCTTCAAGAGGGATAAATACCATGGAAAAGGCTGTCCGTTTTTTCAATCAGCAGAACGATCAGGAACCGTTTGCAAGCCCGTTCCTTATGAAAGATATGCGCGAGGCTGCGGATATTATCCAGAACGCCGTGGACGAGGGACGTTCCATATGCGTTTACGGAGATTACGACTGCGACGGGATAACGGCTTGCGCACTGCTGTTTTCCTACCTTGAATGTATCGGCGGGAACGTCTCCTATTATATAAATCAGCGCAGCGAGGGCTACGGCATCTGTGCGGACGCCCTGAGAAAGCTTGCTGCGGACGGCATTGAGCTTATAGTTACCGTGGATAACGGCATTTCCGCCGTTAAAGAAGCCGAGCTTGCCGAGGAGCTTGGCATAGAGCTTGTTATCACGGATCATCACCAGCCCGGAGAGGTGCTGCCGAAAGCTGCCGCCGTGGTAGATCCGCACCGTACGGACGATGTTTCCCCGTTCAAATATCTCTGCGGCTGTGGCATTGCGCTGAAGCTCGTGGCGGCTATGGACGGCGGGGATCATTCCTCGGCAATGGAGCAGTTCTCCGACCTTGCGGCTATAGCTTCCATCGCGGACGTGGTGCCGCTTACGGAGGAAAACCGCGAAATAGTCCGTCAGGGACTGCATTATCTTGAAAATACCGAAAATCTCGGACTTAAGGCGCTTATGGCGGCAGCTTCGGTAAAACCGCCGGTCTCGTCCACAGCGGCGGCGTTCATGCTTGCTCCGAGAATAAACGCTTCGGGAAGATTCGGTTCGGCATCGGAAGCCCTTGAACTCCTTATCTGCGACGACAGCAGCAGAGCGGAGGAGCTTGCGGCAAGGCTGAACGACCTTAATTCCCAAAGAAAAAAAACCGAAGCCGACATTATAGAGGAAATACACGGAATGATCTCCGCAGATCCGAGTATTCTTTATGAGCGGGTGCTTTTCCTTTACGGAAAGGGCTGGCACCACGGAGTTATCGGAATAGTCGCTTCACGGCTCTGCGACAGATACGGAAAGCCGGTCTTTATCCTTTCCGACGACGAGGATCAGGCAAGAGGCTCCGCAAGAGCACCGGAGGGCTTTTCGGTCTACAAGGCGCTTTCCGCTTGCTCGGAGCTGCTTTCCAGATCCGGCGGTCATTCGGGAGCAGGAGGATTCTCCCTTTCAAGGGAAAATATTCCGGACTTCCGCAGTGCGCTGCAAAAATATGCGGCGGAGGAATACCCGTCCATGCCGGTTCAGGCTATGAGAGCCGATAAGGTGATCCTCCCGGAGGAGCTTGATACGGAAAGCGTTTCCTCCCTTGCGGTGCTTGAACCTTGCGGCGAGGGGAACCCGTCTCCTTTGTTTGCAATGCTTTCCGCAAAAATACAGAGGATAACTCCTCTTTCTGAGGGAAAGCACACAAGGCTCGACCTTTTATATGGGAATATTTCCGTTCCCGCGCTGCTTTTCGGACATAAAACGGCGGAATTCCCGTTCAGGACGGGAGATCTTATAGACGCGCTCGTTTCACCTGAAATAAATACATACGGCGGACGGAGATCCGTAAATGTCAGGATAGCCGATCTCCGCAGGAGCGGGATCCCTCAGAGCAGGTATTTTGCCGCAAAGGAGGTATACGAAAGCTTCAAGCGCGGAGAAAGCATAAACCCCGCTCTGCTGCCAAGGATAATTCCCGACCGCAGCGAGCTTGGAGCGGTTTACAGGAGCATACCTGCCGGCGGGATGACCTTTGACGCAGCATATGCCGCCGTATGCTCCGAAAGCATGAATTACTGCAAATTCCGCATAGCGATCGATGTATTTTCGGAGCTTGACCTTGTAAGCGCCGACGTTTTCAGCGAAACGGTACGGCGGGTACCCGCAGAACACAAAGCAGATCTTGAAGGCTCCGCCATACTTTCCGGTCTTAAAGCAATGGCAGGCGCCGTCCGGTGAATACCGGCATCTTTCGGAAAAGGAGAGGAACGTTATCATGTTGAACAAATCAGACACCGTTTATACCATAGACGCACTTATCCAGAAAATACTTAATGATGATAAGCAGTACGATCTGAGCAAGATCGTTTCCGCATATGAATTTGCGGCAAAGGCGCACGCAAATCAGGTACGTTCCTCGGGAGAGCCGTACATCACCCACCCGGTAGCGGTATCGTTCATACTGCTTGAGCTTGGAATGGACACAGATACCATTTGCGCCGCCATGCTCCACGACGTTGTGGAGGATACCGACGTTACCCTTGAGGAGATACGTAAGCGCTTCGGGCAGGACGTTGCCATGCTCGTTGACGGCGTTACAAAGCTCGGAAAAATACCTCTTTTCACCAAGGAGGAGCAGCAGGCGGAAAACGTCCGCAAGATCCTACTTGCCATGTCTCAGGATATAAGAGTAATAATCATAAAGCTGTGCGACCGTCTGCACAATATGAGGACTCTGCACTTCCGACCTGCTCACAAGCAGAGGAATACCGCTCTCGAGACAATGAATATATACGCTCCCATAGCGCACCGTCTCGGAATGAGGACTATCAAGGAGGAAATAGAGGATCTTGCGTTCCGCTATCTTGACCCGTTTGCCTATGGAGAAATAGAGCAGATGCTCCAGATCCGCAGCGACAAGCGGGAGGCATTCATAGATTCCATAAAACAGCAGATCTCGGAGCGGTTCTCAGAGGAGAATTTTGCAAAGCCGCCTACGATAGAGGGCAGGGTAAAATCCATCTACGGCATATACAAAAAAGCGTTCATGCAAGGCAAGAGCATAGACGAGATCTACGACAAATACGCTGTAAGGATAATCGTTGACACAGTAAACGAATGTTATAACGCCCTCGGACTGATACACGATATGTTCAAGCCTATACCTAACAGGTTCAAGGACTACATCGCTACTCCTAAATCCAATATGTATCAGTCTCTTCACACTACGGTAATAGGAAGAGAGGGTATTCCCTTTGAAGTCCAGATAAGAACATG
>CANQZS010000218.1 GCA_947628385.1 uncultured Clostridia bacterium | reverse complement strand
AGTGCTTTGCATTCCTTGCAGGTCACGAGTCATTCGCTGCCGCTGAGGGAGCTATCGGTATTGCAGAAAAGGCAAATAAAGTACGTCAGAAGCCCCTGAGAGTTATTCTCAACGGTCTTGGCAAGGACGCTGCACAGATAATCGCACGTATCAACGGATTCACATATGTAGAGACAGAAATGGACTACTACACAGGCGAGGTCAAGGAAGTTTTCCGCAAGGCATACTCTACCGGACTCCGTTCAAAGGTAAATTGCTACGGTGCAAATGATGTTACCGAGGGCGTTGCTATCATGTGGAAAGAAAACGTTGACGTTTCCATTACAGGTAACTCCACCAACCCCACAAGGTTCCAGCACCCTGTTGCAGGTACATACAAGAAAGAAAGGCTTGAAGCCGGCAAGAAATATTTCTCCGTAGCTTCCGGCGGCGGAACGGGACGTACGCTTCACCCGGACAACATGGCAGCGGGACCTGCTTCCTACGGTATGACTGATACAATGGGACGTATGCACTCTGACGCGCAGTTTGCGGGTTCGTCCTCGGTTCCTGCTCACGTTGAGATGATGGGACTTATCGGTATGGGCAACAACCCGATGGTAGGTGCTACAGTTGCCTGCGCCGTTGCGGTCGAAGAGGCTATGAAAGGCTGATAACACGTAAAATCGCGGTTTCAGACACCTTAAAACCGCCAAAAACACCTTGTGTGAGAGGTCATAATACACAAGTAATACACAGGTAATACACACGCGTAATACACAAAAAACAGACTGTCACTTAAAAAAGCGGCAGTCTGTTTTGCTTTGCGTTCAAGGGTTTTTTTAAAATTGCGTTTTTAAATCAATACATTTAAATATTAGCATTTATTTCTTTTAATATCTCAACAATTTCTATCTCGCCGTCTACAAGAACTTCAATTATCGGCTCGTGACCGTCATTATTCTGTCCGTTCTGCCAATAGATCTCAGCCAGCCTGAGATTTTCCTCCTCTGAGATCGTTCCGTCAAAGCATTTGTATGCGTCGCCATAATAGCAATTCCCGTTGACATTTATCTTGGCAACACAATATGTAGGACGTCCGATACGGGCAAAATATTCACCCCACCGCACGGCTTCCTCATATGTTTTTGAAACATACAGCGCAGCCATACGTGACGGATACTGCGGATATTTTTCCTTTCGCACTTTCTCCAGTGCAAGCTCCCGAAGCGCAACATCTACTTCGTGAGTCAATTCTACACCCTCATATTTTTTCGGATCTTTATAAATATCCTCAACTATACTCATCTGTGCATAAACACGGTCATGCACACCGTTGGGATTTTTTTCATTCAATACAAAGCGCTGTCCGACTTGCTTGGGTCTATCCGAAACTACATGATAAAAATACATATGTCCTCCTGTCTTGAAAGGATCAAAAATTATTTATCCTCCCGAATTTTATTTGTTTTTTTCTTTTAAACATCAAAAACCCTCCTTTCCTAAAAATAAGCATATTACAATGCTTTAATTATCATATCATACGTTTTTAAAAATGTCAAGCAAATTTGTAAATATAAGATCCGAGCGGTTATCATGTGACAGCCGCTCGGATCTGTGATTTATTTTCTTATTGCCTTGAAGCCTTCCTCAAGATCGTAAATTATATCGTCTATATGCTCCGTGCCGATAGAAAGACGTATCGTATTCGGCTTGATCCCTTGCTCCGCAAGCTCCTGCTCGTTAAGCTGAGAATGTGTAGTGGACGCGGGGTGGATCACCAGACTCTTTACGTCCGCAACATTTGCAAGCAGTGAGAATATTTGCAGACTGTCAATAAATTTCTTGGCGTCCTCCTCCGTTCCCTTTATTTCAAATGTGAATATAGAGCCTCCGCCGTTCGGAAAATATTTATCATATAAACGCTTCTGCTCTCCCGACGCAAGAGACGGGTGATTGACGTTTTCCACCTGCGGGTGATCCTTAAGGAATTCTACTACCTTTATTGCATTTTCAACATGCCTTTCAACTCTCAGAGAAAGCGTTTCAAGTCCCTGTAAAAACAGGAACGCATGGAACGGTGAAAGCGTTGCACCGGTGTCTCTCAAAAGGATAGCTCTTATCTTTGTAACAAAAGCCGCCGCGCCTACAGCCTTTGTAAAGCTTACTCCGTGGTAGCTGGGGTTTGGTTCAACAAGCGATGGGAACTTCCCGCTTGCTTCCCAATCAAATTTACCGCTGTCAACAATAACGCCGCCGATAGCCGTTCCGTGTCCGCCTATAAATTTTGTAGCGGAATGAACTACAATATCCGCACCGTATTCAATAGGTCTTACGAGATAAGGAGTTGCGAATGTATTGTCTATCACAAGGGGAATTTTATGCTTATGTGCAATTTCAGCAATTTTTTCAATATCAATTATATTGGAATTAGGATTTCCAAGAGTTTCGATAAAAATTGCCTTAGTATTTTCGCGGATCGCATTTTCAAAGGAATTTTCCTCGTTCGGATCAACGAATGTTGTGGAAATGCCGTAGGTCGGAAGCGTATGCTCCAGAAGATTATACGTGCCGCCGTAGATCGTTTTTGAAGCTACTATATGATCTCCCGCATGCGCAAGGTTCTGAATAGTATATGTAATTGCCGCGGCGCCTGAGGCAACTGCCAGAGCAGCCACGCCGCCCTCAAGAGCAGCGATCCTCTGTTCAAAAATATCCTGTGTAGGATTTGTGAGACGTCCGTAGATATTTCCGGCGTCTTTAAGGGCGAATCTATCCGCCGCGTGCTGTGAATTATGAAAAACAAATGATGTTGACGCATAGATAGGTACTGCTCTTGCGTCGGTCGTAGGATCGGCGTTTTCCTGACCGATATGGAGCTGTTTTGTTTCAAATTTAAGATCTCTTTCTGCAAAATTACTCATTTTTGTTTACCTCCGGATTTTATATTATTCCGCAGAGCGGAAAGCTTTACCTCGTTCACATAATTCATATGTGTTTAGTAGGTTATGATAATATGATACACCCAAAAGCTCATATTGTCAAGGGCTTTTTTAAATTTTGTTGAATTTCAACAACAATAATTTGCAATATACCCATTATTTATGCAAAAGGACGACTGCGTCGCTTAAACCGCCAAAGGCGGCAGGAGGAGAAATCAATTTAAGTATATTTTTGCAGTATGAGATATATTGCGCCTGACGGCGCAGAGAGCGTATTTTTGCGCCTTACGGCGAACGAGCGAGGGGAGCAACCTTTAGGAGGCGGGGGAAACTAAATAGAACCTTGGGTCGCCGCGCTGTTTCCAAGTTAA
>CANQZS010000217.1 GCA_947628385.1 uncultured Clostridia bacterium | reverse complement strand
GAGATCCTTTACACGTCCGCCTCTGATAAGAACAACGGAGTGCTCCTGAAGATTATGACCGATACCCGGAATATAGGCGGTAACTTCCGTGCCGTTTGTAAGTCTTACTCTGGCAATCTTTCTCATAGCTGAGTTAGGCTTCTTAGGTGTAGCCGTTCTTACAGCGGTACAAACGCCTCTCTTCTGGGGAGCGCTCTGGTCGATAGCTATTTTCTTTTTGGAATTATAGCCTTTCTGGAGCGCAGGAGCTGTGGATTTCTTTTCCAGAACAGTTCTTCCCTTGCGTACTAACTGGTTAAAGGTTGGCATATTTTCTCTCCTTTCATCAAAAATTTATGTCAGCAAAAGCCACATACTCAATTATTATACACATAAAAATCCCGTATGTCAAGCGTTTCCGCAAATTTTTCCGCAATTTTTTGAAAAATAAGCGGCAAAAAGCGCCTTACACACGGGTTTTCAAAATAAATTTACAATTTTGCAATATTATTAATATCTTTTTGCTCCGCTTGAAACTGTTCCACACCGCCGTAAACGAGCTTCGCATAAAACTTTCTTTTGTTTTCAGAATTATTTTCCAGTGCCGAGAACAGTACCCCCGCCAGAGCGAACACAACAATAAAGACAGCGATCATTCCTATCACCTCGTCCCTTACCACGGCTTCAAATGCAAATATCGCCGCAAACACAGCTGCAAAAACAAAAAACATTTTTGAAATTATGCCGAAAATGACGTTTGCTCTGTCCGCTGAGGCATATGCCTTTTCATTGTTGCGTCTCCAGTATTCATACTCCTCCCTGCGGAGATCCTCCGATCCGGGATCGGTATTTTCCGTCTCATCGTTCTTTTCTCTTGCCATAAGCTTGCTGTAAAGCTCGTCGTCCGCATTTTTAAGTATGCTTTGACGTATTTCGGTAAGCTCGCTGTATATATGCTCAGCCTCAGATCTTTCATCGGCGGACGGTTCAAGAACGAAGGATCCGTCCCCGCCGCTCTGCGGATCGCCGTAATATTCCATGCCCTTGCAGATACGTTCAAACAATTCCTTGCCCGTTTCATAGCATTTCATGGCTGTAAAGGCGGAATCCTTGTCGTTCGCGCAGATAACGCATTTCATAATAAAATACACCTTTTCCATAAGACCGAGCATATTTTTCATATACATTACGGCGGCGTTTTTATTTTTATGCGAAAGCGCAAATTTCCTTTCGTATTCCGCATTAAAAATTATAAAATCGAGCAGATCCTTGCACATAAGCAGGATAAGCTTGAGGTCGGAATTCTTTTCCGTTTCGGCTGCAAGCATTTCATTTGCTTTTCTGTAAAAAGCGTCCGAGCTAAGATAGACCGCAGATGTCTCACACATGAGATACTGGCTCGAAACAGTCATTCTGAACGCCGCTTTGCGCGAATGCGGAAAGGAATCAAGGACCGCAGTGTAGCCTATGTAGGCTTCATTGTAATTTTTTCTTGAAAAAAAAGCGTCCGAGGACGACATAAGCCGGTAAGCGGCAGCATCAAGAGCGCGTCCGCCTGTGGAAGCTTCGGGATCGTGGCTGTACTGCATACCTGTACTCCCCTTTTATTTTTTGGGAATTTTAAGCCTGCATAGCGATCATGCGATACGGCTTTATGGTAATTATATCACTTTTATACACAAATTACAATAGATTTTCAAAAATATTAAAAAAATAGTTCAAAAAGCCGATTTTCATTTGTTATAATGTCTGAAAGCCGTGATCGTATTGACATAAAGAAAGAAAAATTATATAATAATTCTGTCGGCTCGCCAATAAAAGATATTTCTATATGCCGCTTTATGCGGAACGTAAAATAGCTTTTTTGACAGATCATAAAATTATATGGGATATTCTGAAAGGATAATTGCTATGGACAACCGGATCTATGAAATATTTCTCCAGTGCTTTCCCCAGTTCCCTATGGGAGCGGAAGCCTTTTCAAGACTTCTGGACGCCGAGAACTGCGAGATAATAGAAAGCGGCGGGAACGGCTCTCCTGTCGGATTTGCCGCCGTAAAGGGCAACGAGATACGCTTGCTTTGCGTTGAACCGAGATCCCAAGGGAAAGGCATAGGCAGCGAGCTTCTGCGCAGGAGCGAGGAGATCATCGCCGGAAACGGTCACGACCGCGCCGTGCTCGGAGGAACGGATTCGGAGCTTTTCATAGGCGCCGTGGCTCCCGAGGAGCAGTGGAACGATATGCACTGCTATTTCTTTGAGGATCGCGGCTATACCGCTTCGGACGGCTGTATAGAAATGAAGATGCCGCTTTCCGGATTTACGGCTGAAAATATACCGAAATGTCCGTCGGACGTAACATTCGGCTACTGTCCGGAGGAAAAGCGTTCCGAGCTTTTTGAAGCCGTCCGCTTGGTAGATGAGGAATGGCTACAGTATTTCAAAATGGGAAGTCCTGTTTTCACTGCCTCCAGAAACGGAAAATTAGTCGGATTCTGCATCGTGGACGTAAACGCTGAAACTCTTATCAGCACCAAGGATAATAATATAGGAATGATAGGCTGCGTCGGAGTCATTCCGGAAGCAAGACGAAATGGGATAGGTCTTTCAATGGTCGCAAGGGCTATGACCGACGTAAGATCAAAGGGCTGCGACGAAGCGTTCATACACTATACTCACCTTGACTGGTGGTACGGAAAATTAGGTTTCAGTACATTTCTCCACTACTGGTTCGGTACAAAAAAGTTGAAATAATTTAATGCTGCGGCGGGGAATGAAGATTTTCCCGCCGCAAAGCTGTCCCGACGTAAGCAATTTTCCGGATAGCCGCCGGACAGCCGATGAACAAGCTCATAAAATATTCATGGAGGACAAAATGGCAAAGGGATTTTCAAAAGGTATGCTTCACGGCATACCAATAGCGCTGGGGTATCTGTCCGTCTCGTTCGGATTCGGGATAAAAGCGGTACAGTCCGGACTGTCGGTACTTTCAGCAGCCATAATTTCCGCGCTTGACCTGACCTCTGCGGGACAGGCAGCCGGAGTTGACATAATCGCCGCCGGAGGCACTCTTATAGAGATGATACTTGTACAGCTTACGATCAATATACGATATTCGCTTATGGCGATCTCTCTTTCTCAGAAGCTTGACAAAAGCTTCACTGTTCCCCATCGTCTGGCGGCTTCATACGGGATAACAGACGAGATATTCGCCGTATGCTCCGCTCAGAATGAGCCGCTTACGCCGTCATATATGTACGGAATGATATTTATAGCATTTCTGGGCTGGGTAAGCGGAACGGCTATCGGCGCGGCAGCGGG
>CANQZS010000216.1 GCA_947628385.1 uncultured Clostridia bacterium | reverse complement strand
TATGGGAATATCCCCATAAATCTCACGGACTTTTTTGCAGTAAACAGTTACCGCGCGGTCGGGACGTTTTCCTGCTTTTCCTCCTGCGGTGTAAGCGTCGTCGGAACGCTTTTTCTTTGCGGAGGTGTAGTGGGCTACCATTGAATCAATGTTTCCGGAGGTTATCATAAAGGCAAATTTAGGTCTGCCGAGCTTTTTGAAGTCCTTGTCGGAATGCCAGTCAGGCTGGGCAATTATCCCCACGGTGAAGCCGAGACTTTCTATCACGCGGGAAATTATTGAGATACCGAAGCTTGGGTGATCCACGTAGCTGTCGCCTGTTACGCATATAAAATCAAGCTGAGAAATGCCCCGCTCTTTCATATCCTCCGCCGAAACAGGAAGAAACGGCATAAGATCCACCTCCGACAAAAGTTATTATTCTTCTGCGCCGTCCTCATTGCCGCCGTCCGAAACATTATCCTGATTTATAAGCTTTCTCTGTAACCACATTTCACGGGTAACGAGCACCGAACGGGGCTTTGAACCCTCGTAAGGACCGACTACTCCCAGCTCTTCAAGCTCGTCCATAACACGCGCCGCACGGGCGTAGCCAAGCTTCAGCTTCCTCTGCAAATATGATACGGAAGCTTGTCCCGCGTCTATAAGGACTTCCACCGCTTGGTCGATAATATCTCCGTCTCCGCTTGGCGCCGTACCTGCGTCGGCGGCAGGCTTTTCGCCCTTGGGAGCAGGCATATTCTTTTCTATCTCTTCAATGATCTCACTGGAATATTCCACCGTTCCGCCGCTCTTGATGAATTCAACAACGGCTTCGACTTCCTTGGTGGAAGCAAAGCAGCCTTGTATTCTTATAGGCTTTGGGATCCCCTGCGGATAATAGAGCATATCACCGTGACCAAGAAGCTTTTCCGCTCCTGCCGTGTCTATTATCGTTCGGCTGTCTATCTGCGAGGAAACCGTCAATGCGATCCTTGACGGGATATTCGCCTTGATAAGTCCCGTAATAACGTCAACTGTCGGTCTCTGAGTCGCGATTATAAGGTGCATACCCGCCGCACGAGCCATCTGTGCAAGACGGCATATGGAATCCTCAACTTCGTTTGAAGCCGCCATCATCAGGTCGGCAAGCTCGTCTATGATTATTACTATCTTCGGCAGCGGCTCGACTCCCTCAGTCTCCGCAGCCATTTCATTGTAGCCGCCATGATCGCGGACATTGTAATCCGCAAAAAGCTTGTACCTTTTCAGCATTTCCTGAACCGCCCATGAAAGCGCGCCCGCAGCCTTTCTCGGATCGGTAACGACCGGTATCAGCAGATGCGGTATACCGTCATAGACCTTGAATTCCACCATTTTAGGATCTATAAGCACGAGCCGCACCTCGTCCGGCGTGGCATTGTAAAGAATACTCATTATAATGCTGTTCGTGCAGACGGATTTACCGGAACCGGTAGTTCCGGCAATTATCATATGTGGCATTTTTGCAATATCGCCTATCATGATCTCGCCGTCGATATTCTTCCCAACCACAAAGCTGAGCTTGCTATTGTTGCCTGCAAACTCTGGGCTTTCTATCATTTCACGAATGGTAACAATATCCTTTATCCTGTTAGGTACCTCCACGCCTACGGCGGCTTTGCCGGGAATAGGCGCTTCGATGCGCACTCCCGCCGCAGCAAGATTCAGTGCAATATCGTCCGCAAGTCCGGTTATCTTGGAGATCTTTACGCCGGCGCTGGGCTGAAGCTCATATCTTGTAACGGTAGGTCCTCGGTGAATATCCACGATCCTTGTCTGAACGCCGAAGCTTTTAAGCGTATCGACAAGAGTATCCGCATTGGCTTTCATTTCCGCTTCCGCTTCGGCAGCGTTAAGGCTGTTGTCAACATTCTTTAAAAGAGATATTGGTGGGAACGCATACGCAGCCGTTTCTGTCTTTTGCTCGGAAATTTCCTGCTGAATGTCCGCTGCCGTCGGAGCGTCCGGCATATCGAGCTCTTCCTCGGTCTGTATCTTGTTGGAAGCAAGTGTAGACTGCTTCTTTGCTTTCTGCTCCGCAGACTTAGGCGCAAAAACGGACGGCTTTTTCTCCGGAACTGCCGCAGCCTTTTTGATAATGTCGTCCAATTCGCTTGAAGCCTTTTTCATCTTGTCAACAGCTTCCTCCGAAGCCTTTGCGGGAGACGCCACAGGGTGAGCGGGCATTGTCTGCATGAATATAGCCTGCTCCGGGGAGACCTCCTGCTTGTCCGGCTCAAACGGAAGCTCGTTTTTCTTTCCCGACGGTATGGGAATATCCACATTGAAATTTTTTGCCTTTTCCTTTACGACCTTTTGAGGAACGTCCGCATTTGGAACAGACTTTTTCCCCTTGGTCTTAGCCCCCGGCGGCGGAACGAAATCCGCGCTTTCCTCCGGAGAATATTCCTCTCTTGCAGCATTTGCCGCCGCAAATCCGCGCTTGATAAGGTTTATCAGGTCAACTATTGTCTTATTTGCAAATATCATTATAAAAACGAATATCAGCAGAATAATTATTATCGTCGCACCGGTCTTTTTAAATAGCATAAGCAGCGGGACCGCAAGCAGCGAGCTGAACACTCCTCCTCCGCGGAGCTGCTTTCCCTCGGCGTAAAGATCCGGAATAATATCGTTAAAGAAGTTTCCCTCCGCTATTTCTCCGCCGGAAACTATCTGCACCAGCGCCGAAACAAGAAAAATTATTATAAAGCACTGTATGACCTTTCCCTGAACAGCCTGACGGGTCTTATCCATTGCTATCATCAGCGAAACATATATCAGTATCACAGGAACGATGAACACGGAAAATCCGAACATTCCCAAAAAAATATTATGTATGCTGTTCCACGCTGATTCACCCTTTATCAGTGTAAAAGCAAGTATAAGCAGACCGAGTGCAAAAAGCACCGTTGACCACAGTACCCTATCGCCGAGATCGCTTTCCTCCTGCTTTGCCCTTGAAGCTCCGGACGTTTTTTTTGAAGCCACGATCTTTCCTCCCCGAATTATTTTACAAAAGATATTCTCGTTCCGCTTTTCATCTCATATATTGCAGCAATTATTACAATTATCCCCAAAGCCAGTGTATACCAAGCAAAAATGCTGAATTTATCGTTCATGACAAAAGCCTTTACGAGCCATATAGCGAAATATCCGACAATTGCCGAAACTGCAAAGCTTATTATCAGCGGCAGGATATTTGCCGCAAGCTCGCTTCCGGACGCGTCCCCGAGCTCAACTACAGCCGCAGCGAGCATTACCGGTATCCCGAGGATAAAGCTGTATTCCAC
>CANQZS010000215.1 GCA_947628385.1 uncultured Clostridia bacterium | reverse complement strand
CTTTTATTTTTATTTAAGCTTTTGTTAATTGTCAGACTGATTTAAAATCAATTTAAATGTTTTTTCAGTATGGAGATATTTTGCGCCTGCGGCGCAGAGAGCGTTTTTTTGCGCCTTACGGCTCAAAGAGCAAGGGGACAACCTTTAGGAGGCGGGGAAAACTAAATAGAACCTTGGGTCGCCGCACTGTTTTCAAGTTAAAACCGCTTCGCGGTTTTAACTGCCTCTTGCGGTTTTCCCCTTGCGATCCTCTTTCCCCAAACCTCCACCCCTTTCCTGCTAATCTCTCGGCGTATAATGCTACTGCATTATAAAAATAATGTAATACTGTACTTGGTTACTAAGGTTCATATAACTTTAGATTTTAGATAATTTTTTAATTACGAATTACGCATTAAGCTCTGCGCCGTAGGCGCAAAATAGCGATCGCTTTAATGACTGATCTTGTTATCTATACCGTATTTGCGCAGAAATTCCTCAATATCGGAATTGTTCCTTACAAGCTCGGCAAAATGAAGCTTTTTATCTGCGGCGCTGTAAAAGCCTATGGTCTTTTCACCCGTGCATATGCTTGATTCGAGCTTTATATCGTCGGCTGTAAATCCGTCCGGTATGGGGAGAATATGTAACTTTTTCATAGTCCGGAACGCTCCTTTCGTTCGCTTTGTCAGATCCATGATAAATTTTATCACATTCAGACTTGAAAGTCAATGGGCGCTTGGAATTACAAGCTTTTTTACATCATTATTATTTTTGACCGGAAAATTTTCCGGAAAGCATTGCAGAGCAGTAAAAAAAATGATATAATTTGATTGTTCCGAAATATTTTTGAAAGGAAGTTACCACATTGCACTGTGGAAAAATTTTGCCCGTAATTATGACCGCCTTGCTGCTCTGCGGCTGTGGAAACAGCGGCGCAGTTCCTGCGGCTGTAACCTCCGCTGAGGAGATCACCGTCACCGAAGCTGCTGCGGAAACACTTACCGAAACCGCCTCCTCCGCAGCGGAGACTTCCTCCGTAACGGAGACCTCTCAAACAGCGGAAACGGAATATACATCTTCGGCGGCGCAAACGGAAATATCCGGACCGTCCTATGATCTTCCGGAGGAGTTCTATAACGAGCTTGACGAGATAATACATGAATATCCGCATTTTGAATATTATGATATTTCTTTTGCCTATGAGGATATGGAAACGGGAATGAAATTCATGTTCAATCCGGACAAGCATTACTATTCCGCGTCGGTGATGAAAGCTCCCTATATGCTTTACATATACCGGCTCGCTCTCGCGGGAAAAGCCGATACCTCGCAGAAGCTCGTATATTCCGAAAAATACAGCCGCGGCGGCACAGGTATTCTTAAAAATGAGGAATTCGGCGGGGAATATACCGTTGAGGAGCTTATCGGCTTATGCCTTGAGGAAAGCGATAACGCAGCCTTTGCCATGCTCAGGGATATTTTCCCCGAGGAGGGCTATACCGAGTTCATGGACGACATAGGCATACCGCACAGTGAGGATTCCAAGGCTTTTTCCCAGCCGCAGATATGCTGCGAAAGCGCGCTTATTATTTCACGGCAGATATATAATTTCATAAAAGAGGGGAATCCTTATTCCGAAAATATGAAATACCATATGACCCACAGCCGCAATGAAATGATAACAGGCGGCGGGGATTCCGAGGTAATAAGAAAATACGGCTGGTATGAGGGCTTCTTTCACGATATGGCTCTGATCTGCGGAGAAAGAGATCATTCGCTCACTATAATGACGAATTTTGATATGCTTGAGATCGGAGATGAGGAATACAGACTGTTCCGCAGCATTTCAAAGCTTTTTTATAAATATTCCGGCGCTGCTGCCGGAGAATATGCTGAGGACAGCGTTATCAAGGTATATCACCCAAGACAGGAGGTCAAGGAAATGGCTCTTCCAAAGGATCCGTATATGCTGCTGAGCGTGCTGAACATGAAGCTCAGGGACGCGTATCCCGATCTTGAAGCTCTTTGCGAGGATATGGATACCGATATATCCTCCGTTTCTGAGCCGATGGCTAAGCTCGGATATGTGTACAGCAAGGAGGAGAATCAATTTATCCCCGCTCCGGATAAGAACGGGGAAGTCTCGGGACTGTCGGATTGACCGGCAGTCCTTTAACAGTAGTTTAACTAATATTTTATTGAATGTATCAAAATTTCTGATATAATCATTCTGAATAGTCATGATCTCACGATCCGAAAGGAATGATATTTTTGATATTGAAACGACTTGCGGCGCTGCTTGCAGCGGTCATGATCCCGCTTTGCTGCTGCACAATAAACGCCTCTGCCGAAAAGCACGTCGTTACGGTCTATAACGAAAGGAACGGTCTCCCTACCGGCGAGGCAAACGACGTTATTCAGACCGATGACGGCTATATATGGATAGGAAGCTACGGTGGTCTTATAAGATATGACGGAACGAGCTTCCGCAACCTCAGCCTTGAGGGGGATTTCCCGTCGTCGTCGATAAGAGCCCTGTTTGAGGACAGCTCCGGCAGGCTTTGGGTCGGCACGAACGATGCGGGAGTATTCTATATAGACAATGATACGGCGGTTAAGATCTCTGCGGAGGACAACAGCTTTCTCTGTATCCGAGGCTTTGACGAGGGCAAAGACGGAACGATATACGCCGCTTCAAATTCCGGAATGGCTGAAATAAAAGACGGCAGCCTTATCCCGTGCATGGACGAACGCGTACTCGGACAAACGGTCTATTCGGTCGGAACGGACAGCTTCGGAAGAGTATGGTGTTCTCTTGATTCAGGCATATGCGCCGTTATAAAAGACGGCGAGGTACAGCGGATATTCAAATCTGATGAGTTTTTTGACAATGACGATGAGATCTACTGCACGGCTGCCGACTGCGAGGGCAGCATATACCTTGGCTCCTCCGGAGATACGGTGCTGAAGCTCTCCTTTAGCTCTGAGAGCCTTGAACCTGAGAATATTGATATTAGCAGGCTGACCGTCAGCGGAGTTACTACTCACAACAGTATACGCAGGACGTCTGACGGCAGAATGGCTGTGTGCGGAAGCATAGGCGCGGCTGTAATATCTCCCGACGGGAGCATGACCTTATTTGACGGCAGCCAGAAGGCTTCGTCCGTAAACAGCGGCTGTGTGGATTATGAGGGAAATATCTGGCTGGCTTCTACGAGCCACGGAATAATAAAGTATACAAAAAGCTATTTTGAAACTCCCAACAGCGAGGCGGGTCTGGACGATGTTACGCTGAACGCAGTTGCAAAGCAGGATACTATATATTATGCCGCCACGGATAACGGACTCCTTGCTTTTGACAGCGGGTG
>CANQZS010000214.1 GCA_947628385.1 uncultured Clostridia bacterium | reverse complement strand
GGGGTGAATTGCAAACTGCGCAGCTGTTTGCAAGAGGGGAACGCTCTGCAAGAGAGAGCGTTCCCCTTAAACTTACGATTTATGTTATGTAAGCCTTTTAAAACAGTCCGGTGGACTGTTTTAAAATCAATCTAATATATTTTTCTACAGTTTATAATGCTCTCGGAAATAATTATTCCCGAGAGCATTATAAAAATTATTTTTTGTACCAGCCAAAGCCGTTTCTTCCATTCTTTTTAATTATGTAAAGCGCATCATCAGCACAGGCTTCAAGCCCTTTAAGATCGTCCGCATCATTTGGGAACATCGCAGCTCCACAGCTGAACGTAAGCACAAAATCACCGTATTCCTCCTCATTGTCACAGGGTTTTACCGACTTTGCCTTTTCCTGAAGACGCTTTATCATGCCGCTTACCTTGTCCTTGTCACCGTTCCGCACGAGCAGGACGAATTCATCGCCGCCGTATCTTGATATATAGCTCTCCTCACCGAAAATTTCCTTTAACGCAGCGGAAAATCCTATAAGTATCCTGTCCCCTGCTTCATGCCCGAACTTGTCGTTTACCTGCTTGAAAAAGTCAACGTCTATAAACAGCAGCGCGGCTCCATTCTTTGAAGATCTTTCAATATACTGCTCCGCCGTAAAATCAAATGCCCGTCTGTTCAGCGCGGAGGTAAGCGGATCATGCACGGAAAGATTTGCAAGGACTTTCTTTTCCTCCGTTTCACGCTTATGGAACACTATGAACATTATCACAGCTGCCATAAAATATATTATCAAAAACAAAAGTACGCTTACCCTGAACTGCTGTATCGCCGAGGAAAGAGAGCTGCTGGGTATTCTTACTACAACATACCAGCCGTACATGAAATTTATCTTTGAATACACCTGCGTATATGTTTCGCTTCCTATTTTATAGGTGATGTTTGCGGTACTTACACCGGCGTCCATTTTGCTTTTCCATTCGCTGTAATCGTCCTGATATTCAGGATCAATATTCTTTCTTATCCCTATAAGCGCGTTATTCCAACTGCCTATGGAATATTTATTTGAACCCGCACACTGTATTATATTATCCGAAGCCGCTTCCATGAGCCATATTTCCGCATCATCTGTCAGGGATTCGGTATATGCCATATTCTGGATTTCTTTCAGCGGATATGTAAGGAAAAGGTACCCGCTTTTCCCGCCGCCATAGGTGTAATCTGCAAACAGTGTAAATACAGGCTGACCTGTTTTCCCCGAACGGTACGGCGGGGATATGGAGACCGGATCCGCAAGCTTTGCAATATCTATCAAGCCCCATTTTTCAAACTCGCTGAGCTCAGTTTCGGAGGCGTATATGTTGTCCTCCTCGTCAATAAAGCCCATGCTGATATAGCCGCTGCCGATGTTATCCTGTGAAAGTATGCCGTACAGCTCCCGAAGATCTTCATATTCCTGCGCGGAAAGTCCGGCAGACATATTTTCTACCGAACCTGTCATATAGCTTATGGAACTGTTCATTTTTTCCGTAACAAGGCTGCATATGTCCTCGGTAAGCATTCTGTCCTGATTTCTGATAAGTCTGTTAAAGTTTATAAGCAGTACAGACACACCGACCCCGCATATTACGATGTATATTATCAACATTCGTATAAACGAAAGCTTCCCGCCTATTTCTATTGGCGAATCAATATATTTTTCTTTTTTCATAATTACCCTCAGTTATGCATAAGCGCTTCCTGCACTTCGGCTTGATCTATCGTATCCTTGTTTACTGCCACAACGCCCGTATCCGAAAATTTCACCGGTGCTTTTTCGCCGTTTATAAGCTTCATGGCGGTTTCTACTCCGGTATAGCTCATATAATATTGCCTTTGCAATATTGTGGAAGCCATATATTCATCATCGTTTATAAGCTCCGCCATTTCATCGGAATAGTCAAAGCCCACCACGGCAATATCCTTTCGCCCGTTTTCCTTTATTACCTTTGCAAATCCCATGGTAGAAGTATTGTTCGTCCCGAAAACTCCCCGCAGATCGGGATATTCAAGAAGCTCCTCGGCACATACGACAGCTTCGTCAAGATAACCGTTATTGCATTTTATATCGGGGATTATCTCCCATGTTTCGGGAGCGTGTCTGCTCCAGTACTGGATAAATCCCGCAAGTCTTTCGGTTATTGTCTGGGACGAGACTGCGCCTACCTGCATACCGATCTGTATACTTTCGCTGTCGGAAATGCCGCCTTTTTTCAGCAAGGTTATCATTTCCTCCGCTGCCTGCTGACCTGCCATCAGGTTATCGGTCATGTAGCAAATATCGTAGCTGTCGGTATTTGCAATAGTATCAAGAAGTACGATATGTATTCCCTTGCCGTATATCTCGTCGATCTTTCCGGATAATTTCACCGAATCATTCGGGGCAAGCAGGATCGCGTCCGCGCCTGCCTCGGCGGCTTTATCCAGAAGCCGTTCATGAACTTCCCATTCAGTCTCGGAATATGTTCCGCTGTAATAGATATTGCAGCCGAAATCATCTCCGCCGTCCTTAGCGCCTTCGATCATTACGTTCCAGTAGCTGCTGTCAAGATTTTTAACAATAAGATATATATTTTTGCGCCCTTCAACTATATTGTTAAGCGGTTGAAAATCAGGCGTCATTAAAGAACTCTGCCCGCTGTCTGCGCTTCCCGAACAGCCCGAAAGGATCAGAATAATGCTTATCAGCAAAACGGTCAAACGTTTCATCAAGCTATAACCTCCCAATAATACCATATTTGCCCTGAGCAAAACTCCGAAAGCACGTATTATCGCAGCTTTGCCGGAATAAAGCTTTCAAACTATATTTAATGGCGGAAAGCAAACGCATTCAAAATATTGCTGTCATTTAAAGTGCTAAAAAGCTGCTGACTGCGGCTTGGTTCCATTTAACGACAAGCAATATATGAATATATTATAACATACAACGCATTTTATGTCAATTACTTTTCATAACAATTAAGAAAAGTATACATTAAAGCCCATGATATGGGAATTTTTAAACTAAAAAAGCTTGGAGTGTGAACGTCCCATAAAGAAACATTTGCCTCCAAGCTCAGCTTGGTATTGTAACGGTTATGAAAAATTCACATAGAAAAATAAAAGCTCGGAGTATGAATGTCTCATAAAAGAACATTCGCCTCCAAGCTTCAGCTTGGTGTTATTTACTTAAAATATTCCACAACTAAAAAATAAAGAAAGCTCAGAGTACGAATATTCCCATAAAGTAATATTCGCCTCCAAGCTTCAGCTTGGTGCCGATGGCGGGACTTGAATTGCCCTAACGGATTTTTGCAGTTTTTTGTAACTTCTCTCAAATGGCTATTCTACGTCATTTCACGGGAAGATGCAACAAATAAGTTATCCTGATTTTCAGTAAGTTTTCAAAC
>CANQZS010000213.1 GCA_947628385.1 uncultured Clostridia bacterium | reverse complement strand
CCCCTCCGATCGTTTTCAGGCAGGTCAGGACATTTTCGTCGTTATAAAGGATATAAGCGGCGGACGTGTCTGGCTTTCACATAAGGAGCTTCTTGGAACATGGGAAGAAAATGCCTCCCGCTTTAATTACGGAGAGACAGTCTCAGGGATCGTCCGCAGCGTTGAGGATTACGGTATATTTGTAGAGCTTGCCCCTAACCTTGCCGGTCTTGCGGAGCCCAGAGACGGAGTTTCCGCAGGACAAAGCGCAAGCGTTTACATAAAAGCCCTTATTCCCGAAAAAATGAAAGTCAAGCTTATAATAGTAGATGTTTTCAGCGGGAACCATATCCACCGACCTCCGGAATATTTCATAACCGGCGGTCATATTTCCCGCTGGAGATATTCCTCCGAAGCTTCACCCAAAATAATAGAAAGCCGGTTTGGCTCTTAGGAGATCATTTTCCGTTCCTGATCTTCTCCCAATAAAGCTTTGCAGCCTGTTCAGCCTTATTTTCGCCATATTCGTAATAAACTCTGTCCTTTATAGCGTCGGGAAGATACTGCTGCTTTACGTAATGGTTAGGGAAATCATGCGGGTACAGGTAATGCTGTCCCACCACGGCAGCTCCCTCGCCGTCCATGTGCTTATTCTGCAGATGTCTTGGAAAATCTCCGCAGTCG
Source organism: uncultured Clostridia bacterium (assembly GCA_947628385.1). Taxonomy (GTDB): domain Bacteria; phylum Bacillota; class Clostridia; order Oscillospirales; family Ruminococcaceae; genus RGIG8773. The sequence goes on along the minus strand of CANQZS010000213.1, from coordinate 2,800 downwards.
CGATTCCTCACATCATCAAGAGCCGCATCTACAGCCATTATTCCGGAATTGGATTTTGGCGCGGTAGCAAGAAGTATCACCGCATCTCCCAGAGGGAGCCTTGCTTCCGGAAGTCCGAGCTGCATAGCGCTGTCAACGCAAGCCTTTACGATCGGTATAGCCTGAGGATAAGCAAGACCTATGTCCTCCGCTGCAATTACAAGCAGTCTGCGGGAAAGTGAGATCATATCCCCCGCTTCTATCAGCCTTGCAGCGTAATGGAGAGCCGCATTTTCGTCCGAGCCGCGTATCGACTTCTGCAAAGCAGACAAAATATCATAATGGGAATCGCCGTCACGGTCATAGCGCATATTGCTGCGCTGAGTCAACGCTTCGGCGGTTTCTTTTGTAATGACGATCTCGCTGTCCGTGCCAGCGGCTGAAAGAACGCACAGCTCGGCTGTATTTATTGATTTTCGCACGTCCCCGCCGCAGCCGTTGGCGATATGCTCAACGACGCCCTTTTCCACCTTGACTTTCATGCCGATCTCGTCAGCGGCAATGCGGAAAGCTCTTGTTATCGCGGGAACGAGCTCCTCCGCAGTGAGCGGCTTGAATTCAAACACCGTACAGCGGCTTATTATAGCGTTATAAACATAAAAATACGGATTTTCCGTAGTGGAAGCAATAAGCGTTATCTGACCGTTCTCAATATATTCCAACAGTGACTGCTGCTGTTTTTTGTTAAGGTACTGTATTTCATCAAGATAAAGCAGGACCCCGTTAATGCCGTCAATAGTATTAGTATCGGCAATAACGTCCTTAATATCCGATATAGAAGCTGATGTGCCGTTGAGCTTATGGAGCTTCATTCCGGCATTTTCGGCAATTATACGAGCAACGGTAGTTTTTCCCACGCCCGAGCTTCCGTAAAAGATCATATTGGGGATCTTCCCGTTTTCGATTATCCTGCGAAGCGGCTTTCCCTCACCGAGTATATGGGATTGACCAACAACATCGTCAAGGCTTTTCGGACGTATCCTGTCCGCAAGAGGAATATTCATTTCTGCTCACCCGTCTTTCCTTTATTCTGTACTATTTGATAAGCACAGCAAGATATGCGGGGGAAACGCCGTTATATTTTTTAACAAGCGCGTCAATGATCTTTACATTATTTTCATTATGTGAAAATGAGCGGCTCACATACGCCAATGCTGATTTAAAGCCGATCACCGGATCCTTTCCGGAAGCAAATATGCAGGCGCCTATCATCTTTGCGGCAGCAATAGCCGCGACGTAATTCCCGTAATTTTCAAAAAGGCTCATTGAATCATTTCTGTAAGGCATTTTGATCTCTATCCAGAGATTAAGAGCAATATTCCGTAGGATAAACGGATTTTCCTCTATGTATTTCTTAAATAAATTTTCGCCCTCAATATACTTAGGAAGATAAAATTTGCCGTCCTCCAAAACATTATCAAACAGATTTGATTTTATTATGAGCTTGTTGAGCTCAAACAAGAACGGGAGCTTATGCTTGTAATTAGGACGGATATTTTCAATGGAAGCAAGCTGCTCCTTATTCCCTACCTGACTTTCAAGAGCTTTTATAATATCCGGTATCATATCCGCTTTGCCCTTGCCGATAAATTCCGAGATCTTCTGTGCGGCAAGAGCTCCCAATATAACGGACGCCTCTATGCTCCTTGACTCATCGTACAAGATCCCGTAAAAGAATTCAAATAAATTGCTGCGGTATTTAAGTTCCGGATAATTTATAAGATCAATTTCCTTATCTCTGTAAGCCCTTTCCTTGATCCTTTGGCTTGAATTAGGCAGTACGTTTTCAAGCTTCATGCAGTCCTTGTCCTTGCAAAGAGTATCGACCACATGGTAGCAGGACAGGTTGCAGCATCTGTATATGACTCCTCCGCTGAATACGCTGCGCCTTGGGTAGACCCTGCAGGTATATGAAAGATACTCCTCGCCCAGCTCTCTTTGAATACTGCAGAAATTATCCTCCGTAAGGAACGGACACCTGTTGTTTTCGTCCATTTTAACGGCGTATTTTTTGCTGTTTTCCGGCTTGGTGAAGGAAGAATCAATAAGCTCTTTCAGATGATCCGAGCATTTGGCATTTTTCAGCTTTTCTACCTCGTCGTCAGTCCAGTCTACTCTCCAGACGAGACAGCAGCTTACCGGACAATCTCCGCCTATGCAGGAAAAATCCTTATAATACGCCGGCTGTCTTAAAAAACGGGCGTGTATACTTTCATTTTTCATAAATAACCACCAAATAATAAAATTTTATAACGCATTTATTCCCGTTCCAAAGCATATTTGTTCTGAAACGGGAATGGATCATTATTCATAAAGAGGATACTTTGCGCAGATCTCATTTACTCCGGCGCGGATCTCATCAGCCTTGTTTTCAAAATCCTTTGCAGTCAGATAGATGAATTCCGCGATCCTTTCCATATCGTCGGTGCCAAGTCCGCGGCTCGTTACCGCAGGAGTTCCTATTCTTACTCCGCTGGTTATGAACGGGCTTTGCGGATCGTTGGGAATGGCGTTCTTGTTGACGGTGATATATACCTCGTCAAGACGGTGTTCCAGTTCCTTTCCGGTAATATCGAACGGACGGAGATCCACAAGCATGAGGTGATTGTCCGTTCCTCCGGAAACAAGATCAAAGCCTCTGGAAACGAGTCCCTTTGCAAGCGCCTGAGCGTTGGCGACAACTTTTTTACCGTATTCCTTGAATTCCGGCTTTAGAGCCTCGCCGAAGCAAACTGCCTTTGCAGCGATGACGTGCATAAGA
>CANQZS010000212.1 GCA_947628385.1 uncultured Clostridia bacterium | reverse complement strand
GCAATTTTGGGTACTCTGCCGTAGTCGCCGGAAGCAGCACGTTAGGAACAATAAGCCTTACCAGTCCCAGCATAAGCAGCGTCATTTCAAGAGTTCCGGCTTTTTCGTCCCTGAACGGCGTGTCATGGTGCGGGATAAAAGGACCTATCCCCACCATATGCGGCTGAAGCTCATGGATATAAATAAGATCCTCCGCTAAATTTTCAGGCGTCTGGAACGGCGAGCCTACCATAAATCCGCAGCCGGTCTGGAAGCCTATCTCTTTCAGATCCGAAAGGCACCTTTTACGGTTTTCCGGCGAAAGCTCCTTGGGGTGTATCTTCCTGTAATGCTCATTATTTGCAGTCTCATGCCTGAGCAGGTACCTGTCCGCGCCCGCCGAGAAATATTTTTCATAGCTTTCACGGCTTTTTTCCCCGATAGAAAGTGTCAGCGCACAGTCGGGGAACCTTTTCTTTATCTCTGAAACTATCCTGCATATCATTTCATCGGAATAGTGGTTATCCTCTCCGCCTTGAAGTACAAACGTCCTGAATCCGAGCTTATATCCCGACTCGCAGCAGTCCAGTATCTGCTCTTCGGAAAGTCTGTACCGTTCCGCGCCCGCCGCGCTCCGACGGATCCCGCAGTAAAGGCAGTCGTTTTTGCAGTAGCTTGTAAATTCGATAAGCCCGCGCATATAAACTGCTTTTCCGTAAATTTTTTCGCGGATATTCCGAGCCTTTTCAAACAGGTATTCATCGTTTTCCGGAGCATGGTCCCTGATTATCTCGGCAAATTCCGATCTTGAAAGGATATGCTCTTTTTCGAGCCTGTCGATAAGATCATTTATTCTATCCATTTTCATTCTCCGTCAATCTGGAATAAACGGTCTTGGCGGAAACTCCGTCCAGTCTGCCGAGCTTTCCGGACATTGCACTGATAACATCTGCGGGAGCGTCCACCGCAACGCTTATTATCGAAGCGTTCCTTTTATGGTACGGGATACCCATTCTGCCGATTATGTACTGACCATATTGATGAAGTATCTCGTTTATTTTCTGTGCGGAATCAAAATTTTCCACCACAATGCCTATAAGCGCAACTCTTGTATCCATTCGATCCCTCCGGACAAATCAAAAAGCGCCTGCCGACATTCCTCAGCAGGCGCAAAAGCAGCGCAGATCTCAATTATGAGCCATGCCTTTCTCCTAAGAAAAAGCTTCGGAAGTCAGAGCAGAACTATTAAATTAATTGCTTTCGGTCAGACAAAGCTTTCCGATCGCAGTAACATTATAACATACTTTTTTTTAAATTGCAATAGCTTTAAAAAAATTTTTTTCAGCCGGCAAGAAAATCATTTGCCCGTTCAATGGTTTTCAGCAGAAAACCGTCGAGCTTTCCAATGACCTTTTCCTTTAATTTTGCCGGAACAGGATATATCGCCTCGGCAATACTTCCAGCTATGGCGGCTATCGTGTCGCTGTCCCCGCCTATGGAGATAGCTTCCGAAAGAACGTCCTCAAAATCTTTTCCCGTCAGAAAAGCAACTATTGCCTGCGGTACCGAGCCTTGACAGGAAACGTCGAATTCATAATCGTCCCTGATCTCATCAAGGGTAAAATCCAGATCATAATATCCGGAAGCGTATTTTTTTACGTCCTCCTTTGACGCGCCGTTCCTCAGCAGGAATATTGAACCTGCAACAGCCTTAGCGCCCTTTATTCCCTCCGGATGGTCATGAGTGACTCTTGCGGAGATCTCCGCCAGAAGCTCAGCCTCTTCAAGAGTTCCGGCAGCCCAGCCGGCAAAGGAAGCTCTCATTGCCGAGCCGTTGCCCCAGCTTCCGTATGGTCTGTGATCCTCAGATGACAGCCAGAAAAAGAATCTTCCTCCGTATCCGGCCTTAGGATATTTTTTGCCATAAATATAGAGAGAATCCACCACCGAGGCTTCTATCTCCTGAATAATGTCCTGATCCTCGCTCCAATCGGAGGGAGCCTTTTCAAGAACATTCATTATCCCGTCCGCAACGGCACAGGTCATGACCGTATCGTCGGTAAATCTGCAATTTTCGTTTATCAGCCAGCTTCTGTCTATTTTTATTTTAACATTATTGAATTCATAAGGCGAGCCTGCAATATCTCCCGCTGCGGCTCCGAGCATACGAACGATATTCCTCAAAAAGATCTGTCCCTTCAAAATATTACTGCCGTCGGGCTCCGACCGAGATCCGGACGGATCACTTCTCACGCCGAAGCTTACCCGCATTGCGACAATTACATTATATCATATTGAAAAAGGTTTTTCAATAAATTTTATAAATATTCTGTTTCCTGATCTTAGGATCGCTATATTTTGCTATGGAGGGATAGAGTTATTATCTTCTTCATAATCTATTGCCATTTGCAGAAATGAATTTATAAAATTTATAAGCTTTGAAAAATCGTGTGAAAGCCAAATAAAAATAACATTTATGTATGAGCCAAGCGCAAACAGTATCTGACCTTGATTTTGATTTATTATACCGTTGGGTGTATTTTGTTCATAAAAAAAGCTATCAATTTCTTTCAAATCTTCGCAGATTTCAGCCTCTGCGGACAATTTCTAAGAAACAGTGCTGGTTTCATAACTTCCGTGACCTGTTCCAACAGATAAGTCAGTCAAACCGCCTCCGACATATGTGTCAGAATCGATATAGACAGCCCTTTTGTTATCGCACCAAAGATCAGAGCATTGGATCTTATAAATTTCTTCATTAATTTTCAGTGATGTTTGCAAAGATTTCTTCAGCCGTTCAAATCTTTTGTTTCTTTCATATATTTTAAGCCAAATCCCCTCTTCATGATCTGTATATATTTCTTTGCTTATATATAATCGCTCACAAAAAGGATCAACATTTGTCAATACAATAAATCTTACTGCAACATTAAAACGAAAATCTTTATTAAAAAAGAACAAAAATATAAAAAACAGCAAGACTATTATTAATATCAGTAAAAAAATCCTTATACGTTTTTTCGCAGTATTATTCAATATATACCGCCCTTGAATATACAACTATTGCTTTTCACGTCTTCAATCATAAATGTACCCTTACCACTCCAAGATTAAAAGGTTATATTCGTGTAACCACTATCATTTACATATTTATTTAAACAATTAGCCATAGTAAGCACCTTATAGTGAAGCTGTTATACTGATCCCCGATCGAAAAAATGCGCAAGATCTTGCAATATGGATCTTGTGCAGATTTTTTGCCTGCACTTTAATGAGAGATCAGTATTATTATCGTTTTCTGAAAAAACCTGTTTTCGTGTGATTTTTCCGCATTTCCGAACGCAAATTTGCAGTTGGAACGGCGGCTTATACATAAAGGAAACCGCCTGATACAGCCGTTTGAACGGTATCGGGCGGTTTTGTTATCTGGTTGCGGAGGCTGGATTTGAACCTCTGAAAAAACCGGATATTTTCAATCTATACCGCCGTTTGACCGAAACT
>CANQZS010000211.1 GCA_947628385.1 uncultured Clostridia bacterium | reverse complement strand
ACTGTCTCTGACGTAACTGAGCCGTCCTTGTAAACGGGGTCGTTTACAACTGTAGCCTCAACCTTAATCGTCTTGCCTACGTCGCCTTCAACGATTGTGTACGGGTTAGCCGCGTCCTGAATCTCTTCCTCTGTCGGCTGACCCTCACCAACTGTCGGAGTTACGCGATAGAACTTATATGTTACAGTACCTGTAACATTAGCCGCTTCGCCAACCTTTGCGATTGCCGCTGTAAGCTTGTCGCCTACCTGAAGCGTTGCTCTTTCCTGTCCCTTTGTTACGTCTGTATTGTTAGCCGTCAAAGTTACAGTAGCCTTGCCAGCAAGGTCAATCTTCGACTTTACAGTAGATATGTCAAACGCATCAGCATCTACGTTCGCCGAAACAGTGATCTGAGTTGCATCCGCAGAGCCTACCTTTATTGTTGCAGTATCATAACCTTCGCTTACGGTAGCAGCAATTGTATATGTACCTGCGGGAACACCTGTAAAGGTCGCTTTACCATCAGCAATAGTAGCTGTATATGTCTGGTCGCCTGTGAGTGTAACAGTCGCTATACCCTCGCTTACCTTACCAACAATCGTATATGTCGGAGCGGTCTGCTCTGAAGTTTTAATCGTAACCGTTACAGCTTCAGCAGGCATTGTGAACGACTTGGTTTGGGTAATATCCGTCTCAGCCATTGTCGTGCCCTTAACCTTTATGCTGTCCACTTTTTTGCCTGCAGCAGATACTTCAACGGTTACCGTATCGCCTTCAGCCGCCTTGTTGTCTGTAAGAGCAACATCGTTTACTTTATATGTAGCAGTTGCGCTGTTAGCAGGATCTGCTACTGTCGTAATAAGATACTTTGTAACTTCCACGAATGTCGCGCTGACCGTTACGTCATTTGCGGGCATCTCAAATGTATATTTACCGTTTGTTCCTGCCGTTACCGTAACATCTTCAGTACCGGCCTTAACAGTTACCTTATCAACAGCTTTGCCGGAAGCTGCTGTAGCTGTAATTGTTACTGTATCCTTGTAGTTAGCGGTTTCCTTGTCAACTGCAAGCGTACCGTCTGTCGCTGCGGGCTTAGTAACCGTAACCTTGTAAGCAACCTTCTTGAATGTAGCCTTTACGGTAGTATCAGCATTTGCCTTGAATGTATACTTACCATTCTTAATCTGGTTCGCCGCTACATCAGCGCCGCCTACCGTCAATTTATCAAGTTCATAGCCTGTGTCGGGTGTGATTGTAATTTCAACCTCTGAACCCTGAGCTACTTCCTCAGTGAATGAAAGCTTACCGCCTGCGTTAGCCGCTGTTTCGTCGGTAATCTTTACCTTCGCAGCGCCCTCTGTTGTGCCTACTGTATGAGCCTTCATGTAGGGAACCATGCCCTTGAGGCTATCCCATACCATGAGCTTATCGCCCTCAATAGCCTTCGGGTTGAGCGTAGCCGTTGCGCCTGTCGCGCTTATGCCGCTGAGCTGATAAGTTTTAACGCTTGCAAGCGCCGTGCCGTTGTACTGCGCATGAACGAGTACAGCGTCAAACGGAGTTTCTTCCTCGGTTGTAACCTTTACAGTCTCACCGCCTGTTACCGTTAAATCTACCGCGTGTGTCTCAACCTCAGGTACGTCCGGCTCTTCTTCACCGCCAACTATCGGAAGCCACTCTTTCACAAGATTCTCGCTGTCAATCTTATAAGTAACAATGTTATCTATAAGAGCCTTTGACTCTGATATTGCTACCTCACTACCAACATTCTCTATAGCAAGTACGGGAAGGTTTACAGGTGTGTAACCAACGCCAGTACCATAGTTGATCGTTTCAAGATTGATTTCCGGATCAAGTCTGCCGGCTTCGTCCGCATATTTGCCATCAACAAATATTCTGTACTTGTCGCCTGCGCTTACGGTAACCGTAATTACATGCCATTCGTCCGGAGTAACTCTTACAACCTTGTTATTATCCGAACCGAAAGTATTGTCGGGTTCGGTTGTCTCGTCCTCAGCCGAAATAAGAGCGAATACGTTCTTATAGAAAGCTGTAGAACTGTTACTGTTGTTTATATCCGATGACTGTACGCCGCCGTTTCTGTCAGCGTCGATCAGCCACAGTCTCGACTTAGCGCCGCTGTTGCTTGACTTTGACAGATATGTAGCAAATGCCATAACAGCCGTCTCGCCGTCCTCTACCGGAAGGTTATCCGCAAGATGGAGCTTAGGCGATCTCGAATCGTTTATACCGGTAACATTGGTGATGTCTGCATTTTCCCAACCGCCGGCAGCAAAACGTCCGCCGATAAGCTTTACAGCCTTTGAGCCGCCGGTAACATTAACAACCTGAGCGTATGAATAGGGGGCGCTGTCGCCTTCGCCTCTTACACCTGCGGTTGTATATGCCTTACCGCCCGCAAGCTGTCCCTTAGTAGCATCTGCCGCAACAATCTCGGAAGAATTGCCTAATGTATCGCCGTTGAAATCGATAGATGTTGATTCCTCAACTCTTTCGGGAACAGTAACTGCCGGAGCTGCACCCGCTACCTTTTCAGGTTCAGGAATGGTTATTATAGCCGGTTCGCCGCGAAGTCCGTTGGTCGAGAACGCGGGAGCGCTTGAAACGCCTCTATATACCTTTATGTTATCAAAAAGAACAGAGCCGGCACCTGTGGGTCCCCATGCGCCGTCATCCGCAACAAAGTTGCCGTCGCCGCGTGCTACCAACGCACCAATCTTCTTAATGGCGTCTGTTGATACGTCAAACTCCTGACCATCAACAAGAGTACCCTGAGTTGTAGCTATAGTAACCTTAGCCTTGTTGCCTGTTACTGCGGCACGAACTCTCATCCACTCGCCGTCCGGTCCCTCGAAGCCGGTCTCATCCAGTGAAGGAGCAACGTCCTTACGGTTTACAATCCACTGACCTGCAAGCTCAATTCTTGCCGTAATACTTAAAGCAAGACCGCTCATGTAGCCTGTTCCTGTTTGATCAAGCCCTGTGTTCCACGTACCGACACCGCCTGCCGCCTCATTCGTCATCGAATGAGCTGCGTTAACAGTCGAAGCATACGGATCGCCATAATTCTGTGTGTCCAAAACAGGACTATCACCCAAAACTGCAACCTGAGTATACTGAGCAAGTCTGCCCATACCGTTACCCGGATGAATAGCAGTATCAAATTCAACTACGTAATCATCGCTAAGCTGCGCTTCGCTCGGAAGATCCAGTGTTACCCATGATGAACGAGCAGTGTTTGTAACTTTTATATACGAATCACCGTCGTCATCCTGTTGAAGTGTAACCTTGTTAGCATCTTGTCCGGTATGACCTCTTTCCCAATCGGTCAACTCTGCACCGATTTCGCCCGTAGGCTCATACGTCCAAACAGGAGTACCGTCCGCGCTTGCGGTAATTGCCAGTCCTGCGAACGAGGACACGGTCATTGCCGCCGCGCATAGAAAAGAAATTAGTTTTTTGCTTTTCATTTAATCTCTCCCTTTCCTT
>CANQZS010000210.1 GCA_947628385.1 uncultured Clostridia bacterium | reverse complement strand
ACCGAACCCTTTTCTCTTTCCTCGGCAATGTATTTTTCAATGAATTTAAGCGTCGGGGGAAGCTTGTAATTAGGATTTTTAAGGAAGCTGAGCATCTGCTCCATAAAGCAGTTTCCCGCGCCTCTGCCCATTCCGCTCATGGTCGCGTCAACATAGCTTGCGCCGCAGGCAATGCCCTCAATGGTGTTTGCAAAGGCAAGCTGCTGGTTGTTGTGCATATGCAGTCCTACCTTTTTGCCCACTGCTTCGGCGGCACTACAGTATTCATATGCAAGCTTGCGGAGCTGCTCCGGATAGAGCGAGCCGTAGCTGTCAACAAGATAAATTACGTCAACGGGACTTGCACACACAAGCTCCAGAGCCTTGGATATATCCTCCTCGCGGTTTGAGGAAATTGCCATGATGTTTACCGTCGTTTCATAGCCGAGATCATGGCAGTATTCTATCATTTCCAGTGCGCCGGGCATCTGGTGGGTATATGTTGCAATGCGTATTGTGTCGATAACGCTGTCCTTTTTGGGGATAATATCCTTTTTGAAATCGCAGCGCCCTACATCAGCCATGACGGTCAGTTTAAGGTCGGTGTTGTTTTCACCTACAACGGCGCGTATGTCCTCCTCATCGCAGAATTTCCATTTTCCGAAATCCTCTCTTTTGAAAAGCTCCTTTGAAGCCTTATAGCCGAACTCCATATATTCTATACCCGACTTAACGTTTGTTTCATAAAGCGCCTTTATGAATTCGTCCGAAAATCGGAAATCATTTACAAGTCCGCCGTCTCTTATAGTGGCGTCCAGCAGCTTGATGTCCGGTCTGTACGAAAGAAGATCTCCCTTTTGATTTGACATAACATTACTTCCTTTTGATTTAATGATTTAAAGATTTTATGACACAGTGTGCTAAAGCGCACAGGACAATCAAAAACTTCGCAAATCGCATTTTGCGAAGTCTGATGGCACCCCCAGCGAGAATCGAACTCACAACTAACCCTTAGGAGGGGTTTATTATATCCATTTAACTATGGAGGCATATTTGTATTATAGCATATTTCTTTTTGAATTGCAATACCTTTTTTTCTAAATTATCATTTCGTTAATGAAAATAGAACATATGTGCAAAATTCCTAAAGAAAAAACAGAAAATTTGTTCGTATTTTTGCGAAAAAACTCTTTACAAAACAATTGTTCTGTGTTATCATTGTATCATAACAGGATCTGAGGGAGGAATATTCGTGGAGATCTCAGAAAAATTGAAAATATTGGCAGCTTCCGCAAAATACGACGCGGCGTGTACCTCAAGCGGCGTTGACCGTTCCGGAGAGGGCGGCTTAGGAAATGCCTCCTCCTGCGGTATCTGCCACAGCTTTGCCGGAGACGGCAGATGTATCTCCCTTTTAAAGATCCTTATGACCAATTACTGCCTTTTTGACTGCAAGTATTGCGTAAACAGGCGCAGCAATGATGTTCCAAGGGCAAGATTCACTCCGGAGGAGATAGCCGAGCTTACGATCAGCTTCTACAAAAGAAATTATATTGAGGGTCTGTTCCTTAGCTCAGGTATCATACAGAGTCCGGATTATACCTGCGAGCAGCTTATCGAAACGCTGTCGCTGCTGCGGAACAAATTCGGCTTTCGCGGATATATCCACGCAAAAGCTATCCCGGGAGCCGATCCGGAGCTTATAAACCGTCTCGGCGTCCTTGCGGACAGGATAAGCGTTAATATCGAGCTGCCGTCACAAAAAAGCCTTGCAGAGCTTGCGCCGGATAAGTCAAAAAATTCCATACTTCTGCCTATGGGTCATATAAGCGGCAAAATAAAGGAAAACAAATACGAGCTTGTAAAATATAAGTCCGCGCCTAAATTTGCTCCCGCAGGACAAAGCACCCAGATGATAGTAGGCGCAGCTCCGGACAGCGATCTGCAAATACTGCGGCTTTCCGAGGCAATGTATAAAAAGTACAGCCTGAAAAGGGTTTTTTATTCCGCTTATGTTCCGGTGGGGGATCAGAAGCTTCTGCCGCCTAAGGGGACAAAGCCGCCTCTTCTCAGAGAGCACAGGCTGTATCAGGCGGACTGGCTGCTGAGATTTTACGGGTTCCGCGCGGAGGAGCTTCTGGACGAGCAGCATCATGATCTTGATCCGATGCTTGATCCCAAGTGCAGCTGGGCGCTTCATCACCCGGAATATTTTCCGGTGGAGATAAACAGCGCGGAATATGAAATGCTGCTCCGCGTTCCCGGGATAGGGGTCCGTTCCGCTCAAAGGATAGTAAGGGCAAGACGGCAGACAAGACTTGATTATAACGATCTGAAAAAGCTTGGGATCGTCCTTAAACGCGCGGTATACTTTATAATATGCAGCGGAAAGAGGATAGACGGTCTTATTATAACTGAGGAGGGTATGCTGCGCCGGCTTATTTCGGAAAGCATTGCTGACGATGTGGAAAAAAACAGCTTCTCGGATATGCAGATCTCATTTTTTAATGCGGAAAATGCGCTTCCGACAATGGAGGACAGGGTAAAATGCTTAACGGGCGAGATGTGATATATTGCTATGACGGAAGCTTTGACGGACTTATGTGCTGCGTTTTTGAAAGCTTTCTCAGAAAGGAATCCCCGAGTGAGATATATGCCGAGGAGCCGGATCAGATAGCTTTTTCCGAAATAAGATATATTGAGACAAGTCAGATACGATCCGAAAGGGTCATGAAAGGCATAAAAAAGAAAATTTCCGCAGATTCGCTGCTTTTTATAAAGCAGGCGTTCCTTACGTGCGCTCCGGATAAGGATAAGCTTATACTGGACTATATACGCAAGGGCTTTGCTTACGGAAAAAGGATAGTTAATATGCTTGCCGACGATACGGTGAACTCTCTTAACAGGGCTGTTTATCATTGCACGCATGAAGCGCATCTTCTGAAAGGCTTTATAAGATTTTCGGATTCGGAGGGCTTCCTTGCAGCGGTAATAAGTCCGAAAAACAGGGTGATCCCTCTGATAGCGGATCATTTCATTGACCGGTTGGGCGGGGAGAATTTTTTCATTTACGATAAAGTCCACAGAATGGCTTTCGTTCACTGTGACGGCAGGTCGGAGATACTGGAAAATGTTGAACTGGAGCTTCCCGCTGTCAGCGAAAGGGAAAAATATTTCAGGGATATGTGGAGAGATTTCTATGATGCAATAGAGATCACGGAACGACGCAACCCGCGCTGCCGCATGAACAATATGCCAAAGCGCTTCTGGGAAAATATGACCGAAATGAACAGGGAGGATAAGACTTCACCGATGATATTGGAGAATAAGGCGGAAATGCTTATGTAAACGCCCAATTCCATTATATTTGCCATAGATAAGGGATACGTCCGTATTTTCGGAGGTATCCCTTGCCTCTTTTTAACGGCGGCGAAGAGAGCGGCACGGCAACAGCATTTACTTTTTATGAGCAAAAAGAACAGAAAGTAAGACATCAGGGTTAAGAGAAGCCTTAAATCT
>CANQZS010000209.1 GCA_947628385.1 uncultured Clostridia bacterium | reverse complement strand
GTTTACCGATTTTTCTTGTTATGATGCCCAGTGCGGTGCGCTCTATGGGCATAGTCTTATCTGTGAGGATCGCTCCCTTTCCGTCTATAGGCTGACCGAGGGAATTAACAACTCTTCCCAGCAGCTCCTCTCCCACCGGAACGGAAACTATCCTGCCTGTGCTTTTTACCGTATCGCCTTCCTTGATGTCGGCGTCGGAGCCGAGCATTACCGCGCCTACGAAGTCGCGTTCAAGGTTCAGCGCCATTGCGTAAACGCCGTTTTCAAACTCGAGCAGCTCGCCGGACATACACTTTTCCAAGCCGTGTATCCTTGCGATGCCGTCGCCGACGGTTACTACGGTACCCACATCTGTAAGCTCTATCTTGGACTGATAATTCTTTATCTGTTCCTTGATTATGCCTGTGATCTCATCGGGGCGTAGATCCATTGGAAATAACCATCCTTTCTAAAAACTGAACCGCATAATTTATGGCGGCGCGGTATCAAGCCGCCGCAGATCGTTTATGCTATAACGCCCTTTATCTGCTTCTGCAAAGCTTCGAGCTTGGATCTTACGGAACCGTCGGTCATTGTGTTCCCGTAATTTATCACGACTCCTCCCATAATGGAGGGATCGACATTTTCCGTAAGAATGACCGTCTTTTTCATCACGGTCTCCAGCTTTGTTTTAAGCTTTGCTCTGAGGCTGTCCGAAAGCGGTATGCCGGTAGTTACCTTTACCTCAGCAATATTTTTCATATCATACCAGCGGTTTTTATAATCCTCTGCAATAGACGGGACGAGCTGGGCTCTTCCCTTTTCCGTGACCACGCATAAAAGGTTATATGTCGTTTCGGAAATTTTTCCCTTGAAGTTCTTTTCTATAAAGGAGAGCTTTTCGGAAAGCGTCACCGTAGGAGCCGACAGGAATTTACCCAGCTCCGGCGCGGAATCGAATATTTCCGCCAGAGCGTCCAGCTCATTTTTTATCTCATCGGCGCAGTCCTGTTCCCTTGCAAGCTCAAAAACCGCCTCGGAATATACGATCTCTGCCCTGCCCGTCATTCTGTATCACCAAGGTCGTCGATGAAGCTTTCGATAAGCTGTTCATGTGTTTTTGCGTCAAGCTCCTTTGACACTACGCTTGAAGCGATAGACATAGCAATATCCGAAATCTCATCTTTTATCTGATTTACAGCGCGTTTCTTTTCCTTTTCGATGTCGGCTTCCGCCTTATCGAGAATACCCTTTGCCTCGTCTCTTGCCTCGGAGATTATCTCCTCCGAGCGGAGCTGAGCCTTTTTGGCGGCGTTCTTGACGATCTCGGCGGATTCCTCCTTTGCTGCGGAAAGCTTATCCGTATACTCGGTCTCAAGCTGCTTTGCGTTAGCGTAAGCCTTGTCCGCGTCCTCATAGGTCTTGGCGACCTCGGTCCTGCGGGATTCAAGCACAGCGTTGACCTTATCGAAAAGAAAGTGCTTTATGACCAGAAACAGGATCAATGTGTTCAATACCGTAGCGACAATAGTTGTCCAGTCGATAGAAAAGAAATCCAAATACATAGGTCCGATTTTCATAGTCCGATCTCTTCCTCCTGATCTGTTTTCATGATCTTCTGCCAGTCAGGCAGTCTGCTCAGACGGTTCCCGTCAGGTGCTTGAGGAACGGATTCATCCACAGCAGAACGATCGCAACGAACAGACCGTAAATACCTGTTGTTTCCGCAACGGCGCAGCCGATGAACATTGTAGAAGTCGCAGTTCCCTTGATCTCAGGCTGTCTGCCTATAGTTTCGATCGCCTTGCCTACGGCGTAGCCCTCGCCTATACCGGGACCTATACCTGCGATCATTGCCAGTCCTGCTCCGATCGCCTGAGCGGCAAGAACGGTAGCCTGAGCGTTCAATAAAGCTTCATTCATTTGATTTTACCTCCAAAAATTTTATTCTTTGCCCATTTTGATGTAAGCCATAGTAAGCATTATGAATACATATGACTGTATAGCACCCGAGAACAGGTCGAAATATATCGACAGCACTGCGGGAATACCTATCTGGAATATATTGAAATAATACACGTCGGAATTCAGTCCCAACAGACCGTTGTAAACTATGGTGCTGAGCGAGCCGAGAGCGCCGTACAGTATCATTGTGATTATCATACCGCCGCAGACGTTTCCGAAAAGACGGAGCGCCATAGCCACCGGTGTTGCAACTTCACTGATGATATTCAGCGGGTTCACAAAGCTTAAAAGATATTTTCCCAAGCCGTTATAGCGTATTTTCGTATAAGTTATCAGCGTGAACGTCATCAGCGCCAGTCCGCCTGTCACGCTTATGTCCGCCGTAACGCTTCGGAAGCCTATCATAGATATGAGCGTTCCTATGATTATATAGGAGAACACCGCCGCTATATACGGCGCATAGCCCATAAGATCCTTGCCCATATTTGTTTCTATCATGTTATTTACTGTCTTTACGATGAATTCCGCGGCGCACTGTCTTTTTGTCTCAGGTATCTTTTTCAGATCCTTTGTAAGGATAAGGCAGACCGCCAATACTATAAGGATCACTATCCAGCCGGTAACCACCGATTCGGATATTGAAAAGATAACGCTGCCGTCCTCCGAAAGCAGCGAGATCATTCGCTTCGGACCCTGTACCTCCACATTCATATCAGTATCACCTTCCTTTCTTTTTTATCATCGCGTTAAACGTATATGCGAGCTTCGGGTAAAGCTGAGGCACCGCCGCTGCGATAAGATCCATCTGCGGGAGCTTCACCCCCGCGTAGAACAGCAGTCCCACGATAAATAATCTCAGCAGGTATGAGCCGAACATCAGCCCCTTTGCCCGTCCGACAGGCAGCTCCACCGCCAGCTCAGATGATTTTCCCAGAATTATAAAATTCAGGGACATTACCGCCGTTCCCGCCAGAAGCCCGAGAGGGATCTTCAGACCGGATCCGTACGCAATAAGCGTTATAAGGTACAAGGCGGCGTCAAGGATCAGCGCCCGCGGCAGCAGGAACTTCAATTCGCGGGTTATCATCTCGCTGAATACCCTTCCGGACATTTATCAAAAGCTCCTTTCCGTGCTGCAAGAAATATATGTTATTCATTATACCATTTTTTTTATGAAATTTCAACTGTTTTTTATTCATTTTAAAAAATTTTTGATTTTTTTTAAAATCTATTGACAAACGTTCAGAATTCAAGTATAATATACTGTGATTCGGGGCGTAACTCAGTTTGGTAGAGTGCTTGGTTTGGGACCAAGATGCCGCAGGTTCAAGTCCTGTCGCCCCGACCACCAAGCTGAGCCAAGCTGAGCTTGGAGGCATATCCCCTAATATTTTCAGCTTCTGACTGTCGATTTCATTGTGAACAAATTGTAAAACATAAAAAATCCGCTTGACAAAGCTTTCGTCAAGTGATATACTTATTAAGTCGTTCAAGCGAGGACGAAACTGTTCAAGCTGGTGTAGCTCAGTTGGTAGAGCAGCTGATTTGTAATCAGCAGGTCGGG
>CANQZS010000208.1 GCA_947628385.1 uncultured Clostridia bacterium | reverse complement strand
CTGCAGCAGCGGCTGTTCTTTCCGCGTGCGGAAAGTCGGTTCCCGACGAGCCTCCGGAGATCTATGTATCGTCGGAGGGGAAATATGTTGAAACAGTCTCGGAAAAGCTTTGCTGGAACGACGCGGTCTATTGCTCGGCTTCTCCGTATGCTTCCGCAGGATCATGGCTCGGAAAAGAGGGCGAGCCTGAGTATTTCCCACAGGGAAGCGTATTTTATGTTGAGCTTCCGGAGGACGTTTCGGTTCCGGATATGATCGAGATAAGCGATGTACTTATAGTTTCCGACGGGGGAATGAAAAATGCGGAAACAGCGGCTGTGAATGAAATTGCTCCCGATATTGCGGAGGATCATTTTACATTTTCACTGTCCAAGCATGAAAAGCCGAATAGCTATGATCCGTCAAGATCCCTTTATAGATGTATAGAAATAACCTGCGTCTGGGGAGAAAACGAATGTGAATATACATTTTGCGTAAGTGAAAAGCCGGAATGACAGTGAAAATGATCGAATTTTTAAAATATAAAATGTAAAAAAAATATTAACTTGGCAATTTCTATTGACAAAATTGATGAGATTTGGTATAATATGATTTGTTGTTATGATAAGCGGATATGGCGGAATCGGCAGACGCGCTAGATTCAGGTTCTAGTGGTAGCAATACCGTGTGTGTTCAAGTCACATTATCCGCACCAGAAATATCCTGTAAGCAAGAATGTTCTTGTTTGCAGGATATTTTTTATGTGAATTTTATTATAAGATCTCCTGAAAATGCCTTGTAACATCATTATTACAAATTCTGCAATGTTTTTCAATAAAATTATATAAAATTTACAAAATGCCCTTGACAGATACTGATTTTCTGTGTAAAATATATAGTGTATAGTCGGAATTTATTTTCGTATCGTAAAGGAATATTTTGTAAATTAATGTACTAAATGTACATATTTTAAGGAGGATACCAACAATGAGCGAATTTTTCAAGGACATCGGAAAGATCCCTTACGAGGGTAAAAACAGCACGAATCCCCTTGCATTCAAGTATTATAACCCCGATGAGATGATCGGCGGAAAGAAAATGCGCGATCAGCTTAAATTTGCCCTTTCATGGTGGCACACTATGGGAGGAGACGGAACGGATATGTTCGGCGTAGGTACTGCCGATAAAAGCTGGGGAGAATCCGATCCCACCGCAAGAGCTAAGGCTAAGGTGGACGCTGCTTTTGAAATAATGGATAAGCTTTCTATTGATTATTTCTGCTTCCATGACAGAGATCTTTCTCCGGAATACGGAACTCTTGCCGAAACAAACGCTAAGCTTGATGAGGTAACTGATTATATCGCTGAAAAGATGAAAAAGGATCCCTCCAAAAAATGTCTCTGGGGTACGGCTAAATGCTTCGATCACCCAAGATATATGCACGGCGCGGGAACCTCTCCCTCTGCGGACGTTTTCGCATATGCTGCCGCTCAGATCAAAAAGGCTGTTGAGGCGACTGTAAAGCTCGGCGGAAAAGGTTACGTTTTCTGGGGCGGACGTGAGGGCTACGAAACGCTCCTTAACACAAATATGGCTCTGGAGCTTGATAACATGGCTCGCCTTATGAAGATGACCGTTGAGTATGCGCGTTCCATAGGATATAAGGGAGATTTCTATATCGAGCCTAAGCCAAAGGAGCCTACAAAGCATCAGTATGATTTTGATACCGCTACGGTCCTCGGATTCCTCCGCAAGTACGGTCTGGACAAGGATTTCAAAATGAATATCGAAGCTAACCACGCTACTCTTGCTCAGCATACGTTCCAGCATGAGCTGAGAGTTGCAAGGGATAACGGCGTTTTCGGTTCTATCGACGCTAATCAGGGAGACACTCTCCTCGGCTGGGATACCGACCAGTTCCCCACAAATGTTTACGACGCCGCGCTTTGTATGTATGAAGTCCTCAAGGCAGGCGGCTTTACAAACGGCGGTCTGAATTTCGACTCCAAGGCTCGCCGCGGCTCTTATACTCCGGAGGATATTTTCCACAGCTATATTGCCGGAATGGATACGTTTGCTCTGGGTCTGAAGATCGCCGATAAGATCATTTCCGACGGCAGAATAGACAAGTTCGTTGCTGACCGTTATGCATCTTGGAATACAGGTATCGGCGCGGACATCATCAGTGGCAAGGCTACTCTTGCGGATCTTGAAAAATATGCTCTTGAAAAGGGAGAAGTTACCGATTCCCTCACCAGCGGCAGACAGGAAATGCTTGAATCTATCCTTAATAATATCATGTTCGGTCTTTGATCTGAAATCGTTTGGGGAAACCGTATAACACGGTTTCCCCCAAATATAGATAGGTGAATTTATATGGCAGGTTTTATTTTTGAAACGGTACGGCTCGGTTTGCGCCGCTTTGAAGCTTCCGACGGGGAGGACTTTGCCGAGATACTGACGGACGAGGAAACAAGCTATTTTGAGCCTTATGATACGTTTACATATGAAAATGCGATAAAAGAAGCGGAAAAGCTTGCGGGAGATGAGCGCTTCTTTGCGGTGATCTTAAAGGAGACCGGAAAGCTTATCGGAAAAATTTATTTTGAAGATAAGAAATTTTTCGGCACGTGGGAGATCGGGTATTCCTTTAATCGTAAATTCTGGGGGAACGGCTATGCTCTGGAGGCAGTCAAAGGCGTTATGGGTCATGCGTTTACGGAAATGAACGTCCGCAGGATATATGCGGAAGCCGATGTTCTGAATACGCGTTCCATAAAGCTTCTTGAACGTGCCGGACTTCGCAGGGAGGGCGTTTTTGTAAAAAGCGCTTATTTCCAGAAAGACAAAAACGGTGAGCCGATCTGGGGCGATTTTGCAGGTTATGCAATTTTAAAGGACGAATACAACAGTAAAAACTGATATTATACAAGGAGCTCCGTAATGACAAAAGATGAAATAATGTCTTTGATAAACCGTTCGCTGTTTGCGTCTGTGGGATATACGGACAGCAGCGGGAAACAGAATATCCGCAGAGTATTCTGCGTGTGGCACGACGGTATCGGAAAACACCTTATTTCCACAAACACAAGCTCGTCCCATGTGCGGGAGTTTATGAAAAACGGCAATGCCTGTCTGTATTTTTCCGATGATGATACCTTTGAGGGAATTTGCCTTTCCGGAAATATAAAGGTTCATTTTGAAAAGGAATTCAAGCAGCTTTTATGGAATGACGGCGATGAAAAATATTATTCCAAAGGTGTTGACGATGAAGATTACTGCGTTCTTGAATTCATTGCCGAAACGGGAAAATATTACCGCTATGACGGAAAAGGAGAATTGTCAAAAGAGGAAATGCAAGGCACAGGAACATTTATTAACGGTTATGCCGGATAAGAATATACGATCTCAACATTAAACAGGAGGAAATTTTATGCGCTACGCAATAGGAATCGACATAGGTACAAGCGGTACTAAAACCGTCCTTTTTGACGAGGCAGGCAAGGTAATAGCTTCGGCAACGGTGGAATA
>CANQZS010000207.1 GCA_947628385.1 uncultured Clostridia bacterium | reverse complement strand
ATCACATAACACCATGAAAATTCCTCCTATGACCGCCGACATAGGAAGAAGAACCTTGTGCTTCGCCCCGAAAAGCTTTCGGGCAATGTGCGGCGAAATAAGATCTACAAAGCCTATCACTCCGGCAAAGGCTACCGCCGTTCCGGAAAGTATGGCAGTTACCGTCAGCAGCAGCGCTTTTGAGGATCTCGTATCCAGACCTGCGGTCTTTGCCTGCTCGTCTCCGAATGTCAGCAGATCGAGCTCCCGCGAATTCAAAAGCATTACTCCCATGCAGACAGCAAATGCTATCGCAAGTATTGCCGCACTGTCCCACTTTCTGCCGGAAAAGCTTCCGGTCTGCCATTTCATTATCTGCTTGTATTTGTCATCGTGCATATTCGCCATGAGCGTAACTATGCCGTTCACAAAAAGCGAAAGCACCATTCCGGTGAGAACGATAGTCGTTCCCTGTAATGTGCGGTCTATTGCGGAGGAAAACGCTATCATCAGGAACATTGACAATATCCCGAATGTCAGTCCCGCTGCGGGAAGCGTTAAGCTTCCGAGAAAATATGTCTCGGAAGCGATCACAAGTCCCGCTCCCAGCGACGCCCCGCTCGAAACTCCCAAGGTGAACGGAGATGCAAGAGGATTCCTCAGAACAGACTGCACCGTAGTTCCGCAGACCGAAAGCGCCGCGCCTGTGAGAAACGCAAGTATCACTCTCGGAAAGCGTATTTCCATTATAATGCTTTCATACGATTGAGGAATATCTTCAATTGAGATCCCCGCCAGTCTGTGTCCGAAGATCCGTATCACCTGCTCCGGAGAAACAAAAACGCTTCCTACCGCTATGCCAAGTATTATTACTGCCGCCGAAGCCGCAATTGCAGCGACTGCGGCGGTTATCCCCTTTAACGCTTTCATTATTCGTAAATGTCGGGATATACTGCTTTTGCGACCTCATAAATGCCGTTTACTATATTCTGCGAAGCACGGCTCGTGGCGTTTGAATCCACATAGTATACCTCGCCGTTACGGACAGCCGCTATCCCCTCCCATCCGGCACGGGTCTTTATTTCGTTGAAATCATAGCCGTCATAGGCAACGTTTGTGAGTATCACGTCAGGATCCGCCGCAATTACCGTCTCTTCGGAATTGGAGATCCAGCCCTCTTCGCCGCCGTAGATGTTTTCCGCACCGATAAGATCCAGAATTTCATCTATGAATGTACCGCTGCCGCAGGTATAAAGATACGGAGCGGCGCCTATTTCAAAATATACCTTTTTCTTTTCAGTTATTCCGGAAGCCTTTGCAGTAACGTCAGCAATGGCTTCATCTATTTTTGCGATCATCTCCGCGCCCTTATCGTCGGATCCTGTATATTTTGCAAGGAATTCAATGTCCATTTTGACCGATTCCAAAGACGATGATGTGGGAATATATATCACATTCACTCCTGCGTCCTTGAGAGCGGCATACGGATCGTCGGCGCCGTCCATAGATATGCCGTTGATTATAACAAGGTCGGGACTCATAGCGGTAAGCTCCTCAATGCTGAGATTGTAAAAATCAAGAGTGCATACAGCCGGATCTATCCCCTCAACATCTGCGGAATAAATATCTGCGGCGATCACCTTTCCCGCAAGACCAAGTCCGGACAATATCTCGCTTATGGACGGCGCTGCGGAAACAATGGTATTTATTGATGACGGTACCTCTACTTCTTTTCCCTCTCTGTCGGTTATCATGAGCACATCGGCGTCCGCGTCGGTCTCAGCAGCTTCCTCAGACGGTGTGGGAACCGCCTCGCTCACCTCCGCTGTTTCGGTAAATGTCTCGGAAGCCGTTATTTCCGAGGTCGTGATCTCCCCGCCCTCAGGCGTGTAATTTTTGTTTGCACAGGAGGTCATTCCCGATACAATAGCCGCTGCGGCAATAAGAGCCGCGATCCTTTTGATCTTCATCTTATCATATCCTTTCTTTTTATTCCGGAAGCGCCAAAAAATAATAAGCGATAAGACAAGCGCTCCCATGTTTTCTCCGGTACCGTCTTTGCAGGATCGGACGTGCTCGGCTGTTTCTGCCTAAGCGCCGCATACCGTGACCCCGTAAATACAGATCCGATATAAAATGCCCTCCCGTGCGTCACGGAAGGGCGAAAATGTCTTTTTATAAACGCGGCTACATATGACCATGATAGCTGCGCTGCGGAATTTTTGCAAAAGCAAAGCTAAGCGGTCAACATTCCGGAATTTTTCAAAGGAAAAATTTTCCGTAAGCTTCCGCTGTTTCCGCACAGACTGCATCGACCGTTCACTGCGGCGCACAATCAACGGAAAAACCGCAAAAAAGCGGATATTTCCGTAACTACGGGCAGGTCTTCCGACTTTGACTATCCGCGTTAAAGCGGAACCTTGCGCGTCTTCCCAACGTTTAGTCAGTGACATAATGCGCAAGGCGGATATACCTCATCATTACGGCGGCAGGACCGTGCATACGCTTCCCTATTATCCTCGTCTGCGGAGACCGCTCCGAGGCACCCGTATCAATAAGTGCATTTATACAAAGCAATTATACCATTTATCTGCGGATATGTCAATACCCGACGCTGCATATAAAATTGCTTCTAAAAGGCTTTTTTGGAAAATATCTCTTGATTTTGCGGAAATAATGTGTTATAATGGTCTCAGATCTATCAGGGAGGGAGGGCTCTTTATGTCATATATAATGCCTGTAGGAGTAGGTATCTCCGGCTCGCAGACGAGCTTCGGCGGCGCTTCATACGGAATGAGCGTTTACCGGAAAAATGCTTTGAACAAGCCGTCTGAAAATTCTCCCGTTTCATCGCCGAACAGTGCGGCAAAGCCGTTTTCCAAGCTTTCCGACGGATATACCGGAACAAAGCTCTCGGAGGAAGCCGACATAAAGCGCCGCTTTGATTCCTACGAATGTCAGACCTGCAAGAACCGCCGTTATCAGGACGGTTCCGACGATTCCGGAGTTTCCTTTCAGGTGCCTACAAAGGTCGATCCCAAGGCTGCCGCAGCGGCAGTAAGGAGCCACGAGCAGGAGCACGTGAGCAGGAACCGTTCCAAAGCTGAGCGCGAGGGAAAGGAGATCGTTTCGCAGAATGTTATCATACACACGGACATATGTCCGGAATGTGGCAGGATATACGTTTCCGGCGGTACGACGACAACCACCACGAGAAACGCTCCGGAAGCGGAAAAGTTCAATGTCGGGCTTTCCGACCCGTCAATGGACAGTGGAAAAAATTTTAATGCAGTTGCATAAAAAGAGGGGAACGTGTAATGCGTTCCCCTATCTTATTGCGTAATTCGTAATGCGTAATTAGTGTTGAGTTTTGAGAGTTGAGATAAATGCGTAATTAAAAATTATCTAAAAACTAAAGTTATATGATTTTTAGTAACCAAGTACAATGAAACATTATTTTTATAATGCAGTAGCATTATACGCCGAGAGATTAGCAAGGAAAGGGGTGGAGGTTTAGGGAAAGGGGATGCACGAAAGCCGGCGCA
>CANQZS010000206.1 GCA_947628385.1 uncultured Clostridia bacterium | reverse complement strand
GGGTGTCGGTTCAGGTGTAGGAGTCGCTTCAGGTGAAGGCGTACTCGTTGTACCGGGGTTCGGTGTAGGACTCGTACTCGGCTTTGGAGACGGACTTGCACTCGGGCTCGTGGTACTTTCCGTATCAGGCTTTGGCGATGCTGACGGAGAAGGTGACGGAGTTGTTTCAGGCTTGGGCGACGGAGTTGCTTCAGGTTTGGGTGACGGAGAAGGTGAAGGGTTAGGTGTGGGTACGGGGTCGTCTCCCGAGCCTACATCACCGGAACCGCCGTCATCCGTCTTATCCTCGTTCAGCGGAGGAACGACAACAAATCCGTGTACGTTAGTCTTCTGGTCGTCGCGTGATACACCGGTTGTATCCTGTGCGTCAATAACCGAGCCTACAACGGGGTTGCCGTTCATATCCGTAACAGTGATTGTAGTTCTGTTATCGTAATCGTTTACAATTTTGCCATTCGGAAGAACGACCGTAAATCTCGAACCGTCCTCTGTCACTGATACATTAGCATGATATAATGGACCTACCTCATCAGCTACATGTACGATATATCCGCCCACATTGGCGTTACCGTCCTTATCCGTATATCCATCACGACCGTACGGAAGTGTTACCTGTCCGTTTACGTTGGTCTGACCGCTCTCGTAAAATCCCTTGTCGTTCTTTACGTTGACGTTTACGCCATGCTGCGGGAAGCCATACTCGTTAAATACAGTTACCGTTACTCTGTAGGTGGAGTCAATAACCGTTCCGTCCGGTAATGTTACCGTTATAACGTTATTGCCTTCAACCTTAATATCGCAGTTTGTTATAAGCGAGCCATCTCTGTCGGTTACGATAACGACAAAGGTCGTATCTGCATTGTCGCTGACCGTACCGTTATCATCACCTGTAGATGTTTGACTGTTAGGAACGGTAAGCTGTCCGTTGTCATCCGTAACTCCTGTTGCTGCGTTGTTATTTATATCAGATATAAATATGTGCAAACCCGATACCGCTTCCTGAGTATCAGTTCTGAACACCGTTATTGTTGTTCTGTCGTCAGCACTGAGCAATCTTCCGTCAGGGAGCTTTATTGTAATATTATCCTGCGCATCTATGCTGATTTTGCTGTCAAATATCGGCGCACCTTCTTTATTTGTGATTAAAACACTGTAGTCGCCGACTTTTGATTGACCGTCTTCATCCGAATTATCTTTCTTCGGCAGCTGCGGAATCTCTTGTTCGTCAAGCTTTTCATAGCATGTCAAACATTCTTTGTGCATACTTCCGGGATGGTCGATTGTCGCAGGAATGTCTATTATCCAGCCAGACGGCTTATGTCCTGTAGCCGAAATATAATCTACAATACGGCTATCTCCGCAGACCTCACACGTTTTTGTTGTAAAACCAAGCTCCATACAAGTCGGAGGCGTTATCTCTGACTTATACTGGTGCGGGATTTTATCGGTCTCATTACCTACGTATGAGTCTCCACAATCTTCACATGTGTATGTGGTGTAGCCCATTGCCGTACAAGTTGGAGGAGTAACTACAGCCTTATACTTATGGTCGGTTTTGGAAACTTCATTACTTATATATGAATGACCGCAGTCATCGCATGTATATGTAGTGTAGCCGAGCGATGTACAGGTCGGCGGTGTTACCGTTGCCGTGTACTTATGCGGAGTCATCGCAGTCTCTTTACCTACGTAAGAGTTCTGACAATCCGAACACGTAAAGGTTGAATAACCTATCGACGTACAGGTCGGCGGCGTTACTACTTCCTGATAATTGTGCTTCTTCACGTTTACATAGTCGGAAACGTATGAGTCGTCACAATTCTTACAGTTATATGTCGTATAACCCAATTCCGTACAAGTCGGCGGTGTTACTGTGCCTTCATAGTCATGTCCCTTTGCGGGATTTAATTCAACACCGCATACAGTACACTTTTGGGGCGTTGTGCATGTAGCCTCTGCGCCCGGTGTATGTCCTGTTGCACTGACCGCAACACTCTTTGGCAAACCGCAGTGAGAACATATATACTGTTCAGCACCGGATGTGATACATCCCGGAGTGACAATCGTTACACCGGTTTTTACCCAATCGTGGTCGAGCTTCAGTTGTGCATCTCCGTCATGTATATCCATAACGACTTTTTTACAGTTATCTCTCGAACACTGATAATACTTGTGTCCTTCTGCGAAGCAAGTAGCCGCAGTTGAGGATACGAGCTGATAGTCATGTCCCAGAGCGTCAGTTATCCTTTCAAGCGTCTTTGCACCGCATCCGGTACAAACAGTATATACCTGACCTTGCTTTTCGCAAGTTGCCGCAGGGATTTCTTTCTCCTCGGTGTGAACGTGATTGCTCTTATCAAGTTTTGTGGTCTCGGTCTTGGTATCGCCGCAGAAGCTGCATTTATATGTAACAGAACCGGCGGAGATACATGTTGCCTCAACCTCTGTTTCCTTAATATAGTTGTGCGCAATCTTGGACTCCTCATTACGCTTTTCTGAAAGACCGCAAATCGGGCATTCCCATATCTCGTATCCGTCCGTTTGGCAGGTCGGAGCTATTCTGTAACGATATACCGGGTTGTGGGACGGGCAAGTGCCGTCGAGCGTAGATGATTTGAGACCGGTGTCAAGCAGGAGAATTTGAGCAGTGCCGCGTTCGGACATTACACTGCCCTCGTTTTCTTTATCCATAAGTTCGTTCTCTGTTAAGTTCTTCAGATTGCTCTTACCGAGGGAAACTCCGCCCTCGCCGGTGTACGCGTACCTGATTTCAAATTCGACCTTGTACGTTCCCGGCTCTTCGTATTCAGGAGGTTCTTCCAAGTCGTATTCCCGGGAAGAGCCATCACGGTAGAGTATCGCATATTCAGTTCCGCTTACGGAGTTTACCTTACCTACCGTTACGGTATGAGGCTTATCATCGGCATATCCGACGTAGCCGTCAATGCTGACAGATACGGGCATGAACTCCGTTTTTTCGTAACCGCAACCTGTCGTCAAGCCGTCCTCGTCATGCACGGTATCATCGCACAGCTTATTTACCACAAAGCGGTGACCGCTCAGGTCAGGTGTGACCTCTATCTGTGTGAAGTCGTGCGGCTGCTTGTCGCCCTCTACCTCACCGCGAACTGTGCCAAAGCAGAACTCGCAATACTTAGACGATGTGTAATCGTAAACGAGATGCTTGGTCTTGTACTCGTCTCCGTCGTCTTTGGACAGTTGTGTCACCGTCTTTTGCAGATTTGCGGGAACGGAGAGCATGAAATCGGATGCGCAGGTATTCAGCTGATAACAGTTCTTGCCAAATCCCGCATCGTCTTCTGCCATGTTAGTGTTCCAACCGCCGCAAGATTGGCAATACGATTTCGTCCAATGATGTTGAGTGTAGACACCGTATTCTACGGCAACGCCTTCCTTTGGCGGAGCCTCTATCGCAAAAGCACTCGTCTGTTTGGGAGTTCCTTCTGCGCCGCCCTCTTTCTTGGCTTCATATCCGGCAGTGCCGTCCGTCCATGTGACACCGTAATCTGCATTAGACTTACCGCCCTTGGTATACTCGGGAACACGGAATGACGTGAACATCGTGTCTTTTGGTT
>CANQZS010000205.1 GCA_947628385.1 uncultured Clostridia bacterium | reverse complement strand
GCTTTTATTCCGTCTATGCCTACGACGGCGAGACTCTTGTGGGTCTGGGAAGAGTTGCTTCCGACGGTCTTACGGCGGCGGTAATGAGCGGGATATGCGTCCGTCCGGATTACAGGAGAATGGGGATAGGCGAGCAGATAGTGACTCGTCTGGTGTATTATTGCCAGTCCGGAGCAAACAAGCTGAACGTTCAGCTTTTCTGCGAGGACAGCCTTATCGGCTGGTACGAAAAACAGGGCTTTGAAAGACACAGCCGCGGAATGTGGAAAAAGATGATCCTGCCGGAGGATAACTGCCGCCTGCACAGAGATTTCGGCGAGGTATACGGCATAGAGCAGATAAGCGATATTGCGCCGGATTTCTATTGGCACAGCTTCGGTTCCTTTGGGGAATTCAGATATTACGGCTCAATAAACAGGCGCGGCGAAATGGTCCCATGCCTGATGATAACGTTTTTCAGCAATGAGCCTAAGCCGCTTTCGGCGGATATTATTTTCGAGAATATAACGGAATTTAAAATATGCTGCGATGGAGTAAAAACTCCGCTCAGGGGCTTTGATATTACTAAGCTCGGAGGCAGTACGGACGGCGAGACGACGGGCTACAGGGTATGCGCCGCAGAGGGAAAAAGCATAAGCTTCCTTTGCGAAAGATTCAGGATCATAAACGTTACCGCCGACTGAACGTGATTGCTGAGGGATACGAATGATAAAAATACGCACAAATTCTCCTGAGGAGACTGTCGGAGCTGCGGAGATCATAGGAGGTCTGCTGCGCGGAGGAGATGTCATTGCCTATAAGGGCGGTCTCGGAGCGGGTAAAACCACCTTTACACGCGGTCTTGCATTGGGAATGGGATTGCCTGACGAGGTACATTCGCCGACGTTTGCGCTGGTAAATGAGTACCGCAGCGGCGAAAAGGTAATGTACCATTTCGATATGTACAGGATAATGAACGCCGAGGCGTTGGAGACTACGGGATTCTACGACTATATTTCGGACGAGAGCGTTATTGTGTGTGAATGGTCGGAGAATATCGCAGGCTGCTTCCCCGAAAATACGATAACAATAACCATTGACCGTGTCGGAGAAAACGAAAGAGAGATTTCCTTGGAGGGAGATGAAAGATTTGATTCTGCTTGGGATAGATACCTCCGGTAAGACCGCCTCCGCAGCGGTATGTACGGAAAATGCCGTTCTTGCACAGACCACGGTGCTTACAAAGCTTACCCATTCGCAGGTCATTCTGCCCATATGCAGGGAGGTCGTTAAAAGCGCAGGTCTGGAGCTGAATGATATGGACGGTATCGCCGTATCCGCAGGTCCGGGCTCATATACGGGATTAAGGATCGGGATCGCGGCGGTAAAGGCAATGTGCTTTGCGCTTGACAAGCCGTGTATAGGTATCTCTACGCTGGAATCACTGGCGAATAACCTTTCACTGCATAAGGGGATCATCTGCTCGGTGATGGCGGCAAGACTCAATCTTGTTTACTGCGCGATATTCCGTTCGGACGGGAAAAATGTGGTGCGTCTGACGGAGGACGGTATACTTCCCTTGGAGGAGCTTGTTTCACGGCTTGAAAGGGAAGAGGGATATATTGCCGTTGCAGGCGACGCAGCGGACAAGCTTTCCGGAGACAGGTTCATTACGGCGCCGCCTCATTTAAAATTACAGCTTGCGTCAAGCTTATGTGCGGCGGCTTTCGGGAAAAAGCTTGGAGATCCGGACGAGCTTGAAGCGGCATATCTACAGATAACCAAAGCAGAAAAGGATCTGCAAGGCTGAAATGCACGCTATAAGGTGTTTTTTCAGCAGCGGTGTAAAGCGGCGCAAATGAAAGCGTCGTTGAGGAGCTTATAACAGGATCGCTCAGCAGGTCAGGTAGAATGTTCCCGCAAATAATTGAAAATTCAGCGAAAAGACTTGAAAGAATGTCTTTTTTGTGGTAAAATAATTTCATATCATATTATGGAGGCTTATTTATGATAGCTATCGGAAGCGACCATGCCGGTTATCAGCTTAAAAAGGAGATCATCGCATGGTTTGAGGAAAATAATATCCCATATATGGAATTCGGCTGCATGGAGGGCGAAAGCTGCGACTATCCTCTTGTTGCAAAGGAGGTTTGCGAAAGAGTGGCTTCGGGGAATTCCGATAAAGCAGTGCTCGTCTGCGGAACAGGAATAGGTATATCTATAGCGGCTAATAAGGTAAAGGGAATACGCGCGGCAGTCTGCACGGATACATATACCGCAAAATATACAAGACTTCATAATGACGCAAACGTCCTTTGCCTTGGCGGAAGAGTCACAGGCGCGGGAGTTGCGCTGGAGATCGTTGAAACGTTTCTTAACACTTCGTTTGAGGGCGGCAGACATCAGCGAAGAGTCGATCAGATAACCGCGATCGAAAATAACAGCTGAAAGGAAGAGATCATTTTATGGATAACGTTATTATTCTGGAGCACCCACTGGTGCAGCATAAGATCTCTCTTATGAGGGATATTAATACGGGAGCTAAGGAATTCAGAGAGCTGGTTTCGGAAACGGCTATGCTTATGTGCTATGAAGCTACGCGCGATCTTCCGCTGAAAACAGTTGAAGTGCAGACTCCTCTTGCCATAGCTAAAACTAAGGTCATCTCCGGCAGAAAGCTTGCTTTCGTGCCTGTTCTCAGAGCGGGTCTCGGCATGGTGGAGGGAGCCGTAAAGCTCGTTCCTGCGGCTAAGATCGGTCATATAGGGATATTCCGCGATCCTGAGACAAAAAATGCGGTGGATTATTACTGCAAGCTCCCGTTCGATATTGCGGAAAGAGACGTTATAGTTGCAGATGTTATGCTCGCTACTGGCGGGACTGTCGTTAAGACTGTTGAGATCCTCAAAAAGGCAGGAGTTAAAAGCGTTAAGGTAATGTGCATTATTGCCTGTCCTGATGGAATAGAGGCGGTACACAAGGTATATCCTGAGGTGGAGATCTACTGCGGAGCAATTGACGAGGGTCTGGACGATAAGCTTTATATTGTTCCGGGAATGGGCGACGCAGGCGACAGGATATTCGGTACAAAATAAAATTTTACGGGGAATGTTCTTTATGGAGAATATTCCCTGAAGATATATTTATGAAGCGAATTTTTGAGAAAAAGCGTTATTTACGCAATCGACGCTCATATAATGTTTATTGGATAACTGCATTTGCCGGTGAATAATTAACGGCAAAGCGGCGGCATTGCCGGAATTTCCGAAGGGAGTTTTTCTATGTGCGGAATTGTAGGCTTCGTTGGAAAACGAGCCTGTACGGACATTCTTGTGGAAGCGCTGAAAAAGCTGGAATACAGAGGCTATGATTCGGCGGGAATAGCCGTCTTTGAGGGAGACAGGATAAAGACGGTAAAAGCAAAGGGCAAGATCAGAGAGGGTCTTGTAAAAAAGCTTGAAACTGAACCGCAGCTTTCGGCAACGTGCGGTATAGGTCATACCCGCTGGGCAACTCACGGAGAACCCTCGGACGTTAATTCACACCCTATAGGGAATGGAAGAGTTTCTATAGTTCATAGCGGAATAATCGAAAATTACAGGGAAATAAAAAGCTTCCTTATCGGAAAA
>CANQZS010000204.1 GCA_947628385.1 uncultured Clostridia bacterium | reverse complement strand
CTTGTTGGTTATCTTTAGCGGAAGCATTACCTTGAACGGCATATGAAGATGCCCTACAAGGAATCCTACGGGAAGAATCATGGAAATGATATTCAGCATGAATTTCAGGTTCAGTATCAATGTATTGTCGCCGTAGAGCTTTTTGGAAAAGAAATCGTATCTTATATCCGCGCCAAGTCTTTCTAACAGAAACGGGAGAATATATGTAGAGAATATATCTATCACTGAACGGAACACCAATATTATTCCAAGGAGGCTTATGGCTTTCCTCATAGCTTTAACTTCCTGTATTTCGGGGTAGTCGTTTATGAAGCCCTCGTTTTCCCTGTATGTGAAGCGGTTAGGTTTTTCCACGAAAAAGAAGCCGAGGGAATCCTTATTTTCACGCCGCCATTTTTTATAGCTTTCGTTATATTCCTTATCCTGATATTTTATATTAAGCTTATCGTCGTCGGTATCCTGTATGGTATGTGCTTCAGGATCCTCAGTCTGCGTGCTTCGGTTTTTCAATCCGCTCCCCCCTTTTTTGGGAATATTGTTTATAATTCAATTATAACATTTAATTGTTAATATAGATTTAAGGCATAATAAACAATTCACAGTAATACAATAAACGTATTTTTGTTAAAACGGTTAATTGTTTATTTTCGTTCATAAAAAATACTGAATATATTTTTAAAATGTATGTATCAATAAGTGAGCAAATGAATTATAATACATATGAACAATCATTCAAATGATAATTTGAAAGGAAATGCTTATGAATGAGGAAAAATTGACCGACGTTTGCGGGGCTGAAAGTATCCACCCCGAGATAGTAAAAAAGGTTTCCGAAAAGCTTCCGGACGTGGAGCTGCTTTACGATGTGGCGGAGCTGTTCAAGGTTTTCGGAGATTCCACAAGAGTCCGCATACTCTGTGCGCTTTTTGAAAGTGAGATGTGCGTATGCGATATTGCGGAGGTGCTGGAAATGACTCAATCAGCGATCTCTCATCAGCTCCGCGTACTGAAACAGGCTCGGCTCGTAAAATATCGCCGTGACGGAAAAACGGTCTACTATTCTCTTGCGGACGACCATATCCAGACTATATTCGATCAGGCGTTTGAGCATATTATGGAATGATATTTTAAAACGGCGCCTGCCGATAGGATCTGTATTGATAAAAGATATTAAATAAAGAGGGTATCATTATGGAAATGGTAATTTACATGAAAGGACTGGATTGCCCGCATTGCGGTGAAAAAATACGCTCCGCTTCGGAAAAGGTCTCTGGGGTAAAAGAGGCAAACCTTAATTTCATTGCAAAAAAGCTTCTGCTCGATGTAGACGAGGGACTTGCGGAGGCTGTTTATACGAGCGTAAAAAAAATAACTGCCGATATTGAACCGGACGTAGAGCCGTCCCTGATCGAGGGGAGCGCTTCGGATAAAAATGTCGGTACACTGACATTCCGCATGAAAGGTCTGGACTGTCCCGACTGCGGCGAAAAGATTCGTTCCGCTGTGGAAAAAACGGAATTTGTGCGTTCGGCGGAACTGAACCTTATGGCTGAACGGCTGATAGTTTCAGCCGACGTGGAAAATTCCGGAGCGATCCTTGCCGAGGTAAAAAGGATA
The DNA here is from genome assembly GCA_947628385.1 of uncultured Clostridia bacterium. GTDB lineage: Bacteria > Bacillota > Clostridia > Oscillospirales > Ruminococcaceae > RGIG8773. Next base: position 2,013 of record CANQZS010000204.1, on the reverse strand, counting down.
ACCGGTGACATTGAGCCGGACGTAGAAGTTTCTTTGCTTGAAAACGCAGCCGATCACGGCTCTGAGAGCGGCGGGGACGACACGGCGGAGCTCCGCTCCGTGCTTTTAAGAATAGCAGTTTCGGCGGCGGTATTTATTCTTGGCTTGGCGTTCAGGGAAAGCTCCTTTGCTTTGTGGATATTCCTTGCGGCATATATTGTGGCAGGCTATGACGTTGTATTTCTGGCTGTTAAGAATATCCTCAAAGGCAGACCATTTGACGAGTGCTTCCTTATGACGGCGGCTACTCTGGGAGCGTTCTTTATCGGTGAATTTCCTGAGGGCTGCATGGTAATGATGCTTTATCAGCTCGGAGAATTTTTCCAGAGCTTTGCCGTAAGACGTTCCAGAAAAAGCATTACGGCGCTTATGGATATTCGTCCTGACTGTGCGTATGTAAAAAGGGGAGACGGTATAGAAAAGGTCTCTCCGGAAACGGTTTCAAAGGGAGAGATAATAGTTGTAAAGCCCGGAGAAAAGATACCTCTTGACGGTATCGTAGTTTCCGGCTCGGCGTCGATAGATACCTCCGCGCTGACGGGAGAGAGCGTTCCTGCGGAGGTTTCGGCAGGAACTGAGGTAACAGGCGGCTGCGTTGATCTTTCCGGAGTTATTGAGGTAAGGGTAACAAAGATCTTCGGAGAAACTGCTGTTTCCAAAATACTTGAAATGGTGGAAAACGCTTCCGCAAAAAAGGCAAAGACCGAAAGGTTCATAACACGCTTTGCAAGGTGGTACACTCCGTGCGTTGTTATCGGAGCCGTGCTGCTGGCGGTGATCCCGATAATAATAAACGGCTACGATCATCGTTATATTTACAATGCTCTTGAATGTCTTGTAGTATCCTGTCCCTGTGCGTTGGTGATCTCCGTTCCGCTTAGCTTTTTCGGCGGGATAGGAGGAGCCTCCGCAAGAGGTATACTCATAAAGGGCGGAGTGACCGTGGAGCAGCTTGCCGAGTGCGGGACAGTCGTATTTGACAAGACGGGTACTCTTACGGACGGCAGCTTTGAGGTAACGGAGATCTATCCGGAAAAATATTCTCCGGAGGAGCTTATAGAAATTGCCGCAATAGCCGAACAGGGTTCAAATCATCCTGCTGCTGCGGCAATAATGAGGCGCTTTAAGGGCATTCCGCAAAATGCAGAAATAACCGAGCTTGCCGGAATGGGCGTGCGTGCGGTATGTGAAAAGGGAACGGTGCTTGCCGGAAACGCAAGGCTTATGTCCGAGAACGGAATAGAAAATATTCCCCTTATAAGATCCTCGGGAACGCTTATTTACATTGCCGTAAACGGAGAATACGCCGGAGCGGCGGAGATCTCTGACCGTATAAAGCCGGATTCCGCAGCGGCAGTGGCAGGACTTGAAAAAATGAAGATAAAGACCGTTATGCTGACCGGAGACAGGCGCGGAGCGGCGGAGATCACGGCGGAAAAGCTGGGGATCTCCGAATGGCACGCGGAGCTTCTGCCTGACGGAAAGGTGGCGGCAATGGAAGAGATAATTTCCGGATCGTCAGGAAAAACGATCTTTGTCGGAGACGGCATAAACGACGCTCCGGTGCTTATGCGCGCCGACGCAGGCGTTGCCATGGGAGGCATAGGCTCTGACGCAGCCATTGAGGCTGCCGATGCGGTGCTTATGACCGACGAGCCGTCAAAGCTCATTGAAGCAATAAGGATCTCCCGAAAGACAAAGGGGATAGTAATTCAGAACATAGTATTTTCGCTGGGGGTAAAGGCTGCGGTCCTTACGTTGGCGGTGCTTGGCATGGCGACAATGTGGGCGGCTGTTTTTGCAGATGTAGGCGTTTGTCTTATTGCGGTAATGAATTCGCTAAGGGCAAGGAAAATATAAATTTTACCCCTCCGGAGATTTTTCCGGAGAGGTCAGACTGTAGAAAAACATATTAAATTGATTTTTAAACAGTCCACCGGACTGTTTAAAAAGACTTACATAACATAAGCCGTT
>CANQZS010000203.1 GCA_947628385.1 uncultured Clostridia bacterium | reverse complement strand
GCCGTTTGAATACCAGTGCGTTTTGTAATCCACGTCGGGAAGCTCAGCGTCACGCTGCTTTATGGTAAGCGGCTGATAGGTAAGGCTTATGCTCTCATAGCTTGCGCCCGGAGTGAGCTTGTAGCGCTTTCCGCGTTCCATAGTAAGAGCTATAGGGTCGTAATTTGCATGGCGGAATATTTTGTTCTGTTCGGCTTGAATTATCCGAAGAGCGTCTATGAATTTAGTCTTTGGGGGAATTATCGTTCTGAGAGGGAAAAAGTGTATCCTTGTGCCGCCGGAGCGCTTTTCGAGGAGCGTTCCACGCCTTGCCACACAGGTCTTAAGTGAAACGTCCTTTTCGTCGTTGTTGAATTTTGAAAGAACGGTGCGCAGTCCCATAAGCAGAAGCGTTGCCATGGGAACGTTATTTTCCTCACAGAAGCTCATGAGTCTCCTTGACGGCTCCTCCTCCAGCGAGAAAATGGAAATATCCGCCTGAGGATCCCGCGAAACTACCATACAGCTCCTGAGCTTGGGCTTGTTAAGCTCCCGACGCATGGTCAGCAGTCTGCCCATTCCGGTGAAATCCGTGTACATAGGCTCTTTTTTTGCAAGCTCCTCAGCCCAGAACTCGGCGTCCCTCTGCTTTGCGGGAGAGCCGGCTTCGTATTCCAGATCCTTTTTTACCGCGTCAAGGTAGGGCATGGGAGTATATTTCGGCATGGGAGTCCCGTATTTTTTAGCGCAGTATATTGTAAGCACGTCGCTGTCAAAAGCGATCAGCGAGCTTGAATCCATGGTCATGTGATCCACTTTCAGGTAAACGCCGTTATAGCCGTCGGGAAGCTTTATCATGACGATATTGTTCATGGGGGAATTGAAACGTTCAAAGGGAACAGCCGTCCATTTTTTCATTTCATTGTGGGCGTCCTCCTCTTTCCATGAGGAAAAGTCAAAGAACGGTATATCCCTTTCCTCAAAGGGGACGATGTACTGGTATATCGTTCCGTCCTCGTCCTGAACAAAGCGCAGGCGCATTGAATCGAAGCGTTTGTATGATCCATATATAGCTTCTTTCAGGATACTGAAATCCACGTCCTGCTTTACATAGAAGCCTGTGCCTATGCAAAGCACCTGATGCGGCGCATACTTAATGGTATAGTTGTGGAGTCTCTGTGCGGCGGTCAGCGGATAGCACTGCATGACGGAGCCGTTGATATTGAATTCTTTCATTTGCGGGCTTCCTTTCTCAGATCAAGCGTTCAGGTATTTTTCAAGAAAATCCGATACGGTCTTTTCATAAATCGGGACATTTTCGTAATAGCTTGCGGCGTGTCCGGCATTTTCCACTATAAGAAGCTCTTTAGGGGAATTGCAGACCTTGTAATTTTTTTCGCTCATATATGTGGGAACGAAATTATCGTTTGCGCCGTGAATGAAAAGTATGGGTACTTTTGTATCCTTTACCGCCGTAAGAGTGGAATAATCGCTGAATCCGTACCCCGCTTTTTTCCTGCAAAGTCTGTCGTTGATATTCATAACGGGGAACGGTGGAAGATGATAGTCCCTTTTAAGGATATGTGCGAATACGTCGTATGGCGATGTGAACGCGCAGTCGGAGATGATAGCCTTTACGTTTTCCGGAAGCTGCGGGGATCCTGCCGCCATAAGAACTGTAGTCGCTCCCATGGAAACTCCGTAAAGGATTATCTTTTTGTCGCTTCCGAAGCGTTCGGCGGCGTACTTTGTCCATTCAAGGCAGTCATATCTGTCAAGTATGCCGAAGCCGATATATTTTCCCTCGCTTTTGCCGTGGGAACGATTGTCAACGATAATGCAGCTTATGCCCTTTCTCAGGAAAAATGCCGCGATGGAGGAACAATTCGATATGCCCTCTCCGGTATATCCGTGAAAGGTTATTGCGATCGTATCCGGAGATCCGTCTGCTGGAACATAGTCTCCGTGGAGGGTAAGACCGTCGCGGGACTTTATTGTGATATGTTCCATTTCACGCGCAAGGAGCCATTCCTTATTAGGGTGGATAATTTTCTTGTATTCCTCCCAGCGTTCCATATCAGCCATTTCTCCGATGTCAACGCGCACCTCGTTTTGTCTTGGGATCGTTCTGTTGAAAAGAGTATACGCTCCCGCCAAAGCACCTATGGTGCCTGCTGCGGCTGCCGCTCCTGCAATTCCTGCGGCAGTTAGTAAAGGCTTCATAAATATCGCTTTCCCTTCATAAATAGTGTTGAGTGTTGAGAGTTAAGAGTTGAGATAAATGCGTAATTCGTAATTCGTAATTCGTAATTAAAATCAGAATGTCGGATCTCGACTAACGGTCGAAATTTGTCCAAAAAATGCAGCCGTCATAAATGCGGCATGGTAATTTTTAAATATTCGACTGTCGGTCGATTTTTTACACATTAATTTTACCACATTATTTCCATAAGGTCAAGCAAAAAAGGGAAAATATCTTTTGAATTTTTTTATGTTGGAGATATTAACAAAAAAATACGGGAAATTCTTTAATATTTTGTATTGCTTATTTTGCAAAAATGAGATATAATTAAAATAACTATAATTGCGCATTACGCATTTATCTCAACTCTTAACTCTAAAACCTGATATGGGGTGATATAAAATGAAAGACGGTTTCATACGTGCAGCTGCTGCGACTCCGGATATAAAGGTCGCCGACTGCGAATATAACGCCGAGCAGATAATTTCGCTTATAAAACAGGCTGCGGAAAGGGACGCTTCAATAGTTGTTTTTCCGGAGCTTTGCGTGACAGGCTACACCTGCGGAGATCTGTTCTTGCAGAAAATTTTACTTGACGGCGCAGAAAACGCATTGAAAAGGATCGTCCGCGAGACAGCGGAGCTTGATATAATTTCAGTCGTGGGAGTTCCGCTGGAATTGAACGGAAAGCTCTACAACTGCGCTGCCGTTCTGCAAGGCGGGAGGATCCTCGGATTTGTTCCGAAAAAGAACATTCCCAACTATTCTGAATTTTACGAAATGCGCCATTTTGCTCCATGGAAAGGCGGAACAACGCTTACCGAATTTTTCGGATATTTCAGTTACAGACAACGGCAGATACCTTTCGGCGACTGTATTTTCGATTGCAAAAATATTCCGGGACTTACCATAGGCGTGGAGATCTGCGAAGATCTCTGGACGACCGAGCCGCCCTCCGGAAAGCTTGCCGCAGCCGGCGCAACTGTAATTTGCAATCTTTCCGCATCGGACGAAATGATCGGCAAGGGAGATTACCGCCGTCAGCTGGTTTCCTCACAGTCCGCAAGGCTTGTGTGCGGATATATCTACGCCGACGCGGGCATGGGCGAATCCACACAGGATCTGATATTCAGCGGACATAATTTAATTGCGGAAAACGGTGCCATAATTTCCGAAAGCAAAAAATTCACCACGGGACTGACTTTTGGGGAAATAGATCTGCAGCGGCTTTCTATGGAGCGCCGCAGAATGAATACTTTCCCGTCGGAAAACGGCGATAAATTTATGAAAGTTGATTTTTCGGCAGAGCCAAAGGAGCTTTCCCTTGAACGCTTTTACCCGCCTATGCCGTTTGTTCCCTCGGATAAGTCCGACCTTGACAGCCGCTGCGGCGAGATCCTCACCATGCAGGCAACGGGACTTGCCACACGTCTGCGGC
>CANQZS010000202.1 GCA_947628385.1 uncultured Clostridia bacterium | reverse complement strand
GCCTGTGCCCCGAACCGGCAGTAGGGGTATGCGGGTGCGCCCGTTACAGCGTTCAAAGGTCGGGAATATTCCCGATAAACTGAGGTGGTACCGCGGTCATTCGCCCTCTGCATACAGCAGAGGGCTTGTTTGTTTTTATGATGAATTTTATTGAAAGGACGTGATATAAATGAGATCATTATCTGACCTCATGGCTTATTGAAGTGTTCGGAAAAGCTGAAATATACTATATTAAATAAAGGATCAGGTGAATTATTATGACTTTATATGATGAGTTGGTAGCAAGAGGTCTTATCGCTCAGGTCACCGACGAGGAAGAGATCAAAAAAATGATAAACGAGGGAAAAGCCACATTCTACATCGGCTTTGATCCCACGGCTGACAGCCTCCATGTGGGACACTTTATGGCTCTCTGCCTTATGAAGCGTCTGCAAATGGCAGGAAACCGCCCTATCGCACTGCTTGGCGGCGGTACAGGAATGATCGGAGATCCCTCCGGTAAAACCGATATGAGAAAAATGCTCACCAAAGAGGACATTGACCACAATATCGAATGCTTCAAGAAGCAGATGAGCCGTTTCATCGACTTTTCCGACGGAAAAGCCATTATGGTAAATAACGCGGACTGGCTCCTTGATCTGAACTATATCGACGTTCTCCGCGAGGTGGGAGCATGCTTTTCGGTAAACAAAATGCTCACGTTCGAGTGCTACAAACAGAGAATGGAACGCGGGCTCACGTTCCTTGAATTCAACTATATGATAATGCAGAGCTATGATTTCTATATGCTCTTCAAGAAATACGGCTGCAATATGCAGTTCGGCGGGGACGATCAGTGGGCAAATATGCTTGGCGGCACGGAGCTTATCCGCAAAAAGCTCGGCAAGGACGCTCATGCTATGACCATTACCCTGCTGCTCAATTCCGAAGGGAAGAAAATGGGAAAGACCGAAAAGGGCGCGGTATGGCTCGATCCGGAAAAAACAAGTCCCTTTGATTTCTACCAGTACTGGAGGAACGTTGCCGACGCGGACGTTATGAAATGTATACGTATGCTGACATTCCTGCCTATGGAGGAAATAGAAGCCATGTCCGGCTGGGAGGGCAGCCAGCTCAACAAAGCCAAGGAGATCCTTGCCTTTGAGCTGACAAAGCTTGTCCACGGCGAGGAGGAAGCCCTGAAAGCACAGGAGGGCGCAAAGGCTCTTTTCGGCGGCGGAGGAAATACCGATAATATGCCCTCAACAGAGATACCCGCCTCGGAGATCCCCGCTGACGGCATAAACATTCTCGATCTGCTCGTTAAAACGGCTCTTGCTCCGTCAAAGAGCGAAGCCCGCAGACTTGTTCAACAGGGAGGGGTCTCCGTTGACGATGTGAAGATCACCGATCCGAACGGTCTTATAAGGATCGACAATGAAATTATTATCAAAAAGGGAAAGAAAATTTTCCACAAGGCTGTAAGGGCATAAGCAGGATCAAGTACGCCCGCCTCAGTCTTAATACGCCGGTATTACTGTGACTCTTTGGGAATTTCCGCATATAATGTATTGAACCGCAGACGGAGCTTCGGTTCCCGCCTGCGGTCATTATCCGGAAGAATGTCTGAAGAGAGAGCAGTTTTTTTAGCTTCTCTATATGATACTCACTTCCGCTCAGGAACCGTTCTTATCAGACGGCTCCGAAATATGCGAAAGGAGGATATGTCTGCTCATGCGGACATTATCAATGAATGAATAAACCGGTTTATTATGACGGAAACAGCTGCTGCGGCGGCTCAGGTGAAAAGAATTCTCTTTGTATAAAATTCCCTCCCGGACCACAGGGAGAACAAGGTCCCGCAGGTCCTCAGGGTGAGCGCGGCGAGACCGGCGCTACGGGTCCACAGGGTCCTCAGGGCGAACGCGGCGCAACAGGCGCTACGGGTCCACAGGGTCCTCAGGGCGAACGCGGCGCAACAGGCGCTACGGGTCCACAGGGTCCTCAGGGTCCTCAGGGTGAACGCGGCGAGACCGGCGCTACGGGTCCACAAGGTCCTCAGGGCGAACGCGGCGAGACCGGTGCTACAGGTCCACAGGGCCCGCAGGGTCCTCAGGGACCACAGGGTCCTCAGGGACCACAGGGACCGCAAGGCGAACAGGGTCCTCAGGGTGAACAGGGTATCCAAGGGATTCAGGGTGTACAAGGCGAGCAAGGTATCCAAGGTATTCAGGGTATACAGGGCGAACGCGGCGCAACAGGACAGATCCTTAATTTTGCGGATTTCTACGCTATTATGCCCGGTGACAATACAAGCGCAGTCGGCTGCGGCGAGGACGTGGAATTCCCCAAGGACGGCCCCTCTGCGGGATCTGCTGTCACAAGAGCGGGAGCAAGCACCTTTACGCTTTCCGAGTCCGGCGTTTATCAGGTATTTTTCCAAGTAAGCGTTACGGAGCCCGGTCAGCTCGTTCTTACGCTGAACGGATCGGAGCTTGACTATACCATTGTAGGACGCAGCTCAAGATCCTCCCAGATAGTCGGAATGTCTCTTGTTAATGTTACAGAAAGCTCTACTCTGACGGTAAGGAATCCTGCCGGAAACGCGGCTCTTACCATTACCGAAAATGCGGGCGGAGATAAGGCTGTTACAGCGCATCTTGTAATAACTCAGATAAGCCGCACGGATAACGAGGAATAAAAAATTCCCCTGTACCGCGGTCTGTAGATCCTACAGCCGCAGTACAGGGCATTTTTATTGCGGAACAGTTACGCATTACCGTTCCGGCGGTTATTTCCAATGTATTCGGCGAGTCCTTTACAGCCTTCAAGAATATCATTGTATGCCGTTTCAAAATCCCGAGTATACCACGGATCGGAAACATCATCGGAGCGTCCTGCGAATTCAAGCAGCTTATGCACCTTATTTTCTGGATCCGAGGTAAATATCCGCCTTATATTGCGCAGGTTATTGCCGTCCATTACAATAAAAAGGTCATACATACCGTAATCGCTTTCTTTGAGTCTGACCGCATATTTCCCGCCGCAGGATAATCCGTGCCGGCGAAGCTCCTCCTTAGCCGGAGGATAGACGGGGTTCCCTATTTCCTCGGTGCTTGTGGCTGAGGACGAAATAACAAAGCTTTCATCGGGGAATTTCTCACTGACGAGCTTTTTCATAATAAATTCCGCCATGGGAGAACGGCAGATATTGCCATGACAAACAAACATTATCCTGTTCATTGAATGATCCTTTCCGAAAACAAAATACTATCTATAATAGTATAAAACATTTACGGAACGCTGTCAAGCGTTTTGAGCATATCCGCATGATCCGGAATAAATGCGGTATCAGAAAATTTTTCATGAAAAGCTATTGCAATTTGATCTTGTTTGTGGTATAATATGATTTGTCGGTCATGGAAGCGTATCGAAGTGGTCATAACGGGACTGACTCGAAATCAGTTGTACTTTCGGGTACCGAGGGTTCGAATCCCTCCGCTTCCGCCAAGCTGAGCTTGGAGGCGAATATTACTTTATGGGAATATTCGTACTCCAAGCTTTTTTATTTCTAAGTTTGAATATTTTAAACAAACACATTAAATTGATTTTTAAACAGTCCACCGGACTGTTTAAAAAGATTTACATAACATAAGCTGTTAGTTTGAGGGGGCGCCCTCTATCGCAGGGCAGCCCCCTCTTGAAGCCGCGAAG
>CANQZS010000201.1 GCA_947628385.1 uncultured Clostridia bacterium | reverse complement strand
CTTCCCGTGGACGAGGTAAGTGTTTGTGTTTGAGTATTTCAATTCAGTTATCATATCGGCAACAGATCCTTTTGAATCAGATTATTTTATAACAAGAGCCGAGATGTTGAACACACCCGCACCCTTGAGGAAACTATTTATTCAAACGGTTATTATTTAAATTTATTATACGGCTGCAAAAGCAAAATGTCAAGACAAATCCGGAATTTGCCGCAGTAAACAAATTTATTATGAATTTCAGAAGATACGCACCAAATAACCGGCAATAAAAAAGGACTGTCCGAAAACAGTCCGAAGCAAAATATTTATGCTTTTACTGAATTTTTGAGAGTTAGAAAAGTTGAGCTTATAAAAACGGCACAGTCAAAAAATGTGCCGTTATTTTTGTATCTTACCCTCAAAAAACCGCAGCTTACCGTTTTTTGCTTGCACTGACGGAGAAATTCTGCTATCATGATACCGAAAGGGGCGGTATTATGGTACACACAAAAAATTTATGCAAGAAATACGGCGACAATACAGCGGTTTACGGGCTGGACTTAGATGTAGAGAAAGGTGAGTTTTTCGCGTTTCTCGGAGTGAACGGCGCGGGCAAATCAACAACTATAAATATGCTCACAACATCGCTTGCACTTACATCGGGAGAAGCCGTTGTGTGCGGATATTCTATTGATAATGTTCGGGAGATAAGGCGGAGAATAGGAGTGGTATATCAGGGAAATTGCCTTGATAATATGCTTACGGTAAGGGAAAATCTAATTAGTCGGGCATACCTTTATACAACAGACACAAAGGCGATAAAACGGAAATTGTCCGAGATAGCCGGACTTCTGAACATGAAAGATTATATAGATAAGCAGTACAGAAAACTTTCGGGCGGTATGAAAAGACGCTGTGAGATAGCGGCGGCGCTTATGCACTCGCCGAAGCTCCTGTTTCTTGACGAGCCGACGACAGGACTTGACCCCGCTACTCGCGCAGACGTGTGGGAAACTATTGATACGCTCCGCAAAAGCACCGATATGACCGTGTTTCTCACCACGCATTATATGGAGGAAGCGGCAAAAGCCGACAGAATTGTCATCATAGATAAAGGCAGAAAAATAACCGAAGGCACGCCGTTTGATCTGAAAGAAAAATATGCGCAGGATACGCTTGTTCTTTATCCTAAAAGCGGCTGTGATGTAGGCAGTGATGAAAACGCAGAGAAAGACTTAAACTGCGTCAGAATACATGTTAAAGGAACGCTTTCCGCTTTGCCGATAGTTGAAAAATATAAGGCACAAATCATGGGCTTTGAAGTTATAGGCGCAACGCTTGACGACGTATTTTTAAGAGCAACGGAGGAAAACAAATGAAACAGGTAGCAGAGCTTACAAAAAGAAACTGTATTTTATATCTGCGCAACAGAAGCGCCGTATTCTCGTCAATGCTCACAATGATAATCGTAATTGCGGTCATGCTTGTATTTTTGGGTGATATGAATGTCAGCGGAATTACAAGCAGTTTTTTCGGAGATAACGTAACCGATGAAGTGACAAAAAATGCCGAGGCTTATGTATTCTGGTGGACAGTAGCGGGAGTGCTTTCGGTCAATTCCCTGATGGTGGTATTGACAGTGCTTTCACCCATGATCGCTGACACCGAAAACGGCATAATTCAGAGCTTTTATACTTCGCCGGTTGCAAGGTGGAAAATCTCTGCGGGATATGTTTCGGCGGCGTGGATATGTTCTTCTGCTTTTGCAGTTGTAACAATGCTCGGAGCAGTCATAATTGCTGCGATAATGGGCTTTGATATAACGTTTAAAGATATGGTCGTTTCGGTTTTATACGCTTCGGCAAACGCATTTATGTATGCGGGAATGCTTTATCCTATCGCGGTATTCATAAAAAACACTAACGCATATTCGGGATTTGGAACGACAATAGGAACGCTGTGCGGATTTCTGGGCGGAATATATCTTCCTGCGGGAAGTCTGCCCGAGGGAGTGCTGTCGGTGCTGAAATGCCTGCCCGTGCTACACGGAACGGCGCTGATAAGGCAATCCCTCACAAACGAGGCGCAGAACATATTGTTTTCGGGAATGACGGAAGAATATTTCGAGGCACTTGAAAACGCCATGGGCGTAAAAATATCGTTTGGAGATCTTGTTTTAAATTCACAGACAGAGCTTGCAATTTTGCTTATCTGTGGTATAATATTCTTAGTGGTTGGCGCGGTCGTACTAAAACGAAAAACCGACAGGTGAACAAATGAAGATAATAATAGAAGATATTGCGGACAATGAGGAAGAAGAAATCCTCATTCGCACACACGGCCTTGACGACGATGTGTTAAAGCTTATTGCAAGAATAAAGCTGGGAAAAAATATGCTCACCTGCATAGATGAGCGTGAAAACATCGTGCCTGTAAAGGCTGATGACGTGTATTATTTTGACGCCGTGGACAACAGAGTCTTTGTATGTCTTGAAAAGAGCGTTTTGGAGATAAAGAAACGGCTTTACGAGATCGAGGAATTATCCGACCTGTATCTTCGCATCTCAAAGGCGCAAGTTGTCAATACGAATATGATAGAACGGCTAAGTCCGATGTTCAACGGCAGACTTGAAGCGCATCTGAAAAACGGCGAGAAAGTTATCATATCAAGGCAGTATGTGCCGAACTTGAAGAAATATTTCGGGGTGTAAATTATGCTGAAAAAAATTGTTAATGTCACGGCAGTCATATCCGCTTCTGTAATGCTCATTTATTTTTTGTACAGCTGGATCTCATGCGGAACCGAGATCACACAAAAGCAAATGCCTGTTACCGATCTTCCCGCGATACTGATTATTTCGTTTATCTGCGCGGCGGGCACGGTATTGATAAATGGCTCTGATGAAACAACAAGCCGTAAAGGAACAATACTGCGGTATATTATCCACATAATATTTCTGACAGTGGTCGTATTGACGGGCGGATATATTCTTGATTGGTATACTCCGAGCGTTGCGGAAGTTGTCATGATGCTTGCGTCTATTGCATTTGTTTATGGTGTCACATTTTTTTCTCTCTATTACACGGGTAAAAAAACAGCTGATAAGGTCAATGAAAAAATAAAAGAAAATAACAAGCGCAGATGAATTTTGTATCAATGTTTTTCTCGGCAATCTCGCTGCTCGGTCAGCCGTCAGAGTTGAGCAAACGATACACCACAACGATCTATGATGTGGAGCAGCTTGCTATCACCGGAAGAAAGGTTCAGCGCAGGCGCGACACCTCAATTCCCTACTCACCGAAGAATGACTTGGACGTTTACAAACTGTCGGCTCAACTCACGATCATTAACCGTGACAATCTCCGCTCTATCGGAGAGGTCGAGGGCAAAATTCGTCATCTTGAATACGAAGTTGAAAAAGCGCGGCAGGAGTTGAACACGCTCGCCACAGAACTTGACAACTTGAAAGACCTTGCCGAGCAAGCTGAGGAATATTTTTCTCTGTTGGACAAGGCAGAGCGAACACCCACTGAGGAACTCCGCTTGAAAATGCACAAGGCAGTGTTGGAAAGCAACAACATTGTAAACCGTTCGTATTACGAGTACCTTAACTCCGTCATTGTCGATATGGGACAAAAAACTGCACCCCTCAAAGAGAACTTTGAGAAGTGCAGCAAATTGTGTGAACTGTACTCGGAGATTGCTAAGACATACCTTGGGAGCACCTTGTCACAATTTTTTACCAAGTTCATACGCTTTTTGAAGATATTTTGAACGTCCTGTCATTGACGGCGTGCCGCA
>CANQZS010000200.1 GCA_947628385.1 uncultured Clostridia bacterium | reverse complement strand
TTCCCGTATTTACCACAATGGTCTCAGCGAAAATATGCGGAGATACCTTTTGCGCCACCTCCCTGACCTTTCGTGTAGGGATCCCGAAAATAACGATCTCGGCGCCGATTACGGAATTTATATCGTCTGTAAGTATTATCTCGTCGCTTATCTTCACGCCGGGAAGCTTCTGCTTGTTTTCTCCGTCGCGCTTTATATCGTCTATCTCCTGTCTGAATGCAGACCATACCGTAACATCATGACCAAAATTATTCAGCATTACCGCAAGGCTCAGTCCGAATCCGCCCATTCCAAGAATAGTAAATTTTGCCATATTTACACTTCCTTTCCCTTTGACCGCTCCTCTTTGCTTTTGATGAATTTGTTTTCAGTGCCGTTTCTAAGGCGCTGGATATTTGTTTTGTGCATATATATCAGCAGTATGCTGGTGACTGCAACAAGCGCTGTATGTACTATACAGCTTTCAAGGCTCAGATCCTCCACAAAATAATGCAGCAGAAATGTCAGTATAGGATAGAAAACTGCCGAGGAAATAGAAGCCACCGAAACATATTTTGAAATAAGCAGAACTATTGCAAAAAACGGGATTATTATAACGAACGTCTGCCAGTCTATAACTATCAGTATAGAGCAGGAAACAAGTATGCCCTTTCCTCCTCGGAAGCCGTAGTATATCGGGAAAATATGTCCCAATATCGCAGCGATCCCGGCTATGTAGCCGACTGTTTTTTCATCGAATCCGCCCTCTCCCACAAACAGACGGAATACCATTATGCTCACAAGAACAGATACTATTCCCTTTGCAAGGTCACCCAGCAGCGTAAGCAGTGCAGGAAGCTTACCGTAGCACCTGAGCGTATTGGTAAGTCCCGCGTTTTTGCTTCCGTGTTCACGAATGTCCTCATGTTTAAGCAGACGTACAACGATTATAGCGGAATTGCAGCTTCCCAGCAGATATGAAGCAATTATCGAAATTACCCCAGCAATAATAAGCTTTGCCATATTTCAAAAACTCCTATTTATCATCATTTTTTCCGCGCTCACGGATTATGAACCGTATGGGCGTTCCCTCAAGACCAAAGGTTTTTCTTATCTGATTTTCCAAATATCTCTGATATGAGAAATGGAACAGATCCGCCCTGTTTACAAATGTCACGAATGTAGGCGGCTTTGTGGACGGCTGCGTCATGTAATAGATCTTGAGTCTCCTGCCCTTATCGGACGGCGGCTGAACTCTTGTTGTTGCATAAGCAAGAACATCATTTAACATTCCCGTTGAGATCCTCATGCTGTTCTGTCTGTTTACATCGTTTATCAGATCGAAAAGCTTATCTATCCTTTGTCCTGTTTTTGCCGAAATAAATATGAACGGAACGTAGGACATAAAGCTGAAGCTTTCCTCAAGCTTTGTTTTGAATTCATTCATTGTACTGTCAGTCTTTTCTACGGCGTCCCACTTATTTACTGCAACAATGCAGGCTTTTCCCTGTTCATGAGCATATCCTGCGACCTTTGAATCCTGTTCCGTAAAGCCTACCGTTGCGTCTATAAGTATCACGCATACGTCCGAACGGTCAACTGCCATATAAGCTCTTAGAACGCTGTAATGCTCTATTTTTTCAAGCACCTTTGACTTTTTTCTTATGCCTGCAGTATCTATGAAAACATACTTTCCGTGAGAATTTTCCACAGTCGTGTCGGTCGCATCTCTCGTAGTTCCCGCAATATCGGAAACTATCATTCTTTCCTCTCCTGCGATACGGTTTATGAGCGAGGATTTTCCTACATTAGGCTTTCCGATAACGGCGACCTTAACGTATTCCTCATCATTGTTTTCTGTCTCCTCCTCAGGAAAATGCTTGAATACCTCGTCCAGCATATCCCCCGAGCCGTGACCGTGTGCTGCCGAAACGGCTATGGGATCTCCCAGACCGAGACTGTAGAATTCGTAGAATTCCGGCGGCGGATCTCCTATGGAATCACACTTATTCACGCATAGTACAATAGGCTTTCCGCTTTTTCGCAGCATACCTGCCACGTCCTCATCGTCGGCGGTAACGCCTATGCGCACGTCCGTAAGAAATACGATAACGTCGGCTTTTTCGATTGCAAGCTCAGCCTGCCTGCGCATCTGCTTCAGGATAACGTCCTCACTGTTAGGCTCGATACCGCCGGTATCTACGACCATAAATTTCCTGTTTCTCCATTCACATTCCGAATAAATGCGGTCGCGGGTAACGCCGGGGGTATCCTCAACTATAGCAAGCCTTTTTCCGACAAGCTTGTTAAAAAGCGTTGATTTTCCAACGTTCGGACGTCCTACGACTGCAACTATAGGCAAAGCCATGTTATCATCTCCTTTAAATTCCAATTACGGCATTGAAAAGCTCATAGCCGTCGTTTGCAACCTTGCGGATCTTCACGCCGAGAGCTTTTTCCACATCGTTTACCGAAAGATCGTCAAGAAATATATCTTCATCGGCTTTAAGCATATTTGATGAAATAAGCAGTGTATCGCCCAGCGGCTTTCCGCTAAGCTGAGCAATAATATCCTGTCCCGTAATAAGACCAGTAACGGTTATTGTTTCACCGAAAAAGTCGTTCCTTATCTTATACACCCTACAATTAATATTATGCCACTTTTCGTGAGCTTTTTCAACCAGTTCCGCAATAAATTTATATGCAAGCTCGCCTGTGACTATAGAAACATTTGAATCTCCGACATTTTCTGCGTCCTCCATAGCGGCTTCAAACTCATCTATCAGAGAACGCATCATTCCCACGCCGTTTTCATATTGGGAATAATCCTCATAGAATTCCGCAGGCGGGAGCTCGCGTTCCGCAGTAATATAGAATTCATCGGCTGGAAATACAAGGCGAGTATCATATTTTTCCATAAATTTCTTTTGGAAGCCCTCTATCAGATCAATAGTTTTACCCGCGCCCTCCTTATCAAAAAGCGTAAGCGGATAAAGCCCGTCGCGGAATTTCGTAAGTCCCACCGGAACAACTGCAATGCTCTGAATGTTGGGCATAAGCTCTCCCAGATCGTTAAGAGTGCGTTCCAGCTCCGCGCCGTCATTTATTTTCGGGCAAAGGACTATCTGACAGTTCATGGATATTCCCGCTTCCGCAAATTGGCGCAGGTAATCCAGCTTTTCTCCCGCAAAACGGTTGTTCATCATCATGCAGCGAAGCTCGGGATTTGTGGTATGGACGGAAATATTTATTGCAAGTCTCATTTTGATTATTCTGTCAATATCCTTTTGTGACAGATTTGTCAGAGTAACGTAATTTCCCTGTAAAAACGACAGTCGCGCATCGTCGTCCTTGAAATAAAGAGTTTCCCGCATACCCGACGGCATCTGGTCAATAAAGCAGAAAATGCACTTATTGCAGCAGCTTTGCTTCTTGTCCATAAGGAACGTTTCAAATTCCAGACCGAGATCGTCGTATTCGCTTTTGCGGACGGTAACAGTTTTCCTTTCTCCGTCTGACATTATTCCAAGCTTTACGATCCTTTCTGCCGAATAGAACATATAGTCAAGAACGTCCTCGATCTCGTGACCGTTCACCGTGGCAAGAATATCCCCCGCCTTTATTCCCTTTCCGGAAACCGGCGAACCGTTTATAACAGATCTGATTTCAACCGGCATACCGATCTCCTCCTTAAAGCTTCTTTATATCCCGATCCAACACTTGAAAGCTTTATAAAAAAGCCGGAAAAGGATCACTCCTTCTCCGGCTTCCTTAAAGCAAGATCAAACTTCCTTCTTAATAACT
>CANQZS010000199.1 GCA_947628385.1 uncultured Clostridia bacterium | reverse complement strand
CCAACGATCTGACCGAGATGTACAGCGGAGTCCGCGTGCGCAGTCTTATGACCGACAGCAGCGGCAGTCTGTGGACGGCGGCTTATTCCTACACTTATCCGGTGTCATGCATGGACAAATACGGCAATATAACCTCATATGACGGTGAAAGCGGTCTGATAAATACAAATGTAAGAACGCTCTGCGAGCTTTCCGACGGCAGCATTGCCGTGGGAACACAGGGCGGGGTGAGCATTATAGGAAAGGACGGGGCAATACGCAGCTTCGGCAGTGACGACGGTCTGGAAAACGACTCTGTTCTTTGCTTTCTTGAAGCTCCCTCCGGAAGTCTGCTCGTGGGCAGCGACGGAGGCGGCATATATGAAATAAACGGAGACTCCGTTACGTGTCACGGCTTTTCCGAGGGACTTTCCGAGGGAGTAGTGCTCCGCATGATAAAGGATACGGACGGCGGAGGATATTTCGTCAGCGCCGGCAGCAGTCTTTATTATTGGGAAAATAACGCGTTCCGCAAAATTGAGATCAAAAAGGGCGCCGGAAGTATTTTCGACCTTTACGACAGGGACGGGAAGCTCTGGATACTTCAGAACAACGGCATTATTGCGTTCGACAAAAAAGGTATTCTTGACGGAAGCGGTGGAATGCCGGTAGAATACAGCTTTGAGCATGGACTTTCCGGCTCGCTCAATGCAAATACATGGAACATGACCGATGACGGCAGACTGTACATATCCACCAGAAGCGGGATAAGCATTTTCGGATTTGAGCCTGTGGAGAATGTTCTGCCAAAGGGAATAATAAACGATGTGAATATTGACGGCGAGACGGTGAGCGGTCATGGAAAGGTCTCGGTTGGCAAGGATGCGGGACGTGTTACCATAGATTTTTCGGCGCTTTCCTACACTGACACCACAGATATTGGAATATCCTATATCCTTGACGGCTTTGACCGTGAGGAGACTGTAGTTATCGGAGAAAAAAGCGGCAGCATAAGCTATACCAATCTTCCCGGCGGGGATTACGTGTTCCGCTTGAAGATATTTGAGCCGGCTTCTCCGGAAAATGCAAATGTTTATTCTATATCTGTAGAAAAAGAAATGAAATTTTACGAGCGTCCGTTTTTCCTGCCGCTGCTTATAATCATCATAACGGCGGCAAGCGTAGGAGCGGTGTTGCTGATCTCATGGATAAAGATAAGGAATATCCGCAAGCGTCAAAAGGAGTACCGCGACATTGTGGAGCAGTCTCTGAAGACCTTTGCCAAGGCTATAGACGCCAAGGATCAGTATACTAACGGACATTCGTTCAGGGTCGCGGAATATTCCGCAGAGCTTGCCCGCAGAATGGGAAAATCCCGCCTTGAACAGGAAAACATCTATTATATTGCCTTGCTCCACGACATAGGAAAGATAGGCATACCGGACAGTATCCTGAAAAAGCCCGGAAAGCTTACCGATGAGGAGCGGGAAATAATTCACCGTCACCCGCTTATAGGCGGCGAGATACTAAAGGATTTTACCGCTCTTGAGGGAATTGCCGACGGAGCAAAATATCATCATGAGCGTTATGACGGCACAGGCTATTGTGAAAAGCTTGCGGGAAAGGATATTCCGGAGGTCGCAAGGATAATCGGCGTTGCGGACACATATGACGCCATGAGTAGCAATCGTGTTTATATCAAGGCGTTTTCAAATGATGCAATAGTACAGGAGCTAAAGGATTGCAGCGGAACGCAGCTTGATCCTGAGGTCGTACCGATAATGCTTGATATGATAAAGGACGGCTTTGCGCCTATAAAAACGGAGGGCTCCTGCACGGACTCCGAGGATAATAAAGCGGAATGATAAGACCGGCGCTTCACTGAAAAAGTAAAGCGCCGATCATTTTAGTTTATTACAGCAATCGCAATATTCAGATAAGCCGCAAAGATCACCCAGATAAGATAGGGGATATTGATATTCCCCGCAAGCGGGCGCAGTCTTTTGAAATCGGCTATCATTTTTATTATCAATATCAGCAGGAAAAGTATTATCCCCGCGGAAAGCCGCAGCCTTTCAAATCTGAAAAATACAATGCTCCATGAAAAATTCACAAAAAGCTGTGTGCTGTAGGTTTTCAGGGCGGAATTTATCTCGTCCCTGTCCCCGCAGGAAAAGTATATCATATATGCGGAGATACCCATTACCGCGTAAAGGATAGTCCATACAACGGGGAAAAGCCATGGAGGGGGCAGCAGCGGCGGAGCTTTATATTTGAGGAAAAAGCTTCCGAAGCCGCCTGCCAGCAGAGCGGACAAAGCGCCTGCGAGCTCTGCGGAAGCAACACATATCAAAAGCTCTGTAATATGGATCTTATTTTTTGTACTTTTCATAAGACAGCCCTCCGTTCATATAATTTCTATGCTGAGAGACTGCCGTTTATGAAAAGCAATTACGCATTACGCATTACGAATTACGCATTAAATATAAAAGGTCCGCCGTTTGTCCGGCAGACCTTTTTATTATGTACGATCAGAACTATTCGTTTTTACTTTCATCAGCTCCGGAAGCAGAATTTTCTTTCAGCAGATCGCGTATTTCTGTAAGAAGCAGTTCCTCTGCCGTAGGCTCCGGCGGTGCAGGCGGCTCCTCAGGCTTAGCCTCTTCCTTTTTCTTTAGCTTGTTTATTGCCTTTATCAGGAAAAATACACACAGCGATATTATCAGGAAATTTATTATCACCTGAATGAGACTTCCGTATCTTACGGCGACCTCCGCGATCTCCTCAACTCCCTCACTGTTCATAACAGCTTCCTTGAGAACGATCTTTTTGTCGGAAAAATCTATTCCTCCGGTTATCATTCCTACACAAGGCATTACGATGTCGTTTACAAGAGAATTTACAATAGGCGTGAACGCGCCGCCCATGATAATGCCGACTGCCATGTCGATAACATTACCTCTGGCAATAAATTCCTTGAATTCGGCAACTATGCCTTTTTTCTTTTCATCTGCCATTTTGATCTTCCTTTCATATTCTTGATTTTACGCAATATTATTGATACGGCTCGCACCGCATAATATTTTTATTTGCCTTTAAGAGAGGTGAGCAGGCTCTTGTCCGCGATCGCCCCGCCGGTTATACCAAGCTCCCTATAAAGCAGTGCAATGTCTGTCTCGCCTTTCCCTCCCCACGACGAAAATATTACTCTGCCTTTTTCGTTTATTCCGGTAACGGTTATGTAGTGCCAGTCGGTCCTGCCTTTGCGGATACGCTTGTCCCTTGCGGGAAATACTATGCTGTAGGGCAGCCGCTTGCCGTTCAGCCCTATGCGGACTATCACAGGAAGTCCCGCGGAAACCGCTCTGGTGATAAGCGTTCTCAGATCCTCCTCGGTAAGGCTCATGCGCCGGATATATCCGACCTCGGAGCCGGAAATATGCCGGTTTATCAGACGGGCTATCCGCAGCGGCGGCAGACCGACGGGATTATGCCTGTGCCGATATGCCTCCTTATCTCTGAAGCTGCATACGAATCCGGAATATTCCTCATGAGACATCTCTCTTTTCCCCATTGAATAAAGTATATAGTCGCAGGCGGCGATCATGCCGCAGCCCGTGCGGGCGGCTTTTCTCCCGAAAAGGGTCTGGTCGCCTCCGTACATATACCCGTTAGGCTCCTGTATTTTAAGATAGTTAAGCTCCATAATTGAATTATACATTAATTTTTGACGAATGTCAATAGCAAAGACGTCCGTAGTATGTGTCAAGCAAAAGTAGGCAAGACATAGAAAATTCATCACAATGCACAAATTCAGAAGCACAAATCTGTTAAA
>CANQZS010000198.1 GCA_947628385.1 uncultured Clostridia bacterium | reverse complement strand
TCCCCGCCTGACATGGTTCACGGTGTCTCGTTGCACAGGGCCCGCACACCTATATACCGGATAAATCCGTAAGTAATAATATTATATCACAGCTTTGCAGATATTGCAAGCATTTTTTTGCATTTTCTGAAAAACTTTTACGGAAAGGGGAGGAGGATCATTCCTCCTCGCCGTCCGTGCCGTCTGCGGTATCGCCCTTGCAGCGGCGTTTATAGCTCAGGGGGCTTATGCCGACGTATTTTTTGAATTTGTTATGGAAGTAATTGATATTGGTATATCCTACCATTTCTGCAACCTCATAGACCTTATATTCGTCTTGTGCAAGGAGCCTTTTGGCTTCGGTGATCCTTATGCCGTCAAGGTAGTTGTTGAAGTTCTCTCCGGTGTACTGGTGAAAGACCTTGCCGAGATATGCGCTGTTGTAGCCGAATATATTAGCGAGCATTTCCAGCCGCAGCTCGCTGCTGTAGTTGGATTTGATATACTGGACGACTCTTTCCATGGTGCTTTTTGTAGTTCTTTCAAAATGAGCGCAGGAAAGCTCCCTGAGAGTCCTTTTCATAAGCTCGATCATATCGAACAGGCTGGACATTTCGCCTATGCCGTTAATCAGATCGTCGTTTATGAACTGCTCGGTCTTTTTGTCGCCGATGCTTTTTACAAGTCTTGCCCTGATCTCCATTATGACGGTCATGCAGGTGACCTTTATTTTTTCGGCGGAATAATTTGCGCCGCATAGTGCTATGCGGAATTTTTCTATGGAAGCGTCCAGCTTTTCGGTGTCGTTGATCTCGATATAGGCGTATATCTGATCCACGATCTCGCTTATGTCTGGAGGAGCGCTTTCCTCGTGACCGAGAACGTCCTCTGTCAGGACTCCGTAATGCAGGTACTGGAACCTGTTATTGAGCAGCATATCCGCTTCATGGTAGGAATCCTTTATCCTGTCCGGTGAAGATACGGTTCTTCCTACGGTTATGAATATTTTGCCTGAATACTCACGGCTGAATTTTGTGAGCATTTCCATTATCCTCTGACGGCTCCAGCCTTTGAAGATCATTACTATGACTCCGCTAAGACCGGAGGTGGCAATATCCGTTCCGTCGCCGTCGAAGCGCTTTCTGACCGCCTCCTGAATGGAATTTCTCTCCTCCATTTTAAGATCGTCGGAAAAGCTTATCACTGCCACGTCATAGGAACGGAAGCAATACGACGACATATCGCTTTTACTTATCGTTTCGGTATCTCCGAGCAGCAGAGCGTGTATGAGCTGTTCGTTCATAAGGTCGCTTATGCGTTCCATGGCAAGCTTATCTCTGCGCTCTTCAAGGATCTCGCTGCGCACGGTTTTAAGGGCTTCTATAAGCTCGTCCTCATCGACCGGCTTTAGAATGAACTGCTTTACCCCCAGAGACATGGCTTCCTTGGCGTAGGTGAAATCCGAATATCCCGAAAGGATAAGGCACTTTCCGGAATAACCGTTCTTGACTGCGGCTTCTATCATCTGTATGCCGGTCATGCCGGGCATTTTAACATCTGCAATGACTATATCGGGATCAAGGGACATTATTTTTTCGTAGCCGTCGTCGCCGTCCTCGCCCTCTCCGACGACTTCAAGCTCAAGCTCGTTCCATGGTATCATCATTTTAACGCCGTGGCGGACGTTAGGCTCATCATCGACAAGCAGAACACTTATCATTGAGGGATCCTCCTTCAGCTTTTATTTGTTTTGGCGGATATGCTTTCGCTTATCTCGCGGTATTTTTCCGGAAGCCGTTTCATTACGTTTTCATCGACTGTTCTCGGCAGAGTGACGGTTATAGCCGTTCCCTTGCCTACGGCTGTGCTTATTGAAAGCCCGTATTTGTCTCCGTGGTACATTTTTATTCGTTTGTTTACGTTTGTAAGACCGATGCTTTTTCCTGAGGAAGTATCGTTTTCCTTTAGCCTTTCAAGGATCTCTTCGAGGCGTTCGGGAGTTATGCCTTGACCGTTATCGGAAACGACGATCTCTATAACTTCGCCTTTATAGCGGATATTGACGTCTATGCGTCCGTTTGATTTGGCGCTTTCGATACCGTGAGCAAAGGCGTTTTCAACTAACGGCTGTATTATCAGCGGGAGTATTTTGTAATCTCTGCTGACCTCGCAGTATATGGAATATGAGATCCTGTCTCCGAAGCGTGCGGATTGCAGCTCCAGATAGCTTTTGGTGAATTCCAGCTCCGAGCCGAGAGTGACCATTCCGTCCTTGACCTCAAGGCAGCGGCGCATGAATTTTCCGAGCTTCTTTACCAGATCGGCGGTCTCCTTATCGTCGTTGCAGTAAGCCTTCATGCGTATGGTCTCCAGAGTATTATAGAGAAAATGGGGATTTATCTGGCTTGCAAGTGTCTTGAATTCCGCTTCTATCTGATTCAGCTTGAAATTTTCGGAGCGTATCTTGGCTTTATAGGCGTCGTTTATCAGTTCCTGCATACTGTCCACCATTTTTTTCAGATCGACGTAAAGGTCGTAGATCTCGTCGGTGCCTTTCAGTTCCTCGTCCAGTTCAAGATCTCCGGAAGCCGCGCTGTGCATCTGGTTTTTCAGAAATTGTATCCTGCGTGAGAACATACTTGAAAACAGTATAGTCAGCAGCACCGAAAGTATTACGCAAAGCACTATATTTGTAATGTAGCTGAATATTGCGCTCTGGGTCTTGTCGTTGAATATCAGGTTCGGCTTTACGATATAGACTTGGAAAAGGTTCCCGCTGTTTTCATGGTCAAAGTATGATACTATTGCTAAGCCGTATCTTTCAAGCAGGTTGTTCCCGCTTTCAAGTATTTTGGAATCGCTGGTTCCCGCAGGATAGTAGTTTTCACTGTAGTTCAGCACTGTACCGGCTTTGCAGGTGGATATTGTGCTGTAGAATACCAGTCCCTGTGATACAGCAAATACAACGTTTGAGGAACGCTCCTTGGTTATTTCATCGAACCATTCCGGATTGGCGGTCAGCAGTAGTGTTCCGCAGAAGCTGCCGTCCGGATCATTGATCGGACACACCAGCGCGAGCCGGAAGCTGTCGTCCTGAGGTATTACCTGCCATTTGCGGGCATTGGTATTTTTTGCTTCCACATACCAATATGATCTTTTGATCTCATCGTCGGCGCGCATAAAATTTTCATTGGATACAAAGCTGTCATTGTCAATATAAAGCTTTATACCTTCTATCTGCGGGTAGGAGGTCAGGTAGTCGGAAACTGATTTGTCCTTTATATACATTTCGTAATATTCATTTTCCTGTGTGGGGGCTGAGCTTATGATATTTTCTATAACGCCGCTTTCGTAAAGGCTGTCGCTGATATTTGAGATCGTAGTTATGGTATCTTTCAAACGTGTTTTTAGTCCGTCGGCTTCAAAAATAGCTTCATTTCCCGCGTTTGTCCTCATAAGATCAATAAGGTTATAAAGCAGGAAAATTCCCGCGATAGTTATAGGAACTATAGCCGCTATGCACATGAATATAAGCTTATTGCGGAATTTGGTATTCAGAAGCTTGCTTATAGGATTGAACATACGAATCCGCTCCTCGGATCAATTTTTCCTGTGGCTTATACAAAGCTCCGGTCGGGGTGCAGGATATTATCGCAGCTTATCATGCTTTCAGAGTCTGTGCAGATCCGATCCATGAAAAACTGAACGATCTACTGACTGTAGAAAAACATATTAAATTGATTTTTAAACAGTCCACCGGACTGTTTAAAAAGGCTTACACATAATAAGCCTTTAATTCAAGGGGGCGCCCTCTATCGCAGGGCAGCCCCCTCTTGAAGCCGCAAAGCGGC
>CANQZS010000197.1 GCA_947628385.1 uncultured Clostridia bacterium | reverse complement strand
TATGGATATAATGGAAATGATGATCTCGGTCAACCCGGGAGAACCTCCTAAGCCGATCTCCAAGATCGCTTCCGGAGGAGAGCTTTCAAGAATAATGCTTGCGATAAAGAATGTTATTGCGGAAAAGGAAGATATTCCTACAATGATATTTGATGAAATTGATACAGGTATCAGCGGCAGAGCCGCTCAGAAGGTCGGAGTAAAGCTCAGACAGGCTTCAAGAGCGCGGCAGATAATCTGTGTCACACATCTTTCTCAGATAGCTGTTATGGCTGACAATCATTTGCTGATCGAAAAGACCACGAACAGCGGAAGTACATTTACAAATGTTTCTCAGATAGACGGAGAACAGCGCGTCAGGGAAATTGCAAGGATACTCGGCGGCGAGCATATCACCGATACAACGCTCAGCAATGCCGCCGAACAGCTCGAGGGCAGGGAAAGTATTTACAATGAGATCCTCGGCAGGCGGTGACGGTATGGATCTGCATAACTGTATGCTTTGTCCGCGGAAATGCGGAGCCGACAGAAGCAGGAGAGCCGGCTTCTGCGGCTGCGGCGCGGAAGTAAAAGCGGCAAAGGCGTTCCTGCATATGTGGGAGGAGCCATGCATTTCAGGAAAAAACGGTGCGGGAACGGTTTTCTTTTCCGGCTGTTGTCTTAAATGCTGCTTCTGCCAGAATCATGAGATCTCGGGCAATAATTTCGGAAAGGAGATCTCGGTCGAAAGGCTCGCTGAAATTTTTATTGAGCTTCAGGATAAAGGCGCGGAAAATATTGATCTTGTAAGCCCTACGCCTTATGTTCCGCATATCATAAAGGCTCTGGACATATGCGGAAACGATCTGAAAATTCCAATAGTTTATAATACGGGAGGATATGAGCTCCCTGAAACTATTGAAATGCTCGGCGGATATGTTGACGTTTATCTTCCGGATATGAAATATTATGACGATTCTCTTGGGGAAAAATATTCCTCAGTCAAGAACTATTTCGGAACTGCTTCTGAGGCAATAAAAGAAATGTACCGTCAGGTGGGTCCGGTACAGATCGAAAACGGTATTATAAAAAAGGGAGTGATAATACGTCACCTTGCTCTGCCGTCTCACAGAAAGGATTCCGAAAAAATACTTGAATGGATAGCGGAGACTTTTCCCAAAAAGGACGTGCTTGTAAGCCTTATGAGCCAGTATGTTCCCATGTATAAAAGCTTTGAGCATAAGGAAATTTCAAGGCGCATATCATCGTTCGAGTATGATTTCCTGCTTGACAGGGCTTCCGAGCTTGGACTGGAGGGCTTTATGCAGGAACGCAGCTCGGCGGTAAGCGATTACACTCCGGATTTTGACCTTACCGGAATATGATAATATTTATAAGCTGTAAAATTTACATAAAATTGTTGAAAATTCCAATTTAATATGATAATATCAGTATAGTTTATTTTTTGATAAAGGAAGTTATTTTATGAAATACGTTGTTTTGCTTTGTGATGGAATGGCTGATTATCCTGTTGAAGAGCTCGGCGGGGAAACTCCTATGAGCAGATCGGTAACTCCGAATATGGACGCTCTTGCTAAAAAATCGGTCATGGGACTGGTAAAGACCGTTGCTGACGGAATGAAGCCCGGCTCGGACGTTGCAAATCTTTCCGTTCTGGGATATGATCCCGCTGTATGCTATACCGGACGTTCTCCTTTGGAGGCAGGTTCTATAGGCATAGATATGCTTCCGGACGATGTTTCTTTCAGGTGCAATCTTGTAACTCTGTCCGATGAGCCGAACTTTGCGGACAAGACCATGGTCGACTATTGCGCGGACGATATTTCCACAGCGGAAGCAAAAGAGATCGTTAAAACTCTTGCGGAGCATTTTGACAATGAGGAATTCAGACTTTACAGCGGCGTGAGCTATCGCCATTGCCTTATATGGCACAACGGGACTCTTGATCTCGGAACGCTTACACCTCCCCATGACATAACCGGCAGAAAGATAAAGGAATACATTCCCGATCACCCAAACGCGCAAAAGCTTCTTGAAATGATGAAAAAGAGCATGGAGATCCTTAAAGATCACCCCGTTAATAAAGCAAGGATCGAAAGAGGGCTGCGTCCTGCAAATTGTATATGGCTCTGGGGCGAGGGCAGGAGAGCGAACCTTGAGAATTTCTTTAAGCTCCACGGGCTGAAAGCTTCAATGATCTCCGCAGTCGATCTGCTCAAAGGCATAGGAAAATTCTCCGGAATGAACATAGTAAATGTTGACGGCGCGACCGGCTACATTGACACAAATTTCAAGGGCAAAGCGGAAGCTGCCGTCAGGGAGCTTGCAAACGGTCAGGACTTTGTTTATATCCATGTTGAAGCTCCGGACGAATGCGGACACAGACACGAGATCGAAAATAAGGTAAAGTCTATCGAGATAATAGACAAGGAGATCCTCGGAACGATTCTTCCGGAGCTTGAAAAGTATGATGATTACAAGATAATGATTCTTCCGGATCACCCCACGCCGCTTGCGCTGAAAACACATACTAACGACGCTGTTCCGTTCATGATCTACAGAAAGAGCGTTCCCGTTGAAGGCAAGCCGGTATTCAATGAAAAGACTGCAAAGGAAACGGGGCTTTACATTGACAAAGGACCCTCGATAATGAATTATTTTATTGATCTTTAATAATGTGATAAGGCGGCAGAAATGCCACTTTATTTTTTATATGTATTGACAAAGCTCCGTTTTGCTGATAAAATAAAATTAAGAACTCTCAAAACTGTAAAAAATTTTCTCCCACACCGTTTATTTCCGGCGTGGGAGTTCTGTTTATTCGGGTATATTTATAAACATCTGACCGCCTACTGCAATTGTATAATTATTTATGTATTGGATACCCATACCGTATTCCACACATAAAAATCCGTTTTCATCGTATGAAAAATTTGTAACAATGTATTTTTCATACATATTGCACCATCTCGCAATTTTAAATTCCTGCGGTTCTTTCAGACCCAGATCTGATGAATAATATTTGATCCATTCATCATATGGCTGGAATGGGCTGGCTGCTATACTTTCTTCGTCCCAGCCGGAATTCCTGAGATGGTTTTCTAAAGATCTTTCAGCTACAGTATACATTTTTCTCATACGTTCTTCATCGTCAAGACTAAGCTTGATAGTTCCGTTTTCAATGGTAAGATAGCTGCTTTCGGTATCGCCTAAAAAATAATATTTTCCGTCATTTAAATCTATTTTGAGCTCTACCCAGTCAGGCGTAGGATCGCTTTTAAATTCTACCGCAGGAACAAGCGCCGAAACTACCGTTGTACAAAGCGTTATAACGATAGCTGCAATTATCGGGAACAGCGCGGCTTTTTCAAATCTCATGATATATTTTACGCGTTTCTTTACGGGACTTCTGCTAAGTCTGCTCAAAAGGGGAGACGCGGAACGTTTTTCCTCAAATTCGATTATGGAATTTGCGTAATCTTTCTTTGCGTCGGGAAATTTTTCGAGAATTTTCTCATCGCAGGAAAGCTCGGTGTCGCGGCAGGAAAGTATGAGCATTATCCATGCAAAGGGATTGAACCAATGAACGCAGAATGCGGCGGCAATTATAATTTTGTAAAACGCGTCAAAATATTTAATGTGTGTCAGCTCGTGGGAAATAGCAAGTTCGGTGGTCTTTTGATCGTACTCGGAAAAATTTTCAGGACAAACTATGGTCGGCTTGAAAATTCCGTAAGTAAATGGAGTTTTTGTTTTGTCGCTGACTTTAACGTTTACTTTTCGGCGTATTCCATAGGAATTTATAACGCTGCTTATGTCGTGACTTTGCGCATTTTTTGAAGCTTTGTATTTTCTGAT
>CANQZS010000196.1 GCA_947628385.1 uncultured Clostridia bacterium | reverse complement strand
TCCGGTATTTCTGCGGAATTGCTTTCATTTGCCTTTGCAAAGAAAAATGAAAGCAATTCCGCAGAAATACCGGAGGATCCCTTTTCAGCCGCAGCGGCGGCGTCCTATACGGCAGGAGCTGCCGCAGCATTGGCGGCGGGAGCCTTTATCGCGGTGAGAGCGGCGGCTTCCGTCGGGCTAATATCGGGAATATTGGACGGACTTTCCGCGGCGGCGGTGATATTGGCTGTTGTATCATTGGGAAAAAGCGGAGTAATGTTCAGATCCTTGGCAGCGTCGTCGGTAAAACGCCTGAAAGCAAAGGGAATATCCGCAAGGCAAGGCGAATGTCTTGTAAATGTCGGAAAAACAGATATTCTCATGACCGAAAGAGAGGGCATGATAACCGACGGAAGCTATACGGTAAGCGGATTCATAGACGGCAGCGGCAAGGAATATCATTCCTTTGAGGAAACGGGAACGGTTCTGGGGAAGATAGTAAGGACTGCGGTAACGTCTTTGGTCCATGCGGAAGCAAACGCTTACGGAACGATATGCGGGAATGCTCCGCTGGATAAGGCGATACTGGGATTTATAGATCCTGACAGCAGGAACGGACAGGCAAAGATACAAGCGGAGGCTTCCGGAGACAGGATCTGCGGAGCAACGGTATCTGCGGGAAACGAGCTTGTCACCGTGCTTCGCGGGAGCTTCGGAGCAATATATGAACGCTGCGGCGAATATTTCGGCGCAGACGGCAAAAGGCACAGGATAACGAACAAGAGCGCATTGAAAAAGCTTGCGGATACGATCCTTTTAAGCGGCAAGGATATAGAAGCCTTTGCGTTTACAAATAAAAAAATAAAGGGCGGCAGACTTCCTGCGGGAGAGTTTGTTCTTATAGGTATGATCGCTTTGCAGGACAGCTATCCGGAGGGATCGCGCAAAGCCGTTGAGCGGCTTGAAAAAATGGGAGTGCGGACGGTGCTCGTGACCTCCCGCAGCAGAGGGAATACCGTTTTCACGGCTAAATATTCGGGAATAAAGAAAAGCGGTGGAGTAGTGCTGGATTCCGCACAGCTCGGAAAAATGAGCGATACGGAGCTTTCAAAGCGTTCAAAGGTCATCAATGCCGCTGCGGAGGCTTCCGGAGGAGACAAGCTTAGGCTTGTAAGAACGGAGTCCGCAAGGGGCAAAAGGATACTTTTTGCAGGAGTAACGCCGGAGGATCTTCCGGCAATGGAAAGCTCGGCTGCCGCATTTGCTTCCGCATCGGCTCAGCCGTGTATGCTTATGCGCTGCGGAGCTTCGGCAGAAGGCTGCGGGATCGTCTGCGCTGCGGAGCTTATAGCGGCTTCCCGCAGATTGTCGGTGAAATACAGGATCTTTATTTATTTGAAAATGGCAGCCGCTCTGGCAATGCTGGCGGCAGTGCTGTTCATGGGCGGGTGATAAATTGTCCGTAAATATACAGAAAATGATAGACGGCGCAGCGGAAAATAGTACCATAACGCTTCCGGAGGGAGAATTCGAGGGAAGCGTCACGATAAATAAAGGCTGCACAGTTGAGGGGAATAATACGGTGCTGTGGAATATCTCCGGTCCGGTCATTATCGCGGCGGCGGAAAATGTCGTTCTGAGGGATCTTACGGTAGGGCTTACCGGAAGCGAGCTTCCTCCGGAAAAAAACATTTCGGTATGCTGTCATTATCCGGATACGGTATTTTCCGGCGTGGAGGTAAACGGCGCAGTTGTAGGGATACCCGATGAGGAGCAGTATTGGGGGATCCCGAAAATAATTCAGCTTGGAGACATTGCTGCCGGAGCGGTGAACCGCTTTGCAATGGAATTTTACGCTCCGGTCGACGCTGAGATAAGCTGCGGAGCGTATGGCGTTCGCCTTGACCGCGACAGGCTTTACGCGGGATATAACAGCGTAGAAATTACGGTAGAGGGATTAAAAAACGGCTCGGTGCTTTATGGGGATATTATCGTGCGTTCTTTAGTCTCCGGAATAATACGCAGGATCATCATTTCCGGAGCCGCAGCCGACGGGAATGGAGCCGTTACCGAACGCCGCACGGTGTATTCGTTTGACAGGAATGCTCCGGAGGAATACCGAAACCTGATCCAAGGACTTGATATTTCCGGTCTTACGTCGGCTTCCGGAACGGAGGAAGCGGAGCATATAGATATTCCCGAAACGGAGGAGACCTCCGGCGTACAGATCGAGGAGATCAATGAATCCGGTTTCGGAGACGGTATCCGCGAGGAAAATATTTATATAACCTCCGGAATATCCGTTCCTCTTGTTCCGAAAAAATATTGTATAAATATGGAATATTCATCATCAAGAGTGGGTCTTGACATAGACGGGTACCTGTTCATGCTAAGCGCCTCCGGCAAGGTCAGCAGGAATTCACGAATGATATTCTTTGGCAACGATCATTCCGACTGCGGCAGCGTTTACTATATGGATCATCAGGATAAACGCGCAATGGTAATGGATCTTGCCATGGTACCGGACGACGTGGTAAGAATGGTGCTGATCTTTTCGATATACGGGGAAAGTCCCGTGCAGACCTTTGATAAGCTTGTGAACGGAGAGATAAGCATACTTTGCGAGAACGGAGTGCATATGCATCTCCGCCTCGATCCGGATCTGCACAGCAGGACCCTGCTCGGAATGGGCTTTGACAAAAGGGACGGCGTATGGGAGATGATACCCTCCGGAAAGGCTGTCAGTATGCCTATTGAGGACATTTGCAGAAGCTACGGAGTCAGGGTGACTAAGAGACCGGCAACAGATCAGAGCAATTATTGAATTCAAGGGAGCGGTAAATTGGCAAGGATATATCCGCTGTTTTCCTCAAGCAAAGGAAACAGCATATACATAGGAAGCAAGGATAAGGGAATACTTATCGACGACGGCGTTTCCTTTTCAAGGTTAAAGCGTGCAATGGAAATAAACGGTCTTTCTGTGGACGCGATAAAAGCCGTATTCGTCACTCATGAGCACAGCGACCATATAAAGGGTCTGGAAATACTGACAAAAAAAATAAACGTGCCTGTCTTTTCAAGAAAAGGCACCTGTGAATATCTTAAGACCAAGGGCTGCGTATGCGGAGAATGTCTTGAGCTTACGGACGGCGAGGAGATATGCGGAATGTCGGTGGAAAGCTTTTCCACATCGCATGACGCCTGCGATCCTTGCGGCTACAGGATATTTTTTGATAACGGAAGATCGGCGGCGGTTTGCACCGATCTGGGATATGTTTCGGAAGAGGTGGTATCAGCGGTTATCGGAGCGGACTGCGTATTCCTTGAAGCAAATTACGATGTTGAAATGCTTCGCGGCGGGATATACCCGTATTATCTGAAAACACGCATTTTCGGCAGATCGGGACATTTATCCAATCCTGACAGCGGAGCGTTTGCGGCAAAGCTCGTTAAAAACGGCACTACGCGGCTTATCCTCGGACATCTTTCTCAGGAAAACAACACTCCGGAAATTGCCGAAAATACCGTTCTGTCCTGTCTTGGAGAATTTACAAGGAATTCCGATTATATGCTGAGCGTGGCGCCTGTGGAAACAAGCGGCGGATTTGTGGCAATATGATGAGGTATTTATGCTGAATGTAAATATTATTGCTGTCGGAAAATTAAAAGAAAGCTATCTCCGCGAAGCCTGCGGGGAATATTCCAAGCGTTTGGGAGCGTTCTGTAAGCTGAATATTACCGAGCTTTCCGAAAGCAGACTTCCGGACGCGCCGTCTGAAAAGGAAATAGAAAACGCTCTTGCCGCCGAGGGGAGATCAATGCTACCTATCCTTTCCGCAAAGGGCTGTTACAATATTGCCATGTGCATAGAGGGCAGCCGGC
>CANQZS010000195.1 GCA_947628385.1 uncultured Clostridia bacterium | reverse complement strand
CCTGCGATAGAGGGCGCCCCCTCAAATTAACGGCTTATGTTATGTAAGCCTTTTGAAACAGTCCGGTGGACTGTTTCAAAATCAATTTAATATGTTTTTCTACAGCCTGAAAGGAGGAAAAAATTTCCCCCTTAGCCTTATTCCTCAAAGAATGATCTGAACGCCCTGTAGGTCATATAAACATCAGCCTTTGCAACTACCTCGTAAGGTGCGTGCATTGCCAGAACCGGAACGCCAACGTCGATTACGTCCATTCCAAGATTAGCAAGATATGCCGCAACCGTTCCGCCGCCGCCGAGATCGACCTTTCCAAGCTCGCCTGTCTGCCAGATTATATTGTTCTTTTCCATAAGAGCGCGGACGCGTCCCACAAATTCAGCGGAAGCGTCGGAGGTCCCCGATTTGCCCCTTGCGCCTGTGAATTTTGTAACTACTACGCCGTAATTCAGGAATGCAGCGTTTTTCTTTTCCACAACATCAGGGAACGTAGGATCAAACGCCGCGTTTACGTCTGCGGAAAGACATTCGGTATTAGCCACAACGTCTCTGCCCTTTGCGCCTGCGCTTTCGGCAAGATCATAAAGAAAGTTTTTCAGATATGCCGAGCAAAGCCCCGTATTTCCATCGCTGCCTGTTTCCTCCTTGTCGGTAAGGCAAACGACTGCCGTTTTGCCTACATTGCCGCAGCCGAGGATAGCTTCAAGAGCGGTATAAGCGCATACTCTGTCATCATGTCCGTAGGAGCCTATAAGACTTCTGTCAAAGCCTATATCCTTAGCCTTGAACGCAGGTACCATTTCAAGCTCTGCGGAAAGGAAGTCTGATTCTATGATACCGTATTTCTCATGGAGCAGAGACATGATATTGAGCTTTACCTTTTCGCTTACATCATCGTCACGGAAAGGTCTTGAACCTACGATTATATTAAGCTCCTCGCCCTTTATGCCCTCGTTCAGAGTCCTCTTTACCTGCTCCTGTGCAAGATGCGGGAGAAGATCGCTGATGAAAAATACCGGATCGTTTTCGTCCTCGCCTATCTTAACGGTAATTTTTGTACCGTCCTTTTTGATAATAACGCCGTGGATAGCAAGCGGGATAGTCGCCCACTGGTATTTCTTTATACCGCCGTAATAATGCGTTTTGAAAAGAGCGATCTCGTTATCCTCATAAAGGGGATTCTGTTTTAGGTCGATCCTTGGCGAATCAATATGCGCCGCCGCAAGACGAACGCCCTTTTCCATAGGCTCGCTGCCTATCACCGCAAGGATCACAGCCTTTCCGCGATTGTTGAAATATACCTTTTCTCCGGCTTTAAGGGACATTCCCTTAGTGTACTCACGGAAGCCCTCTTCCTTGGCAAGAGCTATTGCCGAAGCCGCCGCTTCCCTTTCGGTCTTTGCACCGTTGAGAAAATCCTTGTAGCTTTCGCAGAAATCGTCACATTCCGCCGTCTGCTCCTCTGTCATTATAAGACCGGCATGCTTTTTCTCCATAAAAAGACGTTCCTTGAGGAGAACAGCAGGAGATTTTTCTTTTTCCTTTGACATATCGAAACATTCCTTTCAAAATGAATTTTTGACCTTATAAATTTTAGCTTTTAAATTTTATCTATGAATAAAGATCTGTATATCCCTCATAAGCTGTCATGACCTTTTTGACATAATGCTTTGTCTTTCCCTCCGGCATATCGTCCAGTGTTTTTCCGTCCGAGCTGTATTCCGGATCTGCCAGCCACTCACTGACATTCCCTCTGCCCGAATGATACGCAGCCAGCGCAGTCGGAACGTCTTTATATTCCTCATAAAGAAGCTTTATCAGATAGCTTCCATACTCTATATTATATTCAGGAACGAACATATCATCATAGCAAATATCCCTATTGTCGTCCATTCTGAATTTTACCCATTCAAAGGAATCCTCCATTATCTGCATAAGACCTCTCGCTCCGACGTCGGATTCCGCATTTTCGTTGAAGTTACTTTCGGTTTTTATTATCGCGTAGATCAGGTACTTGTCGATACCGTTTTCGGCAGCGGCAGTTTCAACGTATTCCGAATATTTCGCAGGATAAATATATTTCCTGCACAGATCCTCAATATTGAATACCGCCCAGATAAGGGATCCCAGAATTATTATAAGTATCAGACTGCCAAGCTTTTTCAGCATTTATAATACTCCTTGATCTTTTCCGCGACCTCCTTTGCTTTTTCTCTGAGAAGCTCCGCAGATTTGTTATTTTTGATTATAAAATCAGAATGATTTATGAAAAAATTCTCGGAATGCTGTGAGGAAAATCTGTTTTTTATCTGCTCCGCGCTTATACCGTCACGCTTTGCGATCCTTTCGGCGCGATTTTTTTCCGAAGCCGTCACGCTTATTATAAGATCGCAGAAATCGTCCGCTCTGCTTTCAAAAAGCGTAGGCGCGTCCAAAAGAACATATCTCCTTTTTTCCTCACGGAATTTATTTATCATTTTAAGTATTTCCGACGTGATATAAGGATAGCTTATCGCGTTCAGCTGCTCTAATTTTTCCTTATCGTTAAATACAATATCCGCCAGTGCCTGTCTGTTAAGGGTCTCATCGCCGTTAAGTATATTTTTGCCGAAACATTCCACAGCCTCCTCAAGGCACGCGCTGCCCTTTTCCATTACCTCTCTGGCAATTTTATCAGCGTTGATAACGGCAAATCCACATTCCTCAAATACATTGCATACAGTGGTTTTTCCTGCTCCGCTCTGACCTGTCAGACCGATGACCGCCGTATCCCGCGTTTCGCTCATATATGTCAATCCTTTCCTTTGCAACATCAAGCTTTTAAGAAAAAAACACCCCTGTATACTAAAGCGTTATTATCTCAAATCCCGCTGCTCTCAGCAGTCTGTTATATACCGCAAGCCCTACTCCATCTTGTGACGGACATTCAGCATAGACCTGCTCCGCGCCTATTTCGTCAAATTTTCTCAGCACGGAAAAAAGTCTTGCCGCCTGCTCCTCGCCGGTATTTCCGTACGGTACCGCAGGAATTTTACAAAACGGCTCGTCACGGTCGAATGTCATTGCGAATACTCCGCTTCCCCCGTGCGAATTCACAAATCCTATATATTTTTCGCTGCTTCCCTTTACAATAGTAACGTTTGCCTTTGGAGAATAATGCTTGTACTTCATTCCCGGAGAAAGAACTCTTTCTCCGTCCGCAGCCGCTTCGGTGATATGCCTGTCAATAACCACCTCTCCGAACGAGGAAAGCTCCTCCGCAGACACAAATCCCGGGCGAAGTATGCGTATCCTTTCATTTTCAAAGGAAACTACCGTACTTTCCACTCCTACCGGACAGCTTCCTCCGTCTATGACCGCTGGGATCTTTCCGTTCATATCCCTCATAACGTGCTCGGCAGAAGTCGGGCTCGGACTTCCCGAAATATTAGCCGACGGAGCCGCAACGGCTTTCCCGCTTATCCTTATAAGCTCTCTTGCAGCCTTATGAGCAGGTATGCGTATACCTACCGTATCGAGTCCCGCACTGGTAATGTCCGGAATAATATCCTTTTTCGGCAGCACCATTGTAAGCGGTCCCGGGCAGAAAGCTTCCGCGAGCCTGTATGCAATATCGGGAATATTTTCGGCATAATTTTCCAGCTGTGAAATATCATATATGTGAACTATAAGCGGATTATCCTGCGGTCTGCCCTTGGCTTTGAAAATTTTCGCCACCGCGTCGGGATCCTCAGCGTCAGCCGCAAGACCGTAGACCGTTTCCGTGGGCATACCGACTATTCCGCCGTTTGAAATTATTTCCGCAGCTTCTCTTATATCCTCCTCTGAGGAGGTGAGCAGCTTTGTTATAAAATCCATTTTTAACACCCTTACCCTTCGCTCTGAGCAGAGAGCTTTG
>CANQZS010000194.1 GCA_947628385.1 uncultured Clostridia bacterium | reverse complement strand
GGCTTCAAGAGGGGGCTGCCCTGCGATAGAGGGCGCCCCCTCAAACTAACGGCTTATGCTATGTAAGCCTTTTTATGTTTTTTGCTGTATGAGACATATTGCGCCTAACGGCGCAGAGAGCATATTTTCACGCCTTACGGCTCGAAAAGCAAGAGGACAACCTTTAGGAGGCGGGGAAAACTAAATAGAACCTTGGGTCGCCGCCCTGTTTTCAAGTTAAAACCGCGAAGCGGTTTTAACTGCCTCTTGCGGTTTTCCCAACCGGCGCTTGCGCCGGTTTAAGAACACTCTTTCCCTAAACCTCCACCCTTTTCCTGCTAATCTCTCGGCGTATAATGCTATTTGATTATAAAAATAATGTGCTATTGTACTTGGTTACTAAGGATCATATAACTTTAGATTTTAGATAATTTTTAATTATGAATTTATCTCAGCTCTCAACTCTTAATTAAATATTGTGGAGACCGGCTTGTCAGCGTAAATTCTCTGTATTGCCTGTGCAAATACAGGAGCTACCGGCAGAACGGTTATCTTGTCGATCTTCTTTTCCTCGGGAAGCGCGATAGTGTCAAGCAGGATAAGCTCCTTTATAACGCTGTCCTTGATCCTCTCTATGGCAGGTCCGGAAAGTACGCCATGTGTCGCACAAGCGTAGACCTCCTTTGCTCCGCCTATTTCCATAATGGCTTTTGCCGCGTTGCAGAGCGTTCCCGCCGTGTCGATCATATCGTCAACGAGAACTACGCTCTTGCCCTTTACGTCGCCGATGATGTTCATTACCTCGCAGACGTTGGCTTTCTGGCGGCGCTTGTCAACTATTGCAAAGGGAACTCCCAGCCTCTGGGCGAAATTCCTTGCTCTCGTTACCGAACCGAGGTCGGGGGAAACTACCATTACGTCGTCTTTATTATCCCCGAATTTTTCTATGAAATAAGGGGCAAGGATAGGTACTCCGAGCAGATGGTCAACGGGTATGTTAAAGAATCCCTGTATCTGGGGGCAGTGCAGATCCATGGAAAGAACTCTGTCCGCGCCGGCTACCGAGATAAGGTCGGCAACAAGCTTTGCGGAGATCGGATCTCTTGCCTTTGCCTTTCTGTCCTGACGGGCATAGCCCATGTATGGGATAACTGCCGTGATACGTCCTGCGGAAGCCCTCTTGAAAGCGTCTATCATGATGAGAAGCTCCATCATATGGTCGTTTACGGGAGAGCTTGTGGACTGTACCACAAATACGTCAGAGCCTCTTACGCTTTCCTGAATGGAAACGCTCACCTCGCCGTCGGAAAAGGTCACTACCTCCGACTGACCGAGCGGAAGTCCGAGCTGCTTGGCTATTTCAGCGGCTACAGCGGGATTTGAATTGCCTGTGAAGATTCTGATGTCCTTGCCGTGAAGATTCATTTTTAACGATCCCCTTTACTAAAATTATACATCGGAAATATTGGTTATGATATTGCTTGGGATTTGTCTGATCCTGCGGGAGATCCTTTAGGATCACTTCCTGTTCAGACGTCCTTTAAGACGCTTTTCCGCAAAGCCGTCCTTGAAGCGGAGCTCTCCGCGCTCTATTGCGAGAGCGCCGTCCGGAACGTCCTTTGTAACGGTAGTTCCTGCGGCTGTGTAAGCCATTGCGCCTATTTTTACCGGAGCGACAAGATTTGTATTGCAGCCGATGAATGCATTGTCGCCTATGACCGTGCGGTATTTGTTCGCTCCGTCATAGTTGACCGTTACTACGCCGCAGCCGAAATTTACGTTTTCGCCCACGTCGCTGTCGCCTACATAGGTAAGGTGAGCTATCGACGTCCTTTCGCCGACGGTGGAATTCTTGACCTCCACAAAGTCGCCTATCTTGACGCCTGCCTTTATATGACTGTCGGGACGGATATGAACGAATGGTCCTATCCTTGCGCAGTCGTCAATGACTGAGTTGTATGCCTGAACGCTGTTCAGTGTTACGCTGCTGCCGACGGTGCAGTTTTCGATAATGCAGTTCGGACCGATAACGCAGCCGCTGCCGATAACGGTATTGCCCCGCAGGATAGTTCCCTGCAGGATCTTCGTTCCCGCGCCGATCTTGACGTTCCTGCCTATGGAAACTCCGTCGGTGCAGAGGAACTCGACTCCCTCGTCCATAAGACGGTCTATAACGGCGTGCCTTGCGGTATCGTTTAGCATGAGCAGCGCCTTGCGGTCGTTTGCTCCGAGGACTACCTTTTTATCCGGAGAGATATAGGCGTCGGCGCGTTTGCCCTTGCTCATAAGGATATATACCGAATCGGTAAGGTAATATTCCCCTTGGGAATTGTTGGGCTTTATCTCGCCTAACGCTTCGATAAGGTCCTTTGTCCTGAACCAGTAAGCGCCGCTGCTTATCTCGCGGATAGACTTCTGCTCGTTGGTGGCGTCCTTTTCCTCAACGATGCCGGTAACTCCGTTTTTTCCGCGCAGGATACGTCCGTAGCCGGAGGGATCGTCAAGCTCGGCGGTGATGATGGTAACGGCGTTCCCCTGACGGATATGCTGTTCGAGAGCGGCGGTGATAGTTCCGCTGTTGATAAATGGGGCGTCGCCGCAGAGGATAAGCACGTTCCCGTCAAAGCGGGGGGATTCCTTGAGCCAGTCTACAGCCATCATGACGGCATGACCGGTACCCATTCGCTGGGGCTGGAGGACTGTGGTATAGCGGTCGCCGATATAATCCTCGATGACCTGAGCGTTATAGCCCTTTACGATGCAGAGGTCGGAGATCTCCGCATTTTCGCAGGCGCTCACTACCCATTCCAGCATAGGCTCTCCAAGGACCTCGAACATGGGCTTGGGAAGCTCGGACTTCATACGTTTTCCCTGTCCTCCCGCAAGGATCACGGCGCAGGAAGATGAATTGCTCATAGTATAAAACTCCTACTATATTAAAATTTTTTTAAGAAAAGCTTTTTAATTGCAAACATTCAATACACATCTATTATTATGCCATATTCTGAAATTTTTTTCAAGCGAATTTCGGCGTTTTCTTTTGCCTGTGCATTAATTGTGCAAAATACACAAAAAATATGCTGTAAATTTCCTGCTATTCCGTATGGAAAATAGAAAGAAAATCTGCTATAATATGTTTATGACCGTATGCGCCGATCCATACTTGCTGCGGAACGGCTGTGCGGAGTTCAAAATTTTTATTTGGAGGTAATACCAATGGCAAAAAAATATTGTTATCTCTTTTCGGAAGGTAATGCCGATATGAGAGAGCTCCTCGGCGGTAAGGGAGCAAACCTCGCTGAAATGACCAAGATCTTCGGCGCGGAAAGAGTTCCTCAGGGCTTCACTATCACGACTGAGGCCTGCACACAGTACTACGAGGACGGAAGAAAGATCAATGACGAGATATTCGCTGAGATCAATGAGTACATCGGCAAGATGGAACAGATCACAGGAAAGAAATTCGGAGATAAGGAAAATCCGCTGTTGGTATCGGTGCGTTCCGGCGCAAGAGCTTCCATGCCCGGTATGATGGACACCATTCTTAACCTTGGTCTTAACGAGGACGTTGTAAACGTTATCGCTCAGAAATCCAATAACCCCCGCTGGGCTTGGGACTGCTACAGAAGATTTATCCAGATGTATTCCGACGTTGTTATGGAGGTCGGCAAGAAATACTTCGAGCAGCTCATCGACGAAATGAAAGCCAAGAAAGGCGTTAAGCAGGACGTTGAGCTTACCGCTGACGATCTGAAAGAGCTTGCTAACCAGTTCAAGGCTGAATATAAGTCCAAGATCGGTCAGGACTTCCCCTCAGATCCTAAGGAGCAGCTCATGGGCGCAGTAAAGGCTGTTTTCCGTTCATGGGACAACCCCCGTGCAAACGTTTACCGCCGCGATAACGATATTCCTTATTCA
>CANQZS010000193.1 GCA_947628385.1 uncultured Clostridia bacterium | reverse complement strand
CGGCAAGGGCTCCGCCCCTTGACCCCGCAAGCTGGGCTCAGCTTGACCAGCTTTATATTTTGCGCTTCGCGCAAAATTGCGGGGCTCCCGTATTTTTCAGGAGCCCCGCTAAGTTCCGTCAGCTGCCTTCGCCGGATATGAGAGCTATGGGATCTATCCATTCACCGTTTTTCTTTACGGCAAAATGCAGATGCGATTCCTCACTGATCTCACTTTCAGCTGTGTTGCCTACAGTGCCGATGACCGTCCCCGCAGAAACGTCCTGTCCCTCAGCAACGGGTACGTCCTTGCTCAGACTGCAATACCAACCCTCTATGCCGTTTCCATGGTCTATAACGACGCAAACGCCAAGAAGCTGATCCTCACAAACGGATATTACCTTTCCGCTCGTCATGCTTTTCACCTTTTCGTCAGGCTCTCCGGCAATGTCAACACCGTCATGAGTTTTCCAGACGTTGAGAGTTTTCGATTTTACCAGCTCTCCGTCGGAAAAAATGTTTATTACCTCGCCGTTAAGCGGTCTTACCATCGCAGAGGGAATATTCTCGGTTACCGACTCTGCGGTCGTTTCCGCCTTTTTGGGAACTGTCGTCACTGCGGCGGCGGATTCCGCAGGAGGCTCTGTCTGTGCAGGAGCAGTGGTTTCCTCCTGCTTTGCAATGTTTGTTTGACCGATGTCAACGGGAGCGTCTTCGCCGTTTCCCTCGTCTGCGTCCGCAGACAATGTATCACTGTTGTTTCCGATAAGCTCGGTGTTGAGCTTATCGGAGATCGCTGTATAGGAATAATATCCTGCGGCTCCTACCGCAAGGATACATATTCCCGCTGCGATCAGAAGACCCTTTCCCGAAAGATTGCCGATCTTGAACTTGGAATTGCTCATAATTTTCACCTCACGCATAGTTTTGACAGCTTTGGTGGATTTATTCTTAAATTTTAAAAAAAATTGGAAATCCCTCCGAGCCTTTATTCCGGATCGCCATATTTGCAGTATACTGCGGTACTAAAAGGTATTGCAGGCGAATTAATATAATATTAATAAAATTGGCGTTTTTATATAATGAAAATATTGTATAATTATTCTGTATTTTTATTTGAAAGAAGGTGCTTTTTCATTGCTCGAATTAAATAAGATAGTAAAGAACTATACCGTGGGGGATACAGAGATACACGCCCTACGGGGAGTAAGCATGAAATTCCGTGAAAATGAATTCGTTTCTATACTCGGACCTTCAGGCTGCGGTAAAACTACGCTGCTGAATATCATAGGAGGTCTCGATCAGTATACGAGCGGAGATCTGATAATAAACGGAAGATCTACCAAGCAGTATAAGGATAGGGATTGGGATACATACAGGAATCATTCTATAGGCTTTGTCTTTCAGAGCTATAATCTGATACCGCACCAGACGGTATTGTCAAACGTGGAGCTTGCACTTACGCTTTCAGGCGTTTCAAAGACCGAAAGAAGAAAACGCGCAAAGGAAGCTCTCGAAAAGGTCGGTCTCGGCGATCAGCTCAATAAAAAGCCGAACCAGATGTCCGGAGGTCAGATGCAGAGAGTCGCCATAGCGCGCGCCCTTGTAAACGAGCCCGATATTCTTTTGGCAGACGAGCCTACCGGCGCTCTCGATTCGGAAACGAGCGTACAGATAATGGAGCTTCTTAAAGAGATCGCCAAGGACAGACTTATCATAATGGTAACTCATAATCCGGAGCTTGCGGAAAAATATTCCACAAGGATAATACGTTTGCTCGACGGCGAGGTCAAGGCGGACAGCGATCCCTTTGACGGAAATGCTCCGGAAAAAACAGAGGAAAAGGAAAGCGGAAAAACGGCTGTCGTTAAGAAAAAAGCGTCTATGTCGTTCTTTACTGCGCTTTCGCTTTCAATGAACAACCTTATGACTAAAAAGGGCAGAACATTTATGACGGCTTTTGCCGGAAGCATTGGAATTATCGGCATCGCGCTGATACTTTCCCTTTCGAGCGGCGCACAGGACTATATCGACCGCGTTCAGGAGGAAACGCTTTCAAGCTATCCTCTGACGATACAGGGTACGAGCATTGATATGACCACCGTCATGACCACTATGATGTCTATGGCTCAGGGAAATGAGGCGGACGCCGAAACCGAAAGGATCTATCCCCAGAACGTAATGACCGAAATGATGGAGGCTATGTTCGCCGAGATAACGGCAAACGATCTCAAAAGCTTCAAGAATTTCATCGAAAGCGATGGATCGGGTATGGACGATCTTGTCAGCGATATAAAGTATTCATACCAGACGCAGCTGACGCTTTATAAGGAGGATACCTCCGACGGGATTTATCAGGTAAATCCGAGCACTATATTCGATAATATGGGAATGTCCCAGATGGCGCAGAACCCTATAATGGCAAGCAGCATGAACGTATGGCGCGAGCTTATTTCCAAGGAGGAGATACTTGACTCCCAATATGACGTTCTGGCGGGAAGAATGCCGGAGGATTACAATGAGGTAGTCCTTATCGTAAATAAGTACAATCAGGTCACCGACTATACGCTGTATTCCCTTGGCATACTTGATGACAGCGAGCTTTCCGACGCTATACAGAGAACTATTGACGGCGAAAAGGTAGAGGACATCAATTCCGTAGAATATCTTGATTTTGACGATATTCTCGGACTTAAATTCAAGCTTCTGCTGAATACGGACTATTTCGACAAAGAGGGCGATGTCTGGACAGACAAGCGAAACGATACCATATATATGACCGAAAAGGTCAAGAACGCTGAGGAGATCGAGATCGTAGGAATAATCCGTCCCTCGGACAATACCGCCGCAGCAAATGAAATAGGAACTATCGGCTATAAGTCAGAGCTTATGACCCACCTTATAGAAAAGGTAAATGACAGCGATATAGTCAAGGAGCAGAAAGCGTCTCCTGACGTGGATATTTTTACCGGAATTGAATTTCCGGATACCGAAGCTGAGGAAGCCGAGCCTATGACAATGGAGGAGCTTCAAGCGTATATTGCTTCGCTTCCCGCCGAGGAACAGCAGGCAATGTCGGCTCAGATCCAGCAGGCGCTTGAAATGGGTATGACGGAGGATCAGGTAGCTCAGGCATTCTCCGAGCAGATGAACGCTGCTCAGACCGACGCTACATACGACGGGAACCTTTCTATAATGGGAGTTTCCGACCTTGACGATCCAAGCTCCATAAGTATTTATCCCAAGGATTTTGAATCCAAGGAGGAAATAACAAATATAATAGACGATTACAACAAGCGCATGAATGACAGCGGTCAAGAGGATCTGTGTATCCAGTATACGGATATTATGGGCATAATGATGAGCAGCGTAACGACTATAATCGACGCTATAAGCTATATACTTATTGCTTTTGTGGCGATCTCTCTGGTAGTTTCGTCCATAATGATAGGAATAATCACTTATATTTCTGTTCTTGAAAGGACTAAGGAGATCGGTATACTCCGTTCCATCGGAGCGTCAAAGAAGGATATTTC
Source organism: uncultured Clostridia bacterium (assembly GCA_947628385.1). Lineage (GTDB taxonomy): Bacteria > Bacillota > Clostridia > Oscillospirales > Ruminococcaceae > RGIG8773. Next base: position 386 of record CANQZS010000193.1, on the reverse strand, counting down.
CCGTGTATTCAATGCCGAAACGCTTATTGTGGGATTCACGGCGGGAGCAATAGGAATTATTACCACGCTGCTGCTGAACATTCCCATAAACATGATAATAACTCACCTGACAGATGTTGAGGATCTTTGTCATCTTCCTCCGGTGGGCGGAGCGATACTTGTTGTTATCAGTATGCTTCTTACGGTCATTGCGGGACTCATACCGTCGGGAGTTGCCGCACGCAAGGATCCTGTTACCGCTCTTAGGACGGAATAATTATGGTAAATATATCAGTTTGCTGAAAAGGTGATTATAATTTTGCGCCGTAGGCGCAAAATATAAAGCTGGTCAAGCCAGACAAAACCTTTGGTTTTGTTTTGCCCAGACTTGCGGGGTCAAGGGGCGG
>CANQZS010000192.1 GCA_947628385.1 uncultured Clostridia bacterium | reverse complement strand
GACGTTCTGTGCGTATACGACGACCTTTCAAAGCACGCGGTAGCTTACCGTGCGCTGTCGCTGCTCCTCAAACGTCCGCCCGGACGTGAGGCTTATCCGGGAGATGTTTTCTATCTCCATTCAAGACTTCTGGAACGCGCCTGCAACCTTAACGAAAATTACGGAGGCGGATCTCTTACGGCTCTGCCTATAATCGAAACTCAGGCGGGAGACGTTTCGGCTTATATCCCGACTAACGTTATTTCCATTACCGACGGTCAGATATTCCTTGAAACAGACCTGTTCAATTCCGGCGTAAGACCGGCGGTGAACCCGGGCATTTCGGTATCGCGCGTCGGCGGTGCGGCTCAGATAAAGGCAATGAAAAAGGTTTCCGGCTCGCTTAAGCTCACCTATTCGCAGTACCGTGAATTACAGGCGTTCTCACAGTTCGGATCGGATCTTGACAAGGATACCAAGGAGCGCCTTGCATTGGGCGAACGCGTTGTTGAAGTCCTTAAACAGGGCAGAAATATGCCGCTTACCGTAGAGCATCAGGTGCTGATAATATATGCGGTAACTCACGGCTACCTGAAAGACGTTCCTCTCGATCTGGTATCGGAATTCGAGAAAGAGCTTTTCAGTTTCGCAGATGAGTCCTATCCCGATATAATCGCTTCGATCAGGGAAACAAAAGACCTTACAAAGGAAAATGAGGAAGCTCTGAAAGCAATGCTTTCCGACTTTGTAAAGAAATTCCTGTCGGATAAGAAATAACGAGCGGGATAATATCGGAAAGGAGGGCGCAGTTTGGCTTCCGGAAATATGAAGGACATCAAAAGACGCATAAAAAGCGTTGAGTCCACAATGCAGATAACAAAGGCTATGGAGCTGGTGGCTTCCTCAAAGCTCAGAAAGGCTAAGGAAAAGGCGGATAACGCCCGCCCTTATTTCAATGCCCTGTATGATACGATGTGCGGTATTCAGGCGGAGAATCCCGGGTTCTTTTCACAATATATGAAAAAGCGGGACCTGAAAACCGTAATGCTGGTAGTCATCGCAGGCGACAGAGGACTGGCGGGAGGCTTTAATTCCAACGTGCTAAAGCTTGCACAGGCAAGGATAGACGAGCTGAGCTCCGAGGGCAGCGCTGTAAAAATAATCGCCGTGGGCAAAAAATCCTCCGAATATTTCATCAAACGCGGCTATGACGTCGTGGAAAGCTATGTTAATATTGCCGAGGGGATAAAGATCTACGGTGCTGCAAGCATTTCTGACAGGATAGTTCACCCGTTCATAAAGGGCGAGGTGGACAGAGTGGAGCTTTTCAGAACGGAATACGTTTCGCCGCTGCTGCAAAGAGCGGAAAGCCTTTCTCTGCTTCCGCTGGATATAAGCGCGGACGCTGCGGAGAAAAAGGATCTGGAGCTGCCGATATATGAACCGTCGGCAAGAGACGTTTTCGACTCTATAGTTCCTAAATATATGACGGGCATAATCTTCGGGGCGATAGTTGACAGCTTCGCTTCCGAACAGGCTGCAAGGAGAACGGCTATGGAATCCGCGTCGGATAACGCAAGCGAAATGATCTCGGATCTTTCACTGCTCTATAACCGCGCGCGTCAGGCGTCTATAACTCAGGAGATCACCGAGATCGTCGGCGGCGCAGCCGCACAGGAGTGATCCCGCAGCAGCCGTTGGGAACAAAGAGTGATCCCGAGAAATTCTAAAAACAGAACATTTAAAGGTTATTATGTTTCCTTTGCTGTTTGAAATAAGCCGCGTTTGCGGCGAAGGAAAGGATAGATATTATAAATGCCGCAGAAAAATATCGGCAGGGTCGTTCAGATAATCGGCGCCGTTGTGGATATTCAGTATACAAAGGATAACCTTCCGAAGCTTCTGAACGCGATAGAGATCAAGCATAACGGCGGGACTCTGGTCTGCGAGGTCGCACAGCATATCGGAGACGATGTTGTCCGCTGTATAGCAATGGCTTCTACAGACGGTCTGGTAAGAGGCGTTGAAGCCGTGGATACGGGCGCGCCGATCACGGTCCCTGTGGGAAAAGAAACTCTTGGAAGAATATTTAATCTTCTTGGTGAGCCGGTAGATAATAAGCCCGCACCGGCTGCCAGCGAAAGATGGGCTATACACCGTGAACCTCCCTCCTATGAGGAGCAGACGGCTTCAAATGAAGTTCTGGAAACAGGCATAAAGGTAATAGATCTTATCTGTCCGTACCTGAAAGGCGGAAAGATAGGTCTTTTCGGAGGAGCGGGAGTAGGAAAGACCGTTCTTATACAGGAGCTTATAAACAACGTCGCAAACGAACACGGCGGAATTTCCGTATTTACGGGAGTTGGCGAACGTACAAGAGAGGGCAACGACCTCTATAACGAAATGACCGAGTCGGGAGTTATTGACAAGACCGTGCTTGTTTACGGTCAGATGAACGAGCCTCCCGGAGCAAGAATGAGAGTGGGACTTTCCGGTCTGACTATGGCGGAATATTTCCGCGATGTTGAGGGTCAGGACGTTCTGCTGTTTATTGACAATATCTTCCGCTTTACTCAGGCAGGCTCCGAGGTATCGGCGCTGCTGGGACGTATGCCGTCAGCGGTAGGATACCAGCCTACGCTGGCTACGGAAATGGGCGCGCTCCAAGAGCGTATAACATCTACAAATAAAGGCTCCATCACGTCTGTTCAGGCTGTTTATGTTCCTGCGGACGACCTTACGGATCCGGCTCCGGCAACGACGTTCGCCCACCTTGACGCAACTACGGTGCTTTCAAGAAATATTGCTTCATTGGGAATTTATCCGGCTGTTGATCCGCTGGATTCCACATCAAGGATACTTTCTCCGGACATCGTAGGCATAGAGCATTACGAGGTGGCAAGAGCTGTACAGAACATTCTCCAGCGCTATAAGGAGCTGCAGGATATTATCGCTATCATGGGCATGGACGAGCTTTCCGACGAGGATAAGCTCACCGTTTCAAGAGCAAGAAAGATACAGCGTTTCCTGTCCCAGCCCTTTAATGTAGCGGAGCAGTTCACCGGAATGGAGGGCAAGTACGTTCCGTTAAAGGAAACGATAAGAGGCTTCAAGGAGATCATAGAGGGACTTCATGACGATCTTCCGGAATCCGCGTTCCTGTTTGCGGGAACCATTGACGAGGTCATAGAAAAAGCCAAAAACGCCGAAAATTCATAAGCGAGGTGGTCTTATATGGCGGCTTCATTTGCGCTGAGGATAATCACTCCGGAAAAGGTGTTTTTTGACGGAGAAACTACGCAGATCATCGTCAGAACAACAGAGGGAGACATAGGAGTGCTTGCGAATCATACAAGGCTCGTAGCTTCATTGCCGTCCGGTCCGCTGAAAATAAGACAGGACGACGGCAGCTGGCGTACAGCGGCTGTTTCGACAGGACTTTTGAAAGTAGGAGAAAATAAAGTTTCTATCCTTGCAAACGCTGTTGAATGGGCTGACGAGATAGACCTTGCATGGGCAAAACGCTCCGAAGAGGACGCAAGGCGCAGGCTTGCCGAGGAGCAGGACAGACACGCTCTTGACATGGCAGAGCTGAAGCTGAAACGCGCTCTTAACAGGATAAGCGTCGGTTCATATAATAAATGATGCCGAGGGCGTCTGTTAAAAGGAAAAGTTTTTTGTAAAAATTTAAAAAAATGCTTGACAATAGCCTCTGAAATGTGGTATGATAATATTACCTCTTGCAGAGGCTTGTTTTTTTGTGCCTTTTTTTAAACGGACACTGAAAAAAGCTTCTCAGAAACGCTCACGTGCGTCAGAGAGAGCGGCTTATAAGAGGGAGGCACAGGGGAAACGTTCCCCTGCGAGATCGAAACGCTAATTAGGAGGTGCCGATATGAGAGTAAAGGTAACATTGGCTTGTACCGAGTGCAAGCAG
>CANQZS010000191.1 GCA_947628385.1 uncultured Clostridia bacterium | reverse complement strand
GGGAAGCGATCTCGCTGAGAGCTTTTCCTCTGCGGAAAGTAAAATACGCAAAAGCTCTCCTGCTTGAACGTCCCACTCTGCCACGAAGCTGATAAAGCTGTGAAAGCCCCAGATTATCCGCGTCCTCTATGATAAGGGTATTTACGTTGGGAACGTCAACTCCCGTTTCGATAAGAGTCGTACATACAAGAATATCTATCTCGTGTTCGAGCAGGCTCTGCCATATTTCAGAAAGGCGTTCCTCGGTGATCTGTCCGTGAGCGATCCCTATCCGCGCGTCAGGGAGCTGTTCCTGAAGCCTTGAAGCGCAGAGATCTATACTGTCTATGCGGTTATGGATATAGTATACCTGACCGCCCCGCCGAAGCTCTCGGTTTATCGCCTGAACTATTACTCCCATATTATGCTCTATGACATATGTCTGGACGGGGTGACGGTCTACTGGAGGCTCTTCGATAACGCTCATGTCGCGGATCCCGCTCATTGCCATATTGAGCGTTCTGGGGATAGGCGTTGCGGAAAGAGTCAGAACGTCCACGCCGGAGAACATTTCCTTGAATTTTTCCTTGTGGGCAACACCGAAGCGCTGCTCCTCGTCGATTATAACGAGTCCGAGATCGCGGAATTTTACGTCCTTCTGCACGAGACGGTGAGTTCCTATTATCATATCTATATCGCCGCGTTTGAGCTGTTTAAGGATCTCCTCCTGCTCCTTTTTTGAGCGGAACCGTGAAAGGAGCTCTATTTTCATGGGAAAATGCTCAAAGCGTTTCAGCGCGGTCTGGTAGTGCTGCCATGCAAGAACGGTAGTCGGAGCGAGGATCGCGCACTGCTTGCCGTCCTCCATGCACTTGAATGCCGCCCGAAAAGCTACCTCGGTCTTTCCGAAGCCCACGTCTCCGCAGAGAAGTCTGTCCATGGGAACGGGCTTCTGCATATCCTCCTTTATTTCCTGAGCGGAGCGGAGCTGATCGTCCGTCTCGGTATAGGGGAACCTTGCTTCAAAATCGTGCTGCCAGTCATCGTCCTCGGAAAAGGCAAAGCCCGGGGTCTGACTGCGTTTTGCATAAAGCTTTATAAGCTCGTCAGCCATATCCTTGACGGCTTTTTTAACGCGGGCACGGGTCTTTTGCCAATCCATTGATGAAAGCTTGTTGAGCTTTACCGCGCCGTTATCCCTCGGACCGATATACTTTGAGACCATATCGAGCTGATTTACCGGAACGTAAAGAACGTCCGTACCGGCATATTTTATGGTTATATAGTCCTTGGTGATGCCCTCGAGCTCCAGCTTGCGGATACCGGCGAATTTTCCTATGCCGTGGAGGGCGTGAACTACAAGATCCCCCTCGGCAATATCCGAAAGCGACTTGATCTCCTCGCCCTTTTTGGTTTTCCTGAGCTTTTTTTTGGATACGGTCGCTCTTGCCTGAGTTATAAGAGCCGTTTTAATATCCGGATAGTCGTATCCCGCGCTTGTGCAGCCGGACATAAGCAGCACGCTTCCCGCCGTAAGGACGGAATCGGCATTAGCGATCGAGCATCTGATGCCCTCGTCCCGCAGATCCTTTTCTATTATAGGAAGAGTTTTTTCCGAGCCTGCCATAACAATAACGCTGTAGCCGTGCTCGCAGAAGCTGCCGAGATCCTCTATCAGCTGCCGGATCTCTCCTCCCCACGGGGCGGTCTGGTTGGCGGAGGCTGAGATAAGCCGTTTGAATCCTATATCTGCTCCGCGCACAAAGGCGTCGAAGTGTAGCAGTGGGAATCTCTGCGCCTTGGAATACATTTCCGGAAAGGTGAGCATATAGCCGTCAAGACCCTTGCAAAGCTCTCCGGATTCCAAAAGAAGCTTTATATCCTCATTGTGCTGCGACATTACGGCTCTTGCTTTTTCGGAGGAATTGCGGTACTCGCTGAAAATTACCGGACTTTTTTCGGAAAGATAGTCAAAGACCGACGCCGGCTTTTCATAGGCTATCGGAAGATATTTGTCGATATTCCCAAGCTCCAGACCGCTGCTGAGACGGTCAATATCGCGGGCAAGGGCATTGCGGACGAGCTCGGTGCGCTTTCCTCTTACCGAGGAGGAAAGCTTTTTTATCCGTGAGATGAGATCCTCGGTGCTTTCAAAAAGCGTTTCCAGAGCGGGTGAGATCTTAACGCTTTGGATCGGCTCGGTCCTGCGCTGGCTTTCGGGATCGAAATATGAAATGGAATCTATCTCGTCTCCCCACAGCTCTATACGCAGCGGCAGAGCCTCCTGAACGGGGAAAATATCTATTATAGATCCTCTTACGGAAAACTGGGACGCGCCCTCCACCTTTTCGCAGCGGGAATATCCTGCGGAGATAAGCTTTTTTATAAGCTCGCGGGTATCCGTTTCCGCGCCTGCGGAAAGCTCTATAGTCCGCGACAAAAGGACTTCCTTGGGGATAGTTGTCTGCATGACCGATTCCGCAGAAGCGCAGACGATGATCTTTTCTCCCGCTGCAAGGCGGGAAAGCACTCCGAGCCGTGAATGTTCGTACTCACGTGAGGAGGATTCCACAGCTGTAAAGGTAATATCCTTTGCAGGAAGGGTATAAGCGGCAGTCTCTCCGGACATGGAATTGATGTCGTCGGAAAGCCGTCTTGCTGCGGCTTCGTCATCGGTGATGATAAGCACCGAGGAGTTTTTTCTCATTCCGAGAGCAAACTGAGCCTTGTGTATTGCCGAGATTCCCGAAACGGCAGCGGGAGTCTGACCTTTAGCCAGCGCGTCCAGCATATCGCGGTACGGGGTAAAATTTTCAATTGCTGAAATAAAAAGATCTGACATAGTTTCAAATACACCTTGTATATATTTAAGAATTAAATTTGTTCATAGCCTCGTCGGTCCTGCCCTTGACCATAAGCTCAATGGAGGAGACGGCTTTATCCGTGCCGGTATCCATAAGTTTTTTTTCCTCGTCCGTAAAGCGGGAAAGCACCCATGCCGCAAGGTCGTAGTCCTTATGGGGCTTTTTCCCCACGCCGAGCTTTATTCTTGGGAACGTGTCAAAGCCGGTGAGATAGATAATAGATCTCATGCCGTTATGACCGCCGTCCGAGCCTTTGCGGCGTATGCGTATGCAGGACGGTTCAAGGCTGATGTCGTCATAGCATATTATTACCCGTTCCGGTGGGATCTTGTAGAAATTCATTGCTTCGACTATAGCTTCGCCGCTGTTGTTCATGAATGTAGTAGGCTTCATAAGCAGGCAGGTGACGCCGTTCACATCGGCAATTGCGGTAAGGGACTTAAAGCGCAGCTTTTTGAGCTGTGCTCCGCATTTTGCGGAAAGCTTATCAAGGGTCATAAAGCCGGCGTTATGGCGGGTGTTTTCGTACTTTTCCCCGGGATTCCCCAAGCCGGCGATGATATATTCCGGTGAACCGACGGGTTCGGTGTTTTCCTTGCTAATTTGATTAAAAATATCAAATATACTCATTTTGTTTTCCCTTTCAAGTAATTTGTTTATTTATTGCAAGTCTGAAAAATAAACTGTTTTTATCTTGACAGTATTGCGTAAATAGGTTATAATGTTAATAAAGAGCAAAACACGCAGTCATGTATCGGATAGGAGGATCTATATGAGTGAAAAAGAGCTACTAACTATATTGATAGATCATTATGCCGATCTGCAAAGAATATTAAAAGCAGAAGACAGTAAAAAAGAGGTTGAATATCAGCTGAAGCTTATTAAAGCGAAGCTTGAATCAATGGGTATCATTACGTCCGATCTGAATATGGATTGACAGGAAATTTCTTGTTTCATAAACCACAATATCCCCTCCGATAGGTATCGGAGGGGTTATTTTGTTGAAAAAGTGATTACTATTTTGCGCGAAGCGCAAAATATAAAGCTGGTCGAGCTGAGCCCAGCTCGCGGGGTCAA
>CANQZS010000190.1 GCA_947628385.1 uncultured Clostridia bacterium | reverse complement strand
TCCAGATATGTAACGCTGCAGATGATGGGAAAGGTCGCTCCCGATTCGTCCGACGCCCCGTGGGAAACGGTGGTATACGACAAGAACGACAGCTATCTTTCCGTACCTGATACCGAAGACGGAACGGTTTATATGGACGAATACGTAAGCTTCCTTGTGAATAAATACGGCTACGCTATAGACGGAGGAATAAACGGATATTTCCTTGACAACGAGCCGGAAAACTGGTTCTCACGCTTTCCGTCGGCAGTGTCCTCCCCTATTACCGCATCGGAGCTTGTATCAAGATCATCGGAGCTTGCCGGCGCAGTCAAGGATATTGACCCTACCGCCCTTGTATACGGTCCGTCGGTGAGCGGCATAGACGCATTCATAGATATAAATAACGCCGGCGACCGTGAACAGTACAGGAACGATTACAGCTGGTTCATAGACTATTATCTGGACGGAATGAAAAAGGCTTCCGACGCCTGCGGCACAAGGCTCCTTGACGTGCTTGACGTCCATTATCAGACCGAAGCTACAAACGGGCTTTTACAGCCGATAATAAACAGCAACGACAATCTTTCCAACAATACGAGAATGCAGGCGCCGCGCATACTGTGGGACAGCTCCTACACGGAAAACAGCACCACGGCGATAATGCACAACCAGTATATTCCCCTGATACCTACTCTTGAAGCGTCGATAGATATGTATTATCCCGACACAAAGCTTTCATTCTCGGAATATAATTTCGGCGGAGGAGATAACGTCAGCGGAGGGATAGCCGCCGCCGATGCGCTGGGGATATTTGCTTCCTACGGCGTGCATATGGCTTGCATGGATCCTAATTCCGCAGATATAAGGTACCTTAAAGCCGCTTTGAACCTTTATACGGATTACGACGGAAACGGCTCCGGATTTGGAGATACGCTCATACAGTCAAATAACGGGAACGACATAATGAGCTCGGTATATGCAGCCGTTGACAGCGGCGACTCATCTGTAATGAGGACCGTAATACTCAACAAAAACCAGTTCAGTCCGAAAACAGCCGAGATCAGTATAACCTCCGGAACGGAATTCACAAGCGCGGAGGTGTATTATTTCAACAGTGAGACCTCCTCGGTCACAAGAGCCGAAAATATAGAAAGCATCGAAAATAACAGCCTTAGCTTTGAAATGGAACCCCTTTCGGCATATATTCTCGTATTCAGGGAAGCAGCTGAGGAAATACTGCCTGATGATCCCGAAAGCGGAAATAACGAGAGTACAGGCACCTCCGTATCCGGCACAGGATCGGATACCGCCACAGTCTCCACGCCGGCAAAGACCTCTTTCGTTCCCGAGCACGTGGACGCTTCAACATATTCCTCGGCGGCAGCTCCTCTGCCTGACGAAAGCGTAAGCGAAAGCTCCGAAGCCCCCGTCACCGAAACTGCGGCGGCGATCTCAGGATCCTCGGTATCGGAGGAGATCTCCTCGGAAGAGTCCTCCGGATCGCCAAACGACGAGAACGAGCCGGACAAAACCGTTCCTGCCGCTGTAAAAGCAATAATTTCAGTACTTGTGTCAGCGGTATTCATTGCATTATTCTACGTTCTGATAAGCGATCTTATTATTTATAAAAAGAAAAACAAATAAAACTGCACAAAATTGTAATTAATTATAGTGCGTTTTTAACAAAACATTGTGTATGATGTTTACAAATCAGGAAAAAAATATTAAAATATATGTAGTATGTCCTGCCGCGCACGTAAATGCGGCAGGAAGTCTTTACACAGGCTACACCACTACCGCAGGAGGGTTATCGTGAGTATAAAAACAAAGCTCATAGTTTTTTTGCTGCTGCTTATATTCGTCCCTATTCTGGCTGTAAATATATTCTCTTCAAAAACGTCCGAGAATATGGCTGTGGATATTATCGAGGAAAATATCTCCAATCTTACGGCAAGTAGGGCGGGAAGCATTAATTTTTATTTTGAGGAGCTTATCGGAGCCGTCAAGGAACTGGCTTCCTATGACGAGCTTCGTCAATATACCTCCGAAAGCAATTCCACAGCGATCGAAAGCCTTTCGGAAAACGAATTTTATTCTGATGTGAAAAATAAGCTCATTACCGCTTCAAAAAGCAATTCCTCCGTTATAAAAACAGTGATCTTCAACAATGCCGGAGTTGTTGTCCTATCGACCGATGAAAAGGACGTCGGCACAATACTTGATAACTACCTTTCACTGCTTTCAATGACCTCCGAAAACAGCGGTATCTCTCCGATGTTCATAAATAACGATGTTCCGGTGTTCTTTGTGATAAAGCCGGTGTATTCCACCGATAACGAACGTCAGGGCGCAGTCTGCCAGATATATGACACAAGCTACATACAAAAGCTGCTGACAAACGTTCAGTTCGATAAATATACCACCTCTGCGGTAATGGATCACAGCGGCAATATATTTGAATATCCTTTCAAGACAACAAAAAACTACCTTGAAAGCGACAATTTCAGCGGCGCGTCCGATTATCTCCGCAGTATCATCACAGCGGAGGATGGCGACTATCCGGACAGCTCCTACAAATTCAACGTCAAGCGCGGAACAAGAATGGTATTTTATTCCGAAATACAGTCCAGCGGCTGGATAATGCTGAATATTTCCGATGAATACAACATAATTTCAGAAATAGACAGCAGCGGAAGCTCCTTGCGGAATTTCTCAATAATAATGATAATACTTTCCTGCGCTGCAAGCGGACTGTTCATATTTTTCTTTTCCAGACCGGTCAGCAATATCATGGATACCCTTAAAAAGAAGCTCAAGGGCGATTCCGGCGCAAAATTCAACATAACCACCAAGGACGAATTCAACGAGATAGGACAAGTGTTTGATTCACTTTTTGAGGAGGTATTTGAATACGATCAGCGCTATAAAGCTATGATCGAAACTACAAATAATATTTCCTTTGAAATAAATCTTGAAACGACTCTTGTTACGGTGTCAAAAAATTTCAACCAGAAATTCAGCTACCGTCCAAAGGACGACAGCATATCCGAAAGCTTTATCTATAAAATGAGAGTCCATAAGGACGACAAGGAACGCTTCAATGCAGATTTCAACCGCATACTCAGTCAGGCAAATTCCATGCAGGGCGAATACAGAGTAAAGGACATCTACGGAGATTTTATCTGGATAATGATAAAAGCCAGCAAGCTCTACAACCGTAATAACGTTCCTGTAAAGATACTTGGCGTTATAATGGACATCGACAAGGAAAAGAAAAGCGAGATGCACCTTATCCAAAAGGCAAGCTTCGACGCTCTTACACAGCTTTATAACCGCGAGACATTCCTTAAATCCCTTGACACGCAGATACGTCTTGCCGCAAACAAGAAAACTCTTGACGCGCTTATGTTCGTCGATCTGGACGATTTCAAATACTTCAACGATCAGTTCGGTCATGCCTGCGGAGACGAGGTGCTTAAATTTGTTGCCGATACCCTGAAGGAGATAAGCTTTGAGCATGGCTTTGCAGGACGCTTTGGCGGCGATGAATTTGTAATGTGTCTAACCGATCTTACGCTTTACGGCGACTGCGGAAAGATCGCTCAGGAGATCATAGACACTCTTGCCGAGGGATTTATTTCCGAATCCACAGGTGAAAAGCTCAATATCCATTGCTCCATAGGCATAGCGTTCCTTATCGAAAGCGGCAAGAACACTGAGGAGGTCATTGCCGCCGCCGATGAAGCAATGTACAACATCAAAAAGCACGGAAAATCCGCATTTGCATATGCAAGATCGCATATTACAACAGCGGAAGCTTATCTTGATGATATTATGTAACGCAGCTAAATACCCCTCCGGAAAAATCTCCGGAGGGGTAAAAAAGTAATTACTATTTTGCGCGAAGCGCAAAATATAAAGCTGGTCAAGCTGAGCCCAGCTTGCGGGGTCAAGGGGC
>CANQZS010000189.1 GCA_947628385.1 uncultured Clostridia bacterium | reverse complement strand
GTCAATCCCGGCACAGTGGGAGAAAAATATTTCACAGAGGTAAGATCCGCCGGCATAAACAGAGTCTCCATAGGAGTCCAGTCCTTTGACGACGGCGAGCTGAGGGCGCTGGGCAGGATACACAGCGCGGAGGAAGCGTCTGCGGCGGTGCTTTCGGCAAAAAAAGCAGGATTTGAGAATATAAGCGCGGATATTATGCTCGGTATCCCGAAGCAGACTATGGAAAGCCTTGAAAACAGTCTTTCGGAAATACCCAAGCTTCCCTTGAAGCATATTTCCGCATATATGCTCAAGGTCGAGCCGGAAACGCCCCTTTCCAAGGATAAAGAACTGCTTGAAGCAATTCCCGACGATGAGATCACCGCTGACATTTACCTTAAAACGGCGGAATTCCTTGAAAAGCACGGCTTTGAGCAGTACGAGATCTCAAATTTTGCCAAAAGCGGCTTTGAATGTCGCCACAATCTACTATACTGGCACTGCGGCGAATATTACGGAATAGGTCCTGCCGCCCACGGATATATTAACGGCGAACGCTTCCGCTGCGGCGATACGATAGAAAAATTCATCAGCTCTGAGCTTCAGGGCAGGATATTTGTAGATAAGGGCGGCAGCGCCGGAGAACGCGCCATGCTTTCCCTCAGACTTACAAAGGAGGGCATACCGGCTGAAACGATCTCCGACTGCGAACGCGTCGAGCCGCTTATAAAAAACGGTCTGATGAAAAAAGAAAACGGCTTCCTGCGGCTCACCCCAAAGGGCTGTCTTGTTTCAAACGAGATAATACTTTTCTGCGGTCTGCTGAACGAACGGGATCCGTCTCCATAATATCAGAAATCCCCCATTGACAAGGAAAAATTTTTATGCTATCATATAATTGTAACATTGTTATAATACAATACTTTTGAAAGGGGAAAAATTATGATCTCTCAAAGCGTTATTTATGCCGTTCTAATAGGGATAGTCCTTACAGGCGTAATTCCGGTCATAGGAATGATCTGTCTTCTTGCCGCGGGTAAAATAAAGGGTTCAAGCTTCTGGGCAGGAGTGCTGACATATATAATCGGATTTTTAGTATCGTCCCTGATGGCGGCTTTAAGCACTCTCCCGTTTTCCGCAAGAATAGCCGAGGAGCCGGAATTTGAAAATACTCTGAGCATTATAATAACCATATTGATGCTCGTTATATTAGTTATTTCAATGACGATCTGCATAAGCTCCTGCATGAAAAGGACGCGTTCCTTTAAGGGAGGTATTTCCTGCGGGCTCGGATCGGGAATTGCATATTCCGTCACAGCAGCTTTAGGATCCATATACTCATATTCCATATTTGCCATGATAAACAGCGGCGAATTTGACCGTCAGTATATGGAGGTAATAGAATACGGTCTGATGACCAAGGAGCAGTTTGCCGAATATAAGTCTGTATTTACCTCAATAACCGCTGCGGATATGATAATGCAGACAGCCTCCGCGCTTGGCATAGGCGCAATTTTGACCGCTTCGGGAGTGTTCATAATGAATTCCGTCTGCGCAAAAAATAAATTTATGGGAGCTTTCATATCGGCAGTAACGGCTTCCGCAGGCGGACTGTCCGCAATGATACCTAACGCGATAGCCGCTTCGGTGATACCGCTCGCCATAGGAACGGCGGCTGTGATATTCGCTTTCAGAATAAAGGATAACGTCACGGTAAAGCACACCGACAAGCCAAAGGACGATTTCCTCACGTCTATAGAAAGCGTAAAAAACGGCGATGGAAAATAGCGGTTCGTTTTCGCAGGAGATATTCCGGAAATTCCCTTAAAAAGCAATTATTTCCTCCGCTTACAGTATATCCGCAGTTTTAAAATTGAAATGTATAATCCAAAATCTACGTGAAAAACTATTGATACAACAATTATTTCAATAAAAATAAACGGAGGAATATAAAATGAAAGCAACGGGTATTGTCAGGCGTATCGACGATCTCGGACGTGTAGTTATACCAAAGGAAATAAGACGTACTATGCGTATCCGCGAGGGCGATCCGCTTGAGATCTACACAAGCAGCGACGGAGAGGTCATCTTTAAAAAATACAGTGCGATCAATGAAATGGCAGGTTCGGCAGCTCAGGTCGCCGAGGTAATGACAAAGCTTGCCAATTGTCCCACAGTAGTATTTGACCGCGACCATGTAGTCGCCGTAGCAGGAGTTCAGAAAAAAGAATTCAGCGAGAGAAGAGTTTCTCAGGCTTTGGAGGAATACCTTGAAAGCCGCAAAAATTATCTTTACACCTCCCACAGCGACGCTAAGGTATGCCCTGTGGAGGGTATCGACCGTCCCGCCATCGCTTGCTCGCCTATTCTGGCTTCCGGCGATGTTACGGGAGCGGTAGCATTTCTTGCGCCGAACAATGAGGCTGTTGCCAATGAGGTGCAGCAGAACCTTATCCAAGCGGCTGCTCAGTTCCTTGGAAAGCAGATAGAGGAATGATATTGTTTTCCCAAGCAGCATTCGCCTATCCGTGAAAGCTGCCGCGGGATATTTTGTTCCGTCCCGATAAAAAGGGACGGGATACATAATTATATAAAATATAAAAGACCTCTTTACATGGGAGCTTTAAAACATTCCCTTGTAAAGAGGTCTTAAATTTTTTATGTTATTCCTCAGCCTTTCGTGCGATCTTTCTCACATAAAGCAGATACGCTATTACAAGAGCGGATCCGGTAGCTATCCAGCTTACCGGATATACCATCATAAGCGAATCAAAGGAAGCGTATTTTTCAAATACCGTATACACCCACGCTATCCTTATGCCGCAGACTCCTGCAAATGTAAGCACAGCCGGAACAAGCGAGTAACCGTATCCTCTCATTGAGCCGGACATTATTTCGATGACCGCATTCAAAGCTTCCCATGCAAGGATATATCTCAACCTGACAAGTCCTATCTCCGCAATTGCCGGATTGTCATTGAAAATTTTCAAAAGCGGCGTTCCGAACACAAGCATTATAAAGGAAGCCGCAGCGGTTATCCCCACGTCCATGAGCAGGCTTATTTTTGTTATCCTTTTGCAGCGTTCAAGCTGACCCGCTCCGTAATTCTGACCGACAAAGGTGGTGCAGCCCTGTCCGAAAGCGTTTACAAGATAATATGCAAGTATCTCTATATTGAACGCTGCCGAGGAGGCTGCCATTACCTCGGAGCCGAGGCTGTTTACCGCCGACTGTATACACATATTCGACAGCGAAAAGACCATGCTTTGCAGTCCTGCGGGAAGTCCTATGCGGACTATCATTTTCAGCACGTCTCCGTGTATGCGCACTTCATGCATGACCACTCGCAGCGGATATTCACGGCGGGTAAGGATCATCAGCAGAAGTGCCGAGCTTATCGCGTTGGAAAGCACCGTTGCAAGCGCAACTCCGTCCGCAGCCATTCCCACAACGCACACGAAAAGCAGATTCAGCAGCACATTCATTATGCCGGAAAATATCAGGCAGAACAGCGGCGTTCTGGTATCGCCCTGACTGCGGAATATTGCCGCTTCAAAATTGTAAACAAAAATTACAGGCATTCCCAGAAGATACATTTGCAGATAATCAAGGGACATCTGAAAGACATTATCCGGCACGCCCATAAGCTCAAGCACTTTGGGCGCAAGGAGTTCGCCGATAACAGTCATGCAGATACCGCCTATAAGCGGGAAAAGTATTGATGTATGTACGCATTTTGACACCGAGCAGTGATCGCCCTGTCCGATAAAATTTGAAATAACAACATTTGCACCGAGAGCGATACCTATAAAGCCGTTTACAAGCAATCCGATTATAGCGCTGTTGCTTCCGACGGCAGCCATAGCGTCCTCTCCGACAAAGCGTCCCACCACGGCAACATCGGCAGCGTTAAAAAGCTGCTGTAACATTCCCGTCAGCGCAAGCGGGATCGCAAACATCAGAAGC
>CANQZS010000188.1 GCA_947628385.1 uncultured Clostridia bacterium | reverse complement strand
GCTTGCCCTGCGATAAGGGCGCCCCCTTAAACTAACAGCTTATGTTATGTAAGTCTTTTGAAACAGTCCGGTGGACTGTTTCAAAATCAATTAATATGTTTTTCTACAGTCTAAGTCCTCAAAGCTGTGATATGCTTTGAGGACTTGCTTTTTTATGATCTTATATATCAGCTTGAGAAAGACTGTACCCAGTAATATGTTCCGTTCTTTTCGTAGCAGCCTACGCCTATATACTTGAAGTTGTCATTGAGAATATTGTTCTTGTGTCCGTCGGAATTCATCCATGATGTCATGACTTCTTCGGCTGATTTCTGTTTAGACGCAATATTTTCGGCTCTATAAACGTTTACTACGCCTTTTTCGGTGAATAATGAGAAGCATTTCTCACCATTCGGACGCATATGGCTGAATTTTTCGGAAATTTCCTCCGCGCGTATTTCTGCTATTTCAGTCAGCGTATCGTCCTGTGTAAGCTCGGAAAGCCCGTGAGCCTTGCGCTCCTCATTTACCAAGTCGATAACTTCATTCTCCATATCGGAAATACTGTTATTGCCGTCAGAGCCTTTTACCTTGACTTTTATCGTTTCAACGGTGGACTGGCTGTATCCCTTGGCATAAACGCTTATTTTGGCTGTTCCGGAAGACTTTGCTTTAATGGTTATGCTGATAGTATCATCGTTCCATTTTCCCCATGAAGCGGTACAGATATTTTTATCGCTGCACTTTAAAATGATTTTTTTGGAACCCTTTACAGTCAGTACGATCTTTTTATTATTTCCCTGAGCTATTTCAATATCGTTATTATCCGCCTTTATGAACGACCGCTTTACCGTTACCTTACATTTTAATGTTTTTCCGCCGGTTTTAGCATAAATATATGCTGTACCGGTCTTTTTTCCGGTGATCTTTGCGGAAGCTCCCGATGCCTTTACCGAAACGATGTCACTGTCCTGAGATGACCATTGGACATCGCCGCCCGAGTTCGATACCTTAAGCGTGAAGTAATATCCGATAGGGAGATCCAACGTTGTTTTATTTAGCTTAGGAGAAGCTGCTGAAATCGGCACTGCACACAATGATATTGTCACGATCATTGACGCTGCAAGACAAAGAATTTTCTTGAAAAGGGTTTTCATTTTCATGCCTCCCAAAAATATTTTGGCGTGTTTTTTTAATAGGATCGTATCATTCGGTCGTCTGAGTAACAACAGCGTAAGGAATATTGTTATCGTCCAGTGCAGTTAAAAGATCGTCATGGGCGTTTGCGGACGCGGATTCATCAATTGTGATATGTACTTCAAGATCGCCCTCAATTGCTTTCAATGTTTCGATAAGGTCTGAAAGCTCATATGAACTGTTCTGATACAGGTAATGATCTTCCGAAACGGTCACGTCGATATAGTTTGTTCCGGAGGACGTTTCACCGGTCGTATCGGTATTTTCATCCTGAGCGTCGGCGGAGGTCTCAGATATTGAGCCCTCAGCGGGAACTGCCGGATTTCCGAAGCCGTCTCCGCCTGAGCCGAAGCCGAAACCGTCTCCGAATAAAAACATCAGCACTGCAACAATTATCAGAATAATTATAATAACAGCAATTATTCCTCCAAAACCGCCCTTATTCCCTTCATTTTCTTTCATAAATAACACCTCATTTTGAAATATCAATAACCGCACAGTAGAACTGCGGGTAATTGTGCGAAACCTTTCTGACCTCTTGGACAATTTCGTCGCGCACTGCTGCCGTACCGTATTGATCTCCGTCATAAACGAAAATACATATTATGGTATTTTCTTTCTTTAGTCCGGCATCGTCAAGCATTGCGGAAATTTCCTCTGTAATGTCAATGCTGTGAGGATCTTCAAATTCAAGATCGCCGATCGTTTTTCTGCCGCTTTTTAAGGCAAGATCCTTTATCCATTTGCCGTCATCATTTTTTTCAGTGTTAAGGTAGATATGCAGCATATTGTTTTCATCAAGCTCTTCAAGAGCCTTTTGATTTGCGGCGGCGTTTTTGTCTGCATTGCTTATGCGTTCAAGCTGTTCATCGGCTTTTTTCTGCCATTCGTCTTTTTCGGCTTCAAACGCGTTTTTATCCTCTTTCGCTTGTTCAATAATACTTTGTGCTTGTGCGATTTGCTCCTGCGCAGCTTTTTCGGCTTCATTAGCCGATGCGTCCGATTTAAGAATGAACCAGAAAAGTATTATCATTGTAATATCGAGCAGCGTAGTAAAATCAAGAAATATCCTGTTTCGTTTCATCTTTTTCACCTGCTTTGTCAACGGCGTTTTCCGAATTGAAATCAAGGGTATTACGTTCTATACATATATGATAATTTTCGTTATTTTCCTCAATGTAAGGATTGATGATACCGTCAGCGATCTTGAATATAAGTCCAAAGATAGCGCCCCATAATGTAGATGTAAGCGCAACAAAGAAATTGCTTTGCAGAAGCTCGGCAGAATCTCCCAAAGAAAGATTTAACAGCGACCATATAGTTCCGATCATTCCAAGCAGGGGAAAGGTAGAGGTCCAATTTATAAAAAGTATGTAGAATTTTTCCTGCTTAGTATACATTTCAATAATTTGAGTTTCGGTAGCTTTCATTGACGGCTTTGTGCATTGACTTTCAAATTTATTTGCCCGCAGTGCTTTTGCGTTTTCGGAAAGACATTTTCTCAGGGATATACAGTTTTTTACCGTAATAATAAGAAACACTGTTGTCAATGCTATCCAAGCTATGAATATTTTGTCATATCCTTTAAGATTATTCCAGATAATATCCCAAACGCTCAAAATTTACACCGCCTTTTTTAAAATTATATAAAATTTTACAACATTTTTCAACAACGATTTACAAACATTTTATTAATATGTTATGTATAAAAAGACGGCGGAGGTATTGATACTTCCGCCGTCTGTAAATTATTTTACTTTACAAGTCCGCTGTTGTTGATCGCAGATACCAAAGCATTTACCGAAGCAACGATAATATCCGTATGGATACCTGCGCCCCAGAATACTCCGTTTTCCGTTTCAATGCCTACATAAGCTGAAGCCTGTGAGCTTGAACCGTGTTCAAGAGCATGCTCCTGATAGGTGGAAATAGTGTAGCTGATGCCGAGAGCGTCCTTGACGGCATTTGAAACCGCGTCAAGACGTCCGTTTCCGCAAGCCTCGCGGGTAATGGTCTTTCCGTTTTTGAGGATAGTAACGGTAGCCGTGATACCGTTTTTCTGAGCATAATGCGCTTCGTCTACCGTAAATACATCAGTCTTGTTAAGGTACCTGTCCTTGAAAATATCGTAGATCTCATCGGGCATAAGCTCCTTGTGAGCATGGTCGGAAACGCTTTTTACCGCATAGCCGAAATTCTCTCTCATTTTTGGAGGCATATCTATGCCGAATTTCTGTTCCATAAGATAACCGATACCGCCCTTGCCGGACTGACTGTTGATACGGATAACGTCTCCCTCGTATTCTCTGCCGAGATCCTTGGGGTCGATAGCAAGATATGGAACGTTCCAGTGATCGGGATCCTTTTCCTCACGCCATTTCATACCCTTTGCGATAGCGTCCTGATGAGAACCGGAGAATGCCGCAAATACCAGCGCTCCGCTGTAAGGCTGACGTTCGTATACGTGCATACGGGTAAGTCTTTCGTATACCTCCGTTATCTTGGGGAGATCCGAGAAATCCAGCTTGGGATCGACTCCGTGTGTGAACATATTCATTGCAAGGGTAACAATATCAACGTTTCCGGTGCGTTCGCCGTTTCCGAAAAGAGTTCCCTCGATACGATCCGCGCCTGCAAGAAGTCCCATTTCGGAATCGGATACCGCACAGCCGCGGTCATTGTGGGGGTGCAGTGAGATAATGAGGTTTTCACGGTCATTCAGGTGCTTGCACATATATTCCACCTGACAGGCGTAAACGTGAGGCATACTTTCCTCAACGGTAACGG
>CANQZS010000187.1 GCA_947628385.1 uncultured Clostridia bacterium | reverse complement strand
CTGGGATAGGTGGATTCGAACCACCGGAATGACGGAGTCAAAGTCCGCTGCCTTACCGCTTGGCTATATCCCAATATTTGCGGATATATTAGCAAAGCTTTTCACGCGACTAATAAATTTTATCACATTTTATCCTGCTTGTCAATATATTTTAGAATTTTCGTCATATGCTACAATATTATATGCTGAGAATTTATTATCATGCACAATTATTTACTATATTTCACTTCTGTTTTCAAGCGCCTTGAAAAGCGTTACCTCATCGGCATATTCAAGAGTTCCGCCTATGGGAAGTCCGAATGCAAGTCTTGTGACCTTTACTCCCAATGGTTTAAGGAGCTTTGAAATATACATTGCAGTAGCTTCTCCCTCAACAGTGGGATTTGTAGCCATTATGACTTCTTTTGTATCGTTTCTGCCGATCCTTGAAAGAAGCTCCTTTATGCGTATCTTGTCCGGAGTTATTCCGTCAAGCGGCGAGATAAGCCCATGAAGAACATGGTACACGCCTTTATATTCGTTTGTGCGCTCAAATGCGGCAATATCCTTGGGAGATTCCACAACGCATATTGTGGAATGATCCCGCAGGTCGTCGCTGCATATAGCGCAAAGCTCGCTTTCGGTGAGATTCTGACATTCCGAGCAGCATTTTACGTTGCTGCGGGCGTTTATCAAAGCGTCTGCGAAAGCTTGGACTTCCTCCTCGGTCATGCTCATAACATGATACGCGAGCCTTTGTGCGCTTTTCATTCCGATGCCCGGCAGCTTTGCGAACTGCTCCGCAAGAAGCACCAGCGGCAGCGCTGTACTGTTTGCCATAATGGACCTCCAAAATAAACAGGATCATGACGGCTGCACTGCAGCCGTCCGATATAATGCCGTCAGAACAGACCGGGGAAAGAAACTCCTCCGGTAATAGCTCCCATTTCAGCTTCAGTGGTCTCCTCGATCTTCTTTACGGTATCGTTGAACGCACTGATTATGAGATCCTGAAGCATTTCAATATCCTCCGGATCTACCACCTCCGGCTTTATGGTAAGGCTTTTTATAGACTTTCTGCCGGTGAGAGTGACTTCTACCGCTCCGCCTCCGGCTGTGGAGGTGAATTCTCTGTTTTCAATATCCTCCTGAAGCTCGGTTATCTGAGCCTGCATCTTCTGAGCCTGCTTTATCATTCCGTTCATATTCTGGGCTCCGCCGCCCATTCCCTGAGGTAATCTTGCTTTCATTTTTTTACTCCGTTTCTCCGCCGCAAAGAATCTGTTTTACGGAATACCTCCGGCGGCAGACATTCCGTTTAAAGCGCAGCTTTTATTCCACAGGAATATTGTTATCCTGTGCTTTTTTTATGATCTCCCTGAGCCTGCCGCTGTCGTCCTGTTCGCTGCGGACGGCTGTACATTTGGCTTTCAGGGAATAGGTCTCTCCGGTAACGCACCGGACAGCCTCGCGCAGCTTTGCAGCGTTTTCCTTATTTTTCAGCAGAGAAAGGAAAAAGCTGCTCGGCGTATATATAAGCATATATCCTCCGCCCTTTACGGCGTAGGATCCTGCTAACGCACCGTTTACCGATGGACAGACTTCTGCAAATTTTTCGAGAATATCCTGCCATCGTTCCTCTTTGACGAAATCCTCCGGCTTCATTTTTGAAAGGTCGGACAAGGGCTTTGCTGTGGGACGATCCGTCGGCGGGTCATATTGGGGCTGCGGATCGGGAGCATAATATTCCCGTTTCTGAGGAGCTTTTCTGACCGTGCCTGAGGAAAGCTCCGCAATACGTCTTTCCAGACTGTCTATTTTTGAAAGCAGCTCCGCTTCGGAATGATCCGTCTGCTTGTCCGGAGCAGCGGAGCAGAGTTTTAGCATACACATTTCAAGCTCGACGCGCTTTGAAGCCGTTCTTGCGATCTTTTCATTGGCGTCCTGAAGCTTTTCGAGCTTGGACATTATATCGCTGAGTGACATTTTATCCGTAAGAGCTTTTATTCTTTCAAGCTCGTCCGGCGTACATACTAAAAGTCCCACATTTTCCGGAACGGCTTTTGCAAGCATAATGTTCCTGAGCTGTTCGGTAAGCTCTCCGCAGAGCTTCTGCATATCCTTTGACATATCGTAAAGCGATGCAATGACCGATATGGCTTTTCCGGCATTTCCGTCCGCCGCAGCTTCGAGAATATCAAATACCGGTCCTCTTCCGGCAATTCCTGCCGCTGAGGATACTACGTCGGCGGTAACGTTTTCCGAAAAGGCTATGCACTGATCGAGGAGCGAGAGAGCGTCTCTCATTCCACCGTCTGCGGTCTTGGCGATAAGCTCAGCCGCGTCCCTGTCAAGGGAGATATTTTCCTTTTCCGCAACGTAAAGCAGGCGTTTGGTTATGTCCTCCGGCAGAATCCTATGGAAGTCATATCTCTGACATCTGGAAAGTATGGTCGGGAGGACTTTGTGTATCTCGGTGGTCGCAAGTATGAATTTCACGTGCGGGGGAGGCTCCTCCATTATTTTCAGGAGCGCATTGAAAGCCTCCTTTGAGAGCATATGGACCTCGTCGATTATATAGACTCTGTAACGGCATCTTTCTGCGGTATAGACAGCGCCGTCCCGCAGGTCGCGGACATCGTCAACGCCGTTGTTTGACGCCGCGTCGATCTCGATAATATCTGAAAGCGCGCCCTCGTCCGCATCTCGGCATATCTCGCATTTAAGGCAAGGATTGCCGTCTATCGGATCCAGACAGTTAAGGGCTTTTGCAAGTATTCTTGCACAGGTGGTCTTTCCCGTTCCGCGCGAGCCTGTGAAAAGGTAGGCGTGAGCGGTCTTTCCGCTTATGAGCTGGTTTTTCAGAGTGGTGGTTATGTGGGACTGGGATACAACGTCGTCAAAGGTCATAGGACGGTATTTCCTGTAAAGAGCCTTATACATATCCCACACTCCTTTTAAGAATCATCTTATTATTTCGCTGCCTGTTATCATGCTTTTTTTGATATTCGGGTTTATTTTGTCGATAAGACCCACGGATTCGGCTATATTGCAGTAGAATATCTTGAAGCCGTAAATATCGCTCATATTGCAGGCAAGCGCTTTTTTATAGAATTCATTGCTTTTTTCAAGATCCCCGAGGCGCAGGTAAGCCAGCGAGCAGCCTCCGAGAGCAAAGGCGTAATTCTTTCCCTCGTTTATAGATCTTTTAAAATATTCCAGAGCCGTTTCTCCGTCGCCCTTTTTCAGATATGCGATCCCTATATCCGTATATAGGAAATCAAAAACGCAGTCTCTGGAAATAAGTATATTATAGTTTTTCACAGCCTCATCGAAGCTGCCGTTCTGGACAAGGCACCTTGCGGCAAGGAGGTAAGCGTCGTCCTGATCGAATCCGAGCTCTATGGCGTCGCGGAAATATTTTGCTCCGTTTGAAGGGTATCCCATAAGCTGGTAGCATTTAGCCGTATAGTAATAAAGCAGAGCACGCTGGTCGTTTGAGAGCTCGCCGTTTTCGCCGATCTCCCTTAGCTTTTCGAGGGCTTCCGAAAAGCTCATCATATCCATATCTACTACAGCTTCGCACATAAGCTCTGCTCTGCCGCCGCTGAACCGGCTGTATATACGTCTTTTGTCGAATGGATCGGCTTTATTCACCGCATATCTTATGTCTCTTTTTCCAAATGCAAGGAAAGCGAATACAGAGAACACCAGTGCCGCCGCAATGCTTATCAGTATCACGGTATAGTAATAAGCGGCTCCCTGTTCGCCGAGGAATTCATAACCGAAATATCCGCCTGCGAGACAGAAAACTATGATATGGACCAGAAGCCAGGGGGAGAATTCCGCCCAGAATCCGGCAAGCTTTTTTAAAAAATTCATTGACAGCTCACCGCCGGTAAAAAATTGATCCGGTACATAGGTGTGCAGGCTTGCTGCGGCACACGAAACGTTCCGCTTAATGCTGCTCGGTTCCCCGCCTGACA
>CANQZS010000186.1 GCA_947628385.1 uncultured Clostridia bacterium | reverse complement strand
AGCTCTGCGGATTTCATGACGAGGAATACCATAAGGCGGGTAGAGGTAGCCGTTCCCATTTATGATGTACGGGTACGCAAAAGGATCATGCATATTTTCGGGATCCTTACAAGCGACAATGTAAAAGCCCGCAAAATGCTTCCGGACGGTACCTACGTTCACGTCAGATCCGAGGCGGAGCCTGTGGATTCACAAGCGGTATTTATCAGGGAAGCTTATGAAAACGCCGCGCGTTCCTACGTAAAAAAATATCAGGACAAAAAGCAGGACAGCTTTATGCAGAAAATACGCAAATTGATGCGCATATGAACCATACCTTAAAAATTGCTTAAAAGGAATGATCTTTTATGAGAA
The DNA here is from genome assembly GCA_947628385.1 of uncultured Clostridia bacterium. GTDB lineage: Bacteria > Bacillota > Clostridia > Oscillospirales > Ruminococcaceae > RGIG8773. The sequence continues at coordinate 3,633 of CANQZS010000186.1, read as the reverse complement.
AAACCAAAATAGTCTGTACGATAGGTCCGGCAACGGACGATGATAATATCCTCCGCCAGATGATGCTGGAGGGAATGAATGTTGCCCGCTTTAATTTTTCCCACGGCGATTATGAAATGCATAAGCGCCGCTTTGAGCAGGTAGTCCGTCTCCGTGAGGAGCTTGGACTTCCTATAGCGACCATGCTCGATACCAAGGGACCGGAGATACGCCTTGGGAAATTTGTTGACGACAAGCCCGCAGAGATACATGACGGGGATATATTCACCCTTACTACCGAGGAGATCCCATGCACTGCGGAGCGCGCTTCAATATCCTTTAAAGGACTTCCCGCAGATATTTCCGTGGGAACTACTATCCTTATCAACGACGGCGCTGTGGAGCTTAAAGCCGAAAAGATCACCGCAACTGATATTGTATGCAGAGTAATAGTGGGCGGGATAATTTCCAACAATAAGGGCATAAACGTTCCGGGAACAGAGCTTTCCATGCCGTATCTTTCGGAAAGGGATATGAGCGATCTGGAATTCGGCGCAAAAATGGGATATGATTTTATTGCCGCGTCGTTTGTGCGTTCCTCGGCTGATGTTAATTATCTTAGGAAATTCATAAAAAGTCTTGGCTGGTCATCTCCGAGGATAATTGCAAAGATAGAAAATATGGACGGCGTGAACAACATTGACGAGATCATCGAAGCTGCGGACGGGATAATGGTCGCCCGCGGAGATATGGGCGTGGAGATCCCGTTTGAGCAGATACCGGCTATCCAGAAAGAAATCATTGAAAAGGTCTACCTTGCGGGCAAAAATGTTATAACCGCAACTCAGATGCTGGAATCAATGATAAACAATTCACGTCCTACAAGAGCGGAGATAACCGATGTTGCAAACGCGATCTATGACGGCACATCAGCAATAATGCTTTCCGGAGAGACTGCCGCAGGAAAGCACCCTGTAGAGGCTGTGCGCACAATGGCTCTTATTGCGGAAACGACGGAAAATAATATAGACTATATAAAGCAGCTCGGACTTCGTCCCTCAGCGGGGGAAAAGAACGTTACAAACGCCATTGCTCACGCGGCGGTCACAACGGCGCACGACATAGGAGCAAGGGCGATAATAACCGTGACCAAATCCGGTTCAACGGCGAGAAATCTTTCAAAATTCCGTCCTCACTGCATGATAATCGGCTGTACGCCGAACCTGACGGTACTTCGTCAGATGAGCATGAGCTGGGGAGTTTATCCGGTCTATATTGACGAAAAGGAAAACACCGACGAGCTGTTTGACAGTGCGGTACAGGTCGCTGAAAGCGGCGGATATGTGAGCAGGGGAGACACTGTAGTTCTTACGGCGGGAATACCTCTTGGCATTGCCGGAAACACAAATATGCTAAAGGTTTCAGAGGTCGATGAATAAACTGATCGGACGTATATAATGTTCATTCAGCTTTTTAAAAAGTAATTATAATTTTGCGCCTGCGGCGCAAAATTGTTAATTACGCATTACGCATTAAACCTTGCGTTTCGTGAAACAGAAATATCCCCCGTTTTTTAGCGGGGGATATTTGTTAATCCTTGTAATCCATTCCTATCTGAACAGCTTTAAGATTGTTCGCCGCAAGTGCAGCTTTCTTTGCAGGTACTACCTTTTCAACAGCTTTCTTGAATATGTCCATTGAAACGATACCTGTTTCACGGAACATCTTTCCGAGAAGTATCATATTCGCGCCGCCCTGAAGATCATTGTCTGTGGCAAGCTGCGTGGCAGGTATGTAAAACGCCCTTACGTCCGTTCTGTCAGTCTTTACATCTACCATTGTACTGTCGGAAACTATTACTCCGTCCGGCTTTACGGCTCCCGCAAATTTTTCCATAGACGGCGTATTCATTACAATAAGTATTGACGGCTCCAGCACCAGCGGAGAACCGATAGGCTTGTCGGAAATACATACCGAACAGTTACACGTTCCGCCGCGCATTTCCGGTCCGTAGGACGGAAGCCACGAAACTTCCTTATTATCCATAAGTCCGGAGTAAGCAAGGATCTTTCCCGCAAACAGTATTCCCTGTCCGCCAAAGCCTGCAAGAAGTATATCATGTGTCATAAATTATAATCATGCTTGCGAAGCAAGCATTCCTCCTTTCGATCGTTTTGAACTAAAAGCTTGCTGAAAACAAGCTTTTAGTTTTCCTCCTTTTTAGGAAATGCGTTTGTGTCCTTGTAAACTCCAAGCGGATAGTAGGGTATCATCTCGTCCTCAAGGCGCTTTAAAGCGTCCACGGGAGAAAGTCCCCAGTTTGTAGGACAGGTGGAAAGAACTTCTACAATAGAGAAGCCTTTCTTGTCACGCTGATTTTCAAAGGCCTTTTTAATGGCTTTCTTTGCTTCTCTTATATGGGGAACGGAATTTACCGCCACTCTCTGAGCAAGAGCAGTTCCGCTGAGTGTTGCAAGCATTTCACATACTCTTACCGGATAGCCGGCAAGCTCCGGATCACGTCCGTAAGGCGTGGTCTGAGTTATCTGTCCGGGGAGCGTGGTAGGAGCCATCTGACCGCCCGTCATTCCGTAGGTGGTGTTGTTTACGAAAATTACGACGATATTTTCGCCTCTTGTAGCCGCGTGTACCGTCTCGGCAGTACCTATAGCCGCAAGGTCGCCGTCGCCCTGATATGTGAATACGAACTTATCCGGATTCGTCCTCTTAACGCCTGTTGCAACGGCGGGAGCACGTCCGTGAGCGGCTTCGATCATATCGCAGTTGAAATAATCGTATGCCATAACGGAACAGCCTACAGGGCAAACGCCTATGGTCTCGCCCTCTATTCCCATTTCATCTATGACCTCCGCAACAAGACGGTGTATAATGCCGTGAGTGCAGCCCGGGCAGTAGTGGAACGTAATATCCGCCAGAGCCTTTGGCTTTTCAAATACTATAGCCATTACCTTGCACCTCCTGAAATCTTCTTTATTTCCTCAAGCACCTCAGACGGCTTTGGTATGACTCCGCCGGTCCTGCCGAGGAATTCAACAGGCTTGGAGCAGTTTATCGCAAGCTTTACGTCGTCTATCATCTGTCCCATGGACATTTCCACACAAAGCAGCGTGTGAGCGTTCTTTGAGCCCTCGTTTATCTGCTTTACAGGGAACGGCCAGAGAGTGATAGGACGGATAAGTCCTGCCTTTATGCCCTGTTCTCTTGCCATATTTACTGCGGATTTTGCAACACGGGCAGTAGCGCCGTATGCAACTACCGTTACCTCTGCGTCCTCGGTCATGTAAAGCTCAGCCTCCGCGTGCTTTTCCTTGATCTCGGCGTATCTTTCAAATCTGTCGCGCACCGATTTTTCAAGAACGTCCGGCTGGAGGTACAGAGAATTTATGATATTGTGCTTTCTCTTGTTTCCGTGTCCGTTTGCAGCCCAAGGCTTTTCGGTCTGCTTTGCGGAAATTTCGGGGAATGTGACAGGCTCCATCATCTGACCGAGAAGTCCGTCTGCAAGTATCATAGCGGGCATACGGTATTCGTCCGCAAGATCAAATGCCTTTGTGACGGTATCGACCATTTCCTGAACAGAGCTTGGCGCAAATACAAGAAGCTGGAAGTCACCGTGACCCAGAGCCTTTGTGG
>CANQZS010000185.1 GCA_947628385.1 uncultured Clostridia bacterium | reverse complement strand
CGGTTCCCTCCGCAAGCTCAGCTCCTATCCGGAGATGACGGAAGCCGCCATTATGAAGATCTGCGAGCAGATGACCGGCGGCCGTAACATGGAGAACATCAAAAATAAGGTAGACGCCGACTTTTCGTATGTTACAAGGCGCGGCTACCGTCACAGAGTCAATGTTTATCATCAGAGGGGCAATACGGCAATTGCCATTCGTCTGCTGAGAAACGATATTCCTACCTTTGAGGATCTTGATCTGCCGCCTATACTCGGAGAGTTTGCGCTCCGTCCGAGAGGACTTATACTTGTAACAGGTCCTACAGGTTCCGGTAAATCTACAACGCTTGCCGCAATGATAGATTATGTAAACGTAAATCGTTCCGCACATATCATCACGGTAGAGGATCCTATCGAGTATGTTCACGAGCATAAGCGCTGCATGATAAATCAGAGAGAGGTCGGCGACGATGTAGAATCCTTTGCAATGTCGCTGAGAGCTGCCCTCCGTGAGGATCCGGACGTTATCCTCGTAGGAGAGATGCGTGACTTTGAAACTATCAATGCGGCTGTAACGGCGGCTGAAACGGGACACCTTGTAATGTCCACGCTTCACACCACCTGTGCGGCTGATACGATAAACCGTATCATTGACGTATTTCCGTCGCATCAGCAGTCCCAGATCAGAACGCAGCTTGCAACAGTTCTTGTAGGGATCATAGCGCAGACTCTTATTCCTAAAGCGGACGGAACGGGACGAATCGCTGCTCTTGAGATCCTTAATGCAACGGACGCTATAAAAGCCATGATCCGTGACAACAAGGTACACCTTATCCAGACGGCTATCCAGACGGGTAGAAAAGAGGGAATGGTATGTCTCGATCAGGAGCTTGCGCGGCTTGTAAAAGAGGGTATAATTACCGAGATGAGTGCAAGAGAGAAGAGTCTTGACATCAATGAATTTGAGCGTTATCTCAAATCGGCGCCTGTAACCAAGTAAAAAAAACAGCGAGAGGGAAGCGTTTCCCTCTCGCTGTTTTTGCGCGAAGCGCAAAATATTTCTACAAATTATTGACAAGTAAAACAAAATATGATAAAATAAATTTGCAAGTGCACCAATTCGACGGACGGCTATGCTCCCGAAAGGGAGGTGATAATGATGGTTACATATACGGAACTTTTTACGTTCATAATTATGCTCACCGGAATTATTGCCCTTATTTTCGACATTATTAAGTTTTTTGACAACAAAAAGAAAAAATAAGGCAAAAAAATAACCGTCCATGCTTCCCGGCTGACGGTTATTTTTTACAAATCAAAATAAGGGAAGCAAGTCGTCCAATTGGTGCGCTTGCTTTATGGTAATATTATATCACGCTTTGCCGGCTTTGTCAAGGGGGCAGGCGAATTTTTTTTTCACCTCTTGTCAAAAGCGGCGCAAAATATTTCTACAAATTATTGACAAGTAAAACAAAATATGATAAAATAAGCTTGCAAGTGCACCAATTCGACGGACGGCTATGCTCCCGAAAGGGAGGTGATAATGATGGTTACATATACGGAACTTTTTACGTTCATAATTATGCTTACCGGAATTATTGCCCTTATTTTCGACATAATTAAGTTTTTTGACAACAAAAAGAAAAAATAAGGCGAACAAAATAACCGTCCAGCTCTCCCAAAGTTGACGGTTATTTTATAATCATAAAACTGGGAGCAAGTCGTCCAATTGGTGCTCTTGCTTTATGATAATATTATATCACGCTTTGCCGGCTTTGTCAAGGGGAATGTGAAAAAATTTCACCTGCCTGCGATCCTATGCCACACTTTCAGAGGACGATCACTATATGCAAAAATATCTGCATTTTTTAAAAAATTATATATTTTGCACGTATAATTGTATTAAATTAACATTTTTAAATGTTCAAATTTACAGAAGATTCTAATTATTGTTGAAAATTTTTGTTTAATTAGCACTAAAACGTTTTCGCATTATTAGTAAATTGTTAAAAATCGCTGAAAAATATGCCTGCGGAATGTTTAAACCTACAAATTCACAAAATCAGAGATAAAAATATCATTTTTCTATTGACAAATCCTGAACGGAGGTATATAATAATTACAGTTAAAGGAATCTGCGGAATTTTCCGCCGGTCGGCAATAAGGAGGGGAGTCCGATGAGTATGTCAAAGAAGTCAGTCAAGGGTTTTACCTTGGTTGAAATGATAGTCGTTATTGCTATAATCGCTGTTCTTGCAGGTATTCTCTCCACTGTTATTTCCGGATTCCGGAGAAATGCAGCGATAGAGACCAATAATGCTAAGGCACAAATGGTGTTTACAGCATTTCAGGATATTTTAACAAATAGCGAGATAAAACAGGATCAGTCAATATTTGAACCCCGTGAGAACCACGGCGGTAATATATTAGGCGTTGTTCTGTTTTTCAGGATAGCTGATAAAGATGTAAACGGAAATGCTTATTCCGGAGGTGCGGCTCGTCTCGGCGATGAAATACATTTAATGACTGTATATGATCAGTCCGGCCCCGGTGAACCGGCGTCTTTCCCGATCCCGAACTGCGCGACGGGAAGCGTTTACAGCGAAGATATTTCTACTGCTGCTCTGGATGTTATCAAATCTAAGGGATCTGATGTAGAGAAAAATTACGCAAATAAACTCTATAACAGACTCAATAGCGCTATAAGCGGACGTATAGACGATAACATGACGGGTACATACTGCGTAATGATAGATTATCAGAATTATGAAGTGCGTTCGGTAATATGTCGCGATCTTGTTGACGGTAAAGACCCTAAAACCGGTCTGTATGATGCCAGCGAAGTCGGCGAGGGCGGAATTGCTCTTTCAAACTATATTAGTGGTGTAACGAGCGTAAATCCTATAGGCGGGTCACATATCGAGCTCCCTTGTATGATGTTTTTTGTTAAAAATATTATGCAGGAGCAGGACATTTACAAAAAAACCGGTTTGGCAATAGGCTGTTATCCCTTTGCTGATGATGTATACAGCAGCATTTTATGATTTAAGGAAAAGTGCTTTGTTAATATGTTTTTGCCGGCTTGAGCGTCGTGTCTGGCGGTCGCGTGGGCATTAACACCTTAATAACGCTTTTTAATAAAAAATATTTTAAAATTTTTAAGAAGGAGGAATTTCCAATGAGAAATTCAAAGGTTAAGGGCTTTACTCTTATCGAACTGATCGTTGTTATCGCGATCATCGGCGTTCTTGCTGCTATCCTCGTACCTTCTATGCTCGGTTACGTTAGAAACGCAAGAATCTCTTCCGCAAACGCTAACGCTAAGCTGGTTCATACTTCTATGGCAACAGCTCTTACACAGTACTCTATCAGTGGCGGTACACTGACTAATGGCGGCGGCAAAGCCGAAAAGGGATTTGTAATTGGACCAATCAGCGGCACAGGCGCAAATGCTAAAATTCCTTGTACGGCAGATGGCGGCTTGAAAGTTAATAAGCAGGGTTATGATGATGACGATTGGGATATGATCTCATATCTTGGTGAAAACTTTACAGGCGTAGGTTTTGCTGCTGTTGAACCTGCAACATACAGCGTTAAATTTGCTACATGGACACAGACTGATACAGCTTCAAGTGCTAATAAAACTCAGCTTACTGAATCTGATCAGAAGTCTACTGCTAAAAAAGGAACCATCTATGGTATTTATCCTCTCCTCGCTGAGACTCCTAAAAGTTCTTCTGGTACTTCTGGATCTTGATTTAAGATCTGAAAGAGTAAAAGCAATAAAAATGGGCGGGTCATCCTGCCCATTTTTTTATTTTACCTATTGACAAGGAATAATTTGTGTGATATAATATAAAAAAGGGCACACCGGTGTACGGCTGCTCCTAAGTTTGAGTTATAAAAATAACCGTCACTTTGGAGCGTGGGCGGTTATTTTTTCATTTTATGTAAGTTTGTCAATGATATTGTACAGAATAAATATTCAAAAATTCGATAGGCGAAAGCCAATTCAAGGGACGCAT
>CANQZS010000184.1 GCA_947628385.1 uncultured Clostridia bacterium | reverse complement strand
CCAGTGTCCTTTAGCAAGACCTGTTATCCACCTCGGCATACGGATATTTATTTCCTTTATTGGGAAAGCATACAATTCCTGCCTGAGAATATTGCTTATGTCATTCTCCTCAAGATCCACACAGTTCACCGGAATTACCGGCGTACCATATTTCTGTGAAAGTCTTGAAGCAAGCTCCTTTGATTCCCTTGATTCCGGATACAGACAATTAAGGAGGATCACAAACGGCTTGTTAATGGCGTTCAGCTCATCTATGACCCTCTGCTCGGATTCCTCATATTCCTCACGGGGAATATCGGAAATGCTCCCGTCGGTAGTGATAACAAGTCCTATTGTGGAATGATCCTGTATGACCTTTCGCGTTCCTACCTCCGCAGCCATAGCAAATGGGACCTCCTCCTCGAACCATGGAGTAACTACCATTCGCGGAGCCTCATTCTCAATATATCCTATAGCGCTGGGAACTATGTACCCTACACAGTCTATCATACGCACATTGAACCGCGTTTTGTCTCCTATAGTGACCTCTACGGCTTCCTCCGGAATAAATTTCGGCTCGGTAGTCATAATGGTCTTTCCCGCCGAGGACTGGGGAAGCTCATCTACCGCACGTTCACGCCTGTATTCGCTCGAAATATTAGGAATAACGAGCTGCTCCATGAATTTTTTGATAAAAGTTGATTTTCCCGTACGGACAGGACCTACGACGCCGATGTAAATATCTCCGTCCGTACGCTTGGCAATATCGCAGTAAATATCGTTATTTGTCATTCGGGTATACCTCCATTGATTTTATTATCGCGGTTTATAATATCGGAATAAGGATCATTCCTTTTCCTGAAAGCTTGTCGTCTTCTATGTCGTTTTCCTCGATTATTGCCGATACGGAAGTTCCGTACTTTTTAGCTATCTCCCAGAGATCTTCATTTTCATCTGCAAAATAGAGCTTCAGAGCGTAATCGGAGCTTTTCTTTACAGCCTCGTTTTCGTCAATGCTTATATCGGTTATGCAGGATATATTCATAGTTCCCGTTATCTCACCTGTGATCCTCAGCTCGGTCTTTGCTTCAACGCTGCTGTCAGAAGCCAGATTATACGAGCATGACACAGGCACGAGCTTAACGTCCGCGCGTGAAAATTCACTGATATTTTCGGCGGGAATATTTACGGAAAAGCTCTCGTCCTTTTCTATAATGACCGGTTCTCCGTCCGTACTCTTCGCCATAACGCAGTATGAAGCGTTCCCGCTTACGATAATATTTCCGTTCTCGGCGTCAGGCTTTGCGGAAGCCCCGTTCACACTGCACCAGACGTCATATATCCTGTCTATGCCTCCGTCTCCGTACTCCATTGAACATTTTACAACACAGGAGGAATTTATCTGCTGCGGAGGAAGCTCGATCTTTATGTCCGAACGTTCACTGTCCGTCCTGTAAGCGATCGAATACTCGTCTACCGCAAGCTCCGCAGAAGCCTGACGGTATGCCGAGCAGACTATAAGCAGCGAAAGCGTACATTCCGCTATTTTGGAATTCCCGTCACCGTCCGAACGCGGCTCAATATCACAGGATATTATTTCCGGTTCCACATTGCAGATATATCTTTCATCTATTCCCTCAAGATCAATTATCTGTGAAAACGGAAGAGTGAACTGCATAGCTTCAATACTGTCACAGTCGTCCTTGCGGCAGCTATAAAGCATATTTATGTGTATCTCGCCCTTTGCGATAAGCTTATTTGCTATCACCTTTTTATCCGATGAAGCAATTACCGCATCTCCTCTGAGAATATTTATTATAGGCGGCTTGGACATTCCGAGATCAAATTCCTCCGAAACGGTCACCCGCTTTGCCGTATACAGCTTTGAGGACGGATATGTAACGGGTATCTTCCTCAGCTGTATACCTCCTCCGAAAGCGTCGCAGACGATCTCCTTTTTATTAAGTGCGGATACCTTTATTTTTATTGAGACTGCTCCGCGAATATCAAGCCTGCGCTGATTTACCGCGCGGCAGTTTATATAGTCCGCCGAGGGAACTATGGTTATGCGCGGATCCGTTACCGTTCGTCCGAATTCAACGGTTTTTGTGTATGTCAGCTTCTGCTCCACCGAGTTGACCGCACTGCTGCCCTCGCTGCAATACAAAACGCGTATGCAGACCGCCATTTCGTATGTAAGCCTGTCTCCGCCGGCATTGTATGACAATATTTTCGGAACTGTGATACATTTGATTATTTTAAAAATTTCCGGATAATAATCGGGAAGAACATAATCAAGCTCCACCGACTGCTCCTGAGTATCGTCAAAGATGACCTCTGCGGCTGCAATTTCCTCTCTGTTCACTTTAAAGTCCATATGAATTCCTCCTTGTTTTCGCGTTTTTACACAACTGCTAAGACATTTATATTCCTTGGGCATAGCTTGTATTCTTGAAATTACATATTATTTGTGAATAAAAAGTTAAAATTTTCAAACCCCTTGAAATTTTTATGTGTATGTTGTACAATGTAATCAATTACATTGTAAAGGAGTTTTGTCCAAATGAAATTCGCAGACGGATTCTGGCTGAATAAAAGAGGCTATGAAGTCAATTACGCTTCTCAGGCTTATGAGGTCAAAGCAGGAACAAATTCGATCAATGTCCTTGCAACAACAAATTATATCCAGAACAGAGGAATGACCCTCGGCGGTCCCGTTCTTGATATAACATTTTCATCGACCCAGAAAGACGTTATAAAGGTCACTATCGACCATTACAAGGGAACTCTTGATAATATGCCAAAATTTGAGCTTAACGAGGATCAGGGATTTACTCCCGACATAAACGAAACTGACGATTACTGGGAGCTCGTTTCCGGCGGAACTAAAGTACGTATAGGAAAATGGAGCTGGAACATACAGTATTATTACAAGGATAAAAAGCTCACCGGCGGAGCTTGGAGAATGACTACCATCGTCAACGAAAATCAGTTCAGAGTTTCTACCCGCCTCGCCCATACTCAGGACGATACATTCTGGAGCTATCCTCAGGACGAAAGAAGTACATATCTCCGCGAACAGCTTACCCTTTCCGTAGGCGAAAATATCTACGGATTCGGCGAAAAATTCACCACATTCGTAAAGAACGGTCAGAGCGTTGAAACATGGAATTCCGACGGAGGAACTTGCTCGGATCAGTCATATAAGTGCATACCGTTCTATGTATCGTCAAGGGGCTACGGCGTATTTGTGAACAGCTCGGACAAGGTATCCTATGAGGTAGCCTCCGACACCGTTTCAAAGGTATCATTTACCGTCCCCGGAGAGCATCTTGAATATTTCATGATCGGCGGTGAAAACCTTACCGAAGTGCTTTCCAATTATACTTCCCTTACAGGAAAGCCCGCTCTCCCGCCGGCTTATACGTTCGGTCTGTGGCTCACGACTTCCTTTACAACATCATATGACGAGGAGACCGTTACTTCATTTATCGACGGCATGGCTGAAAGAGATATACCTCTTCAGGTATTCCATTTCGACTGCTTCTGGATGAAAGAATTTGAATGGTGCAATTTTGAATGGGATACGCGTCAGTTCCCCGATCCTCCCGCAATGCTCAAAAGGCTCAAGGATAAGGGTCTTGAAATATGCGTATGGATAAATCCGTATATCGCCCAGCGCTCAAAGCTTTTCGATGAGGGAATGAAAAACGGCTACCTTGTAAAGAATCCCGACGGCAGCGTTTTCCAGTGCGATATGTGGCAGCCGGGCATGGGACTGGTGGACTTCACAAATCCCGCAGCGTGCGAATGGTACGCCTCCAAACTAAAGGTCCTTTGCGAAATGGGAGTTGACTGCTTCAAAACAGACTTTGGCGAAAGGATCCCTACCAAGGTAAAATATTTTGACGGATCTGATCCTATCGCAATGCACAACTATTATACGTATCTTTATAATAAAACGGTATTCAATGTTCTTAAAGAATATTACGGCGAGAACAAGGCTTGCCTGTTCGCGCGCTCCGCAACGGCAGGCGGACAGCA
>CANQZS010000183.1 GCA_947628385.1 uncultured Clostridia bacterium | reverse complement strand
CGCCTGTCCATGCCTGTGTGGGGATATTATCTATCCTTATTTCTTTCCCCGTCTGCGTGGGACTGATTTGGAAAGCCGCCGTTGTACTGCCCGCATAATCGCCTTCAAAGGATATGTCAATATACGCCGTGTCCGAATATATGTTATCCCTGTAATGGAGCGTGTAATCTTCATTCTCACTCAACCTTTGACCGTTAAAGACTATAACCGGTCTTGGCGTGATAGGCATACCCGTATATGTTTGCGTAGGAATACTGTCTATGTCAAACTGATTACTCGTATACCCCTGCTTAATCTCAAAGCTTTTCTCTGCCGTGCCTTCATAATTGCCCTTGAATGTTATATGTACCGTGCCTGTACCGTGTTTGGTGTTGTTCTCATACATAAGGTCATAATCGTCACCTTCGACAAGCTCTTTGCCGTTATGCTCAATAACCGGTTTCGGTTCTGCGCCTGTATCGGTTATTGTCTGCACCGGTATATCCTCAATCGCCACATTGTCTTGATTAAGCATCACCCGTGTAATGTTAAACTGTCTCGTAGCCGTGCCTGTAAAGTTATTTATGCCCGTGATTATGACATTGCCTGTACCGACATTCTCATTATTCGTGTATGAGAGCAGATAGTCCGTTCCCTCAACAAGCGTTTTGTCGTTATATGTAACTGTCGGCTTTGGCTTCGCTGCTTCGCCGGGGTATTCGAGATGTTTTGCAATCTGTATTTCTGTCATACCTATCTGCTGCGGTTCTATGCTGTAGTTCAGCGTATATGTGCCGTTGACTTTCTCGCTTATCCCTGTCAGGCTGATAGTTTTCTCGCCTACATTGACATTATCGGGATATGCGGCGGTATAATCAACGTCTTTGACTAAACTAATACTCTGATGTGCGCCTGACCGGAACATTGGTGTCGGAGTTATAGGTTCGCCTGTATATGTATACTTGGTCTTATTAAGGTACGGCTCGTAACCTTGCTGTATTGCGCTTGCGGGCATTGACATTAAGCATATCGCCATACTCATACTTACAAGAAACGAGACTGCCCTCTTTGTCCGTTTTGACATCGCTTATTTCTCCTTTCATCTATTTGTGAACCTTTCCCCCTAAACTGCAAGCAGCTATAGGCGGAGCTTCTATCCAATTTAGATAGGATAGACTTCTCTACTTCACATACGGCTTAAACTTAGATTTAAGCAGCACAAAGCTTGCTTATCTCCACATTTAAGTTAATTAGTGAAGCGAGAGAGCTGTGGGTTCTGCTCACAATCAGAGGGTCTTTTGCCTCTAACCGTGACACTTCCGTTGCCGGAAGTGATTTTCTTATCTCCCTTATTTTTTTTCAAATACTGCTATGTTCCCCGGCTCTAAGCCGTCGCTTATAAGCATACCGTCTACCATCAAGTCCATAAAATACGCTTCTATCGCTTTTGTTACGGAATGATGTGTTACTAACAGGACTTTATCGTAGCCTTTGGTCGTTACTTCCGCCAAAAACTGACATACTCGGTTATAGAACTCCGAAAGCGGCTCTATTATGCCGTCGTATTTATGGTAGTGCAAGTCCCAATACGCTTTATCGACAAGCAACCCTAAATCCATGCCCTTCTTTTTCCTGCGCGTATTTAGCCGCTCGTCTATTATAATCTCAATACCCTGTCCTTCGGTGATGATACGTGCCGTATCTTTTGTGCGTTGCAGTGAGGAACTATATACCGCGTCAAACCTATATCCACCGAGTATCTTATGTAATTCTCTCGCTTGCGCTTTGCCGCGTTCTGTTAGTGTCTCATTATCCGCACACGCTTGTCTCAACTTATGCGACGGGACTTCTCCGTGTCTTACTACTACTATTTTCATCGCTTCGCCTATTCCCTCTCCTTACATCATCTGTTCAATAAACTCTTTGGGAAGTTCCTCGTCTCTCCTGCCCTTGCCGCAGTTCCTGCAGTAATACGTTCCCTTCATAAGTACACGAACATCAATGTCGTAAACATGACCGCAGTTATAGCACTGACACGCATACTTATGATGATGGTTCTTATCTCTGCCTTTATCTGCTATGACCTCTAAACTACCGAACCTGTCTCCTATCTCTATCCTGTTCATTCCTGTCCTCACCTTCTCTCTCTTTCCCTCTTGGCTCAACTATTTTTAGTTTTTGGCTTATATATTCTTGTCAAAAAATTAACAATGGTCGTATTTATTCGGAGTGGATGTGGGGCGGCTATGTGGAAGAAAGAAAAAATATATATTGATAAATTAAATATTTTTTATTTTTTTATTTAATTTATTTTTTTTTATTTTTCTCTTGCCCCTATTTCCCCTCTTACAGTTTCACAGTTTCACAGTGAAGTACATCACCTTATCGTGGGGCATGATACGTTTATATGTGTCTACCTGATGTTCGTAGCAGATTATGATACTGGTATCAGGAGAGTTTTGTATCTTCCTATATGCGTACTGGATTCTGCACAAGTCCATATCCACGCCCACAAAGGCGGGTGTATCGTCCATTTTGAGTTCCATGATATTATCGTAGTTTTCCGTGAACCGTATATCGTTATCCAATACGTACCGGCAAACCTCTTTTCTGAACCTGTCACCATTACCGTTTATGACCTTTTCCATTACTGCTATATCCTTATGCTTGACAACGAGTGCGTACATGTGACCGAATATATCAGAGAGTTTTTTATCTACGCTCAATTCATCATCAGCTTTTGGCTCATGTTTTACAAGCTTTTGGAAGCTCTTTTCCAGTTCGCGATTGTTCTTGAACAGTATTATGCCGTCACCTATATCCATGCTCAATCCCACGTCTAAGCCTTGTCGTCTTAACAGTGTTTTTGCAGAGAGTTGCGCTCTGTCCACAGCTTGTTTCCTGAATGTAGTGCCGTTCGTGTCTGACATATACACCAAATAAGACTTTGAACGGTTTGCTAATAGACCGATATGTGTAGAAAATTTGTACTGTTGGACTTCTTCTTCTGTTAGTGTGAAGCTGTCTCGTATTGTGCGTGATGGATAATAGGTTAGCTTTTGGTCGTCCATTATCAGCTTTTGGTTGTTTTGCCCTATTATGTTACCGTTACTTCCCTTATACTGCCCCATTATCCCTTCTTTTGCTTTTATGTATTCCTCTTTTGCCTGTTGTACCATATCCGTAAAGTACACACTATCCGATACTTCTTCTTTTTGCTGTCCTGATATTTCTATGCCTATCGAATTAAAGACCGCTACAGCAGTTGAGTTTTTAAGATTGCGGTACATCATCTCTTTTGTACGTACGTCCGTTAATTGAAAACGAGGTACAGGGTTTGGTATGTATGGTAGGTAACTGTCCGTGTATTTATCTACTAACCATTGAACGGCTTTCCTTGTGATTGCTACATAACTGACTGTGTATGTTTTATAATTGCTCGTCTTGATTTGCAGATTACGCCGTTGAACATATCCGTTTTTTATAAGATACGTGAGATTGTTTGATATGGTCGTATTACCTCGCAAGACCTCTCTTATTGTCTGATGAAACGCCACTCCTGTTTCCATAAGGCACATCAAAATGTCGTATTTAACATTGCTTCTGTTCATGCAAATATCACCTTCTTTTTGGAGAGAAAATGTAACATCGTAAAAGAACCCAGTTACATTTTCCCTTTTGAAAATGCCCTTAAACCCTCGCCGTTATCACGTTTTCACTATTTCAAAATACGGGATATTTATGGGGTGAAAAATCTGAATAAATATCCTTTATTTTTACCCCAAATTTAAGATGGATTTTAAGGTGTTCAGAACCGTGTTTTTAGGTTCAATTTCATCGTTATCAGGTGATACGATTATGTAACTTCCTTCGGGCAGTTCGTCTGTTAAAACTGTTTCCATGAGTATGGAACAGGTAAGGCATCCGTCCCCACCGCCTATATAGTCGGTTATAATATCGACAACATCTTTTATGTAATAATTGTCATTGTCAGGGACTTGCCATGAACGAACAGCCGAGGGGTATATATGTATTATTCTGACTAACTTCTTC
>CANQZS010000182.1 GCA_947628385.1 uncultured Clostridia bacterium | reverse complement strand
GGAGAATGTTCATTCACTTACGGATATTCGCGGAACGGCTTATCTTTGCGAGCCAAAGGACACGCCCTTGGGCGCGGTGGAATGTCCCTCTCTGAAGCTTTGCCGCGAGGATAAAAAGTCCTACGCTATCGCCTGCCGTCAGCAGTACGACTGGCAGGACGAAATTTACGGACGGACGATAATTCAGCGGCAGGAAAAGCATATGCTCGTGCAGTTGCCACCGTCTCCCGTTCTTACCACGGAGGAGCTTGATAAGGTATACGCGCTCCCTTATATGAGGACGTATCACCCAATGTACGAAAAGGACGGCGGCGTTCCCGGCATAAAGGAAGTGGAATTTTCCATAACCCACAATCGGGGCTGCTTCGGGAACTGCAATTTCTGTTCTATCGCACTGCATCAGGGACGGAAGATCGCCGTCCGCAGTGAGGAAAGTATCCTTGCGGAGGCTAAGCTTCTTACAAATTTGCCGAATTTCAAAGGCTACATTCACGATGTGGGAGGACCTACCGCGAATTTCCGTGCGCCAAGCTGTCACAAGCAGCTTGAAAGCGGGCTTTGCAAAGGGAAGAAGTGTCTTGCTCCCACGCCATGCAAAAATCTTGAAGCAGATCATACGGAATATCTGGATCTGCTCAGAAAAATACGCGCTATCCCCGGCATAAAGCGAGTTTTTATCCGCAGCGGGATAAGATACGATTATCTTATGGAGGACAAAAACGACGAATTCATGCGGGAGCTGATAGAATATCACGTCAGCGGACAGCTTAAAGTCGCGCCGGAGCATTGCTCCGCAGTCGTTCTTGATAAAATGGGAAAGCCCCATATTGAAGCATATAAAAAATTTCAGGATAAATTCTACAGGATCACTGGACAGATAGGCAAGGAGCAGTATCTTGTACCATACCTTATGTCATCACACCCGGGAAGCACGCTAAAGGAAGCCGTGGAGCTTGCGCTGTTCCTGAAAAGCCTGAAGATCCGTCCGGAGCAGGTGCAGGATTTCTATCCCACTCCGGGAACTATCTCGACCTGTATGTTCTACACCGAGCTTGATCCTTACACGATGGAAAGGGTATATGTTCCGAAAACGCCTGCGGAAAAGGCTATGCAGCGCGCGCTGCTGCAGTATTTCCGTCCGGAAAATCAGCGGAAAGTCATTGAAGCACTGCAAAAAGCTCACCGTACCGATCTTATAGGTCACGGAAAGGACTGCCTTGTAAAGCCCGATGCAAAATATCTTGCGGAAGCTGCGGAAAAGCAGAAAGGCTCCGGCAGCAGGAAAGGAAATGGAGATAAATGGCGGCAAGCAGGAAACGCTCGTCAGGATCAAAGGGGATCGCAAGGACGGCGGCAAAGAACTCGCAGAGGTTAGGCTTCTCACCGGCACTTACGTTTATTCTTATATTTCTCGGAGCGATATTCGTTTACTGCGCAAGGCTGGAATTCTCCGGCGATGAAATACCGGAGCCGGCTGTATCAAGCTTTATTGAAAACGACGCGGAGCTTGAGATACACTTTATAGACGTGGGTCAAGGTGACTGCTCCCTTATAATGTATAAGGATTCGGCAATGCTCATTGACTGCGGCGAAGCCGAGGAAGCGGATACGGTCATATCCTATCTGAGGGAACAGGGAGTGGAAAAGCTGGATTATGTAGTTGCTACGCACCCTCATTCCGACCATATGGGAGCAATGTCGGAAATAATTTACGGCTTTGAGATCGGAAGAGTCATTGCTCCGCACGTCAGCGACGAGCTTACTCCGACATCAAAGGTATACAAGGATCTTTTGCAGGCTCTTAAAAGCAAGGCATTGAAGCTTACCGCAGCAAAGCCCGAAACGGTCTACACTCTGGGCGAGGCTGCCGAGGGCGGGGAAAAGCCTCCGGAATTTGAGATCCTTGCGCCTGTTAAGGATTACGACGATCTGAATAATTATTCGGTAGTCCTGAGACTTACATACGGTTCAACGTCATATCTTTTCACAGGAGACGCGGAAAAGAAAGCCGAAAATGATATTCTTGAAACGGGCTGCGAGGTGGATTCCGACGTGCTTAAAGTGGGACATCACGGCAGCAGCACGTCTACGGGAGAAAAATTTCTCCATGAAGTCTCTCCGGAAATATGTATCATACAGTGCGGCGACGGGAACAGCTACGGACACCCTCACGCCGAAACAATAGAGGAGATCGAGGAGCTTGGCGCCGAATGGTACAGCAATGACAAGAACGGCAATATTGTAGTTTATTCCGACGGAGAAAGCATACTTGTCAGACCGGAAAGAAAAACGCGGTAACGGCTTGAAAGAAAGGATCTGTCTATGAATATCGTGGAGCGCATTGAGGACGGCGTCGCCGTTATAGAGAACGATGACGGACGCTTGGAGGTACCCGTTTCCAAGCTTGGGGAAAATGTCAGAGAGGGAGACGCTGTATTCCTTTCGGACGGGAAATATATTGCGGATAAAAAAGCTTCGGAAAAAATACGGAGCGAGATAATAAAATTGCAGGATCAGCTTTGGGAATGATCCGCGGCGATATTCCGCAGGATAAAGCAAGGCTCACAGGCAAGCACACTGAATGGAGGATTTTTTATGAATGAAGCAAGCACGCAGCAAAATGCGCCGTTAAATAACGTACCTGACGCTAATCTTTTCAATAAGCTTCAGGAGATCATGCCGTCTCTTTCCAAGGGACATAAAAAAATTGCGGAATTCATCATGACAAGGTATGACAAGGCGGCGTTCATGACCGCTTCAAAACTCGGAGCGATAACCGGAGTCAGCGAGTCAACGGTAGTCCGTTTTGCCACGGAGCTTGGCTTTGACGGCTATCCCGAGCTCCAGAGAGCTTTAAAGGAATTTACCAGCAACAAGCTGACTACGGTACAGCGGATAGACGTTATGAACGATCAGCTCGGCGGCAACGACGTTTACGAAAAGGTTCTCAATATGGATATTGACAAGATAAGAAAGACTCTTGAAGAGGGCGATCGGGAGGAATTCTACCGGACGGTGGACACTCTTTGCAGAGCAAAGAATATCTATGTTATCGGCGCAAGATCGGCGGCGGTGCTGGCGCGTTTCCTGTCGTTCTACTTCAATATGATGTTTGATAATGTAAAGCTCGTACACACCACATCTACAAGCGAGATGTTCGAGCAGATACTCAACATCGGCGAAAATGATATTATGATCGGCATAAGCTTTCCAAGGTATTCAAAGCATACGGTACAGGCGTTCCAGTACGCTTCGGCTCAGGGGGCAAAGGTAATAGCTATCACCGACAGCAAGGCTTCTCCGTTGGCTGCATATGCGGATAATATTCTTTTGGCACGGAGCGATATGGTTTCCTTTGCGGATTCACTTGTGGCGCCCATGAGCGTTATAAACGCTCTTATAGTTGCCGTGGGACTGAGAAAGAGCGATTATGTAGTCCATAACTATGAGCGGCTTGATGAGATCTATGAGGAATATGAAGTTTATAAACATTCCGACGATAAGGATAAAAATGTATGAATACGAATTATCCGGAGCACTTTGACTGTATAGTCATAGGCGGCGGCGCGGCGGGAATGATGGCAGGCGGAACTGCTGCGGCTCGCGGCAGAAAGGTCCTGCTTCTGGAAAGAAACGACCGCTGCGGGAAAAAGCTTTCTATCACCGGAAAGGGCAGGTGCAATGTTACGAACGCCTGCACCGACGATGAATTCTTTGCTAATATTCCGGTGAATCCGAGATTTGTCTATTCGGCATACAGCCGTTTCAGCTGTAATGACTGTATGGAATTTTTCAGATCCTTGGGAGTTCCTCTAAAGATCGAAAGGGGAAACAGGGTCTTTCCGGTAAGCGATAAGGCTTCGGATATTACGGAGGCGCTGGAAAAATTCTGCATGGACAACGGCGTGAAGATCATTCACAAGCGGGCTTCCGGAATAAAGGCGGAAAACGGTCATGTATGCGGAGTGTTCTGCGGGAGCGATTTTTTTCCGTCCGAAACGGTGCTTATCGCCACGGGAGGAAGATCCTACCCCGGCACAGGCTCCGACGGGGAC
>CANQZS010000181.1 GCA_947628385.1 uncultured Clostridia bacterium | reverse complement strand
ATAAAACTGCTTGACGAAATTTTCGGGCATAATTAATAATTTATATAACAGGAGGATCAAGCCAATGGAAAGATACTGGAACAAGGAGATCGAGTGTATGTCCCGCGAGGACATGAAAAAGCTTCAGGACGAGCGCCTTGTGGCGCAGGTAAAGCACGTTTACGCAAATGTGCCTTACTACAAGAAGCTCATGGACGAAAAGGGCGTTACACCCGATGACATCAGATCAACGGACGATCTGCACAAGCTTCCTTTTCTCACAAAAGCAGATCTGCGGGAAGCCTATCCTTATGGTTTGCTTGCAAAGCCGCTTTCGGACTGCGTAAGGATCCAGTCCACCAGCGGAACTACCGGAAAGCGCGTAGTTGCGTTCTATACTCAGCATGACATTGATCTTTGGGAGGATTGCTGCGCTCGTGCTATAACTGCGGCGGGCGGCACAAAGGACGATGTATGTCAGGTCTGCTACGGCTACGGTCTTTTCACGGGAGGTCCGGGACTGAACGGCGGTTCTCACAAAGTGGGCTGTCTGACGCTGCCCATGTCCTCGGGAAACACCGAAAGGCAGATACAATTCATGATAGATCTGCAATCAACTATACTCTGCTGTACGCCGTCATATGCGGCATATATCGGCGAAACTCTTCACGAAATGGGCTACACCACCGATGACATCAAGCTGAAAGCGGGAATTTTCGGTGCAGAACCTTGGACGGAGGAAATGCGTCGTGAAATCGAAAGGTCTCTTGGCATAAAGGCGTATGATATTTACGGTCTTACCGAAACAAGCGGTCCGGGCGTTTCATTTGAGTGCAGTGAACAGACGGGTATGCACATCAATGAGGATCATTTTATTGCGGAAATTATTGATCCGGAAACAGGCGAGGTACTTCCCGAGGGTTCAAAGGGCGAGCTTGTTTTCACAAGCATTACCAAGGAAGCTTTCCCGCTGCTCAGATACAGAACGCGTGATATATGCGTTCTTACAAGAGAAAAATGCTCCTGCGGCAGAACGCTTGTAAAGATGAGCAAGCCTTTAGGCAGAAGCGATGATATGCTTATCATCAGGGGAGTAAACGTATTCCCGTCCCAGATAGAGACTGTTCTTATCGAACAGGGTTATGCTCCCAACTATCAGATAGAGGTAGATCGTGTGAACAACACCGATACTCTCGATGTTTATGTTGAAATGTCGGACGATCAATTCTCCGATGTTGTCAAGGATATTCAGCAGAAAGAAAAGGATCTTGTATATGCCATCAAAACGATCCTTGGAATAAATCCGAAAGTACATCTTGTTCCTCCTAAGACTATTGCAAGAAGCGAGGGCAAGGCGGTACGCGTGATCGACAAGAGAAAACTTCAAGGCTGAGCCTTGACCCATGTCACCCCCAATGCAGGTCTTTATATAATTTTAAAATATCAAGCCCCCTCAAGGGGGCGGGAAACATTTGTCATAGTTAAAAAAGAAAAAT
Source organism: uncultured Clostridia bacterium (assembly GCA_947628385.1). Lineage (GTDB taxonomy): Bacteria > Bacillota > Clostridia > Oscillospirales > Ruminococcaceae > RGIG8773. Next base: position 2,681 of record CANQZS010000181.1, on the reverse strand, counting down.
CTCAAACTAAAACGGAGGTTATAATTATGTTCATAAAGCAGATCTCAATTTTTGTTGAAAACAAGCCGGGCAGGCTCAGCTCGGTAACAAAGCTTCTTGCGGAGAATAATATTGATATTCGCGCGCTTTCGGTAGCTGATACAAAGGATTTCGGGATCCTGCGGATCATAGTCAACAAGCCCGACGAAGCCTGCAATATACTGAAATCAGCCGGCTGGACGGTTTCAATAACAAATGTTATTGCCATAGGTATACACGATACTCCGGGAGGACTTTCCGATGTTATGTCGTGTCTTTACGCGGCGAATATTTCGGTGGAATATATGTATGCATTCATTTCCAAGTCGGAGGATCAGGCATATGTTATTCTGAGGGTGGACAGCAACGACAGGGCAATAGAAGCCCTTTCGGAAAATAATTTCACGCTTTTAAAAGCAAGTGAAGTTTACGATATGTAAAAAATCGAGGACGCCGCTTTGCGGTGTCCTCAAATCGTTTATTCATCATCTTTGAATGTGGTCATGCGGATATTTTTCTTGAAATTCCTGCGCACGTTTCTGTACCTGAATTTATCGCGTATCTTACGGAAAAAGTCTCCGCCGAAAAACAGGACAATGTTAAGCATGGAAATTATCATGAACAGACGAACGTCCCAGAAAGAATTGAGCAGGTCGATCGTCATTCCGAAAGGCAGATGTGCGCTTATTGCGTAGGAGATCGCATAGAACGGCACAAAATCATATATCATCAGCGCAAGATACAGCCACGCGAACCACTTCATTTTTATTGGGATAAAAAAGAACAGCAGCAGCTGACGATCCGGGTCAAGTATCGCTATTGCAAGGAAAAGCGAAAGATTCAGATATTGATTTGTGGCATATCCTGTGATAAGTCCTGCAATTATTGCAAACAAAACTCCCGAAAAATAATAGACATTGAAGCGGAAGCTTCCCCAGTAGCTTTCAAGATTTGAACCGAAGATATAATAAAGATACAGCCAGAACAGCATACCTATCGGACCGGAGCTTTCCGGAATAAATATAAAGCTTATCAGCCGCCAGATCTGTCCGTGCAATATCGCGCTGCGGTCAAATCCAAGCAGATCATATATGGGCAGCGCCGGAAACAGAAATTGAAAAGCAAAAACTATGCCCGTTCCTATTACGATATAAAGCATAAGATTGCTGATGTAGAACCGTCCGAATTTGCGTTCAAGCTTATTTAATATATTCAATATAAAAACCTCGTTCCCGATATAATTATTTCTATTATAACACGCTGATGAAAAAAATGCAATAGTCTTTGCAATTATCTTCCATTTTTTGCAAATCTTGCAGACATCTGCCTTAACTTAAAATATGTATTGCAATTCCGGAGAAAATAGGTTATAATATTATTATAATGAATTCGGGAGGAATTTTAAATGAGTATGAAGATAACAAAGGAAACCATTATAGGCGATATTCTCGACGCAGACGGCGAGACAGCTCCTTTTTTCCTCGAAATGGGAATGCACTGTCTGGGCTGTCCGGCTTCAAGAGGTGAAAGCATTGAGGAAGCCTGCGCTGTTCACGGAATAGATCCTGCCGGTCTTGTTGAAAAGCTCAATGCGTATTTTGCGGAAAAGTAATTTCATAGGCTTGTTCTCAGTGGGACGATCAGATGCGTCCCACTTGATCTTTACGGAGGCGAAAAATGGAAAGGATCCTTTACATATCCGACCTTGACGGAACATTGCTCACAAGCGGACAGAATATTTCACCAAAAAGTCTTGAGATAATAAACGGTCTGATGAAAAGGGGAATGTTGTTTTCCTATGCAACGGCGCGTTCCATTATCACAGCAAAAAAAGTATCTGCTGGACTGGAAATGAAATATCCTGTTATCGTGTACAACGGAGCGTTCATAATTGACGCTGTTTCGGGTGAACGTCTGGTAAAAAATACTTTTACGCATAATGAAGCCGTAAAAATTTATGAAATACTGTCCGGATATGGGATCTCGCCGCTTATATATTCCATTATAGGGAACGAGGAGAAATTTTCCTATATTCCGGAGCGCCTTACAAGGGGAATGAGCGGCTTCCTCGATACGCGAAGAGACGATCCGAGGCACCGCAGAGCTTTGGAGGAGGATATGCTTTGCGGGGATATGTTTTATTTTTCCTGCATAGACGAAGCGGGGACCATGGGAGAAGCCTATGAAAGGCTTAAAGACAGCTTCCACTGCGTTTACGGCAGAGATATTTACAGCGGGGATCAGTGGCTGGAGATTCTTCCTAATGCGGCAAATAAGGCAAATGCCGTTATCCAGCTAAAAAAGCATTTCGGCGCGGACAGGCTCGTGGTTTTCGGCGACGGAGTAAACGATATTGATATGTTCAAGGCTGCCGACGAAGCTTATGCGGTAGCAAATGCGGCTCCTGAGCTAAAGGAGCTTTCCGACGGGATAATAGGCGGCAACAATGAGGACAGTGTGGCAAAATATCTTCTGGAAAAATTCACTTGAAAATGATTTACAGAAAATTCATAAAAAAATTCAAAAAAGACTTGACAAAGATACGGCGCTATGATATAATAATTAAGTCGTTGAACATGAGACGATTTGCGAGTGTGCTGGAATAGGCAGACAGGCACGTTTGAGGGGCGTGTGTCGTATGACGTATGGGTTCAAGTCCCATT
>CANQZS010000180.1 GCA_947628385.1 uncultured Clostridia bacterium | reverse complement strand
TAAAGGTTCATACACTTACGGGAAGGTTTAGACATCCAATGTCCGAGGAAAAGAAAAATATCGAAAATGAGGAAGCTCTCCAGAGCATCATGGCGAACTGCGCACCACTGACCACAGCGAAAAACGTTTTTCTCCTCCTGCCGGATAATTCCCTCATTTCCTCAAAGGGCAAAACTCTGGATATTGACACCGAGGGCAAAATAGATTTTAACGCGGAAGTCGCTCTGGGCGAGCATATCACCGACCGAATGGTGTACCTGAACGACGAAAATTCATTTGTTCTAAGGCACTTCGTGCCGGTAGTAAAGAACGGCAGCACCATAGCTCTTCTGTATTCCACAACGGATCTTGATGATTTCCCCAATTCGCTGAACCTCAGCAATCTTTATAACGGTGCGGCACGCTTCCTTATCGTTGACAGACATAATGGCGATCTCATTATGGATACATTCCATACAGATAGGCAGCTTGGATCTATAGAAGATTTCATAAACAGAAAAACCAAGGGAAAAACGGACATGAGCACCGCCGTGCAGGAGATCCTTGACGGAAAATCGGGCTATGCTCAGGTATATTCCGAAACTATGCGTCAGTATATCTACCTCTATTATTCCCCCATAGATGAATCTCAATGGCACCAGCTCGGAGATTCCAAGGATCTTAACCGCTGGACGGTAGGCGTTATCGTTCCGGAAAAAGAAGCTCTCACCAGCGCGTTCAGGATAAGAAAGCTGTGCATTTTCGTAGCTATCACCGAGGTTATCATCTTCCTTGCTTATTTCATCTGGGTGCTCAGGAATACCACAGTCACCATGGAAAAGGCTATCCTTGAGGAACGCCTTGTAAAGGCTGAAAACGCCGAACGGGCAAAGACCATGTTCCTTTCAAATATGTCCCACGATATAAGAACTCCTATGAACGCAATAATCGGCTATACGACTCTTGCGGCGGCAAACACCGAGGATACCGATAAGGTCAGGGATTATCTGTCCAAAATACTTTCCTCCAGCAATCACCTGCTGAGCCTTATAAACGATATTCTCGACATGAGCCGTATCGAGAGCGGAAGAGTTGACATAGACGAGACGCAGTGCAGCCTCCCTGAGATCCTGCATGATCTGAGGAATATACTGCTCAATCAGATGCACTCCAAAAAGCTCAATTTCTATATAGATACCATAGACGTCATCGACGAGGACATCTGGTGCGATAAGCTCCATCTCAATCAGGTGCTGCTGAATCTCCTAAGCAACGCCGTGAAATTCACTCCCGACGGCGGATCGGTATCGCTTATAATAAAACAGCTTCCCCGCGCTCCGGAGGGCTACGCTTCCTATGAGATACAGGTAAAGGACACCGGAATAGGCATGGATCCCGAATTCATGAAGCACGTTTTTGAACCGTTTGAGCGCGAAACGACCTCCACCGTAAGCGGTATCCAAGGAACAGGTCTCGGAATGGCTATAGCCAAGAATATCATTGATATGATGGGTGGTACAATAGATGTAAGCAGCGAACAGGGCAAGGGAACGGTCTATACTCTCCGTCTCGAATTCAGGCTCCAGTCCGAAAGAAAACAGATAGAAGTCATCGACGAGCTTGTGGGAATAAGAGCTCTTGTCGTTGACGACGACTACACTATCTGCGACAGCGTTACAAAAATGCTCGTTCAGCTCGGTCTGCGCGCCGACTGGACAATGTACGGCAAGGAGGCTATCCTGCACGCAAAGCAGGCAAAGGAGCTTGCCGACGAATTCAAGGCATACATAATAGATCTTTATCTTCCGGATATTGGCGGTCTTGATGTAGTAAGACAGATCCGCAGTGAGGTCGGAGAAAATATCCCAATAATAATCCTTACCGCCTATGACTGGACAACAGTCGAGCGTGAAGCAAGAGAAGCCGGAGTAACGGCATTCTGCAATAAGCCTATATTCCTTTCTACTCTCAGGGAAACTCTTGCTTCGGCAATAAGTCCTGCCAAGGATCGCGCCTCGGAAAACGTCCTCCCCAAGGTATCTGACGACATAAAGAACAAGAAGCTTCTTCTTGTTGAGGACAACGAGCTGAATCGCGAGATCGCTATAGCAATACTGAGTGAATCCGGATTCAGAGTCGATCATGCCTGCGACGGCACAGAGGCTGTAGAAAAGATGAAAGAAGCCAAGCAAGACGATTACGACCTTATCCTTATGGACGTTCAGATGCCTGTAATGAACGGATATGAAGCCACAAAGGCAATACGGGCTTTAGACGATCCCGTCAAGTCGCATATACCTATAATTGCCATGACCGCCAATGCCTTTGACGAGGATAAACGCGACGCCATAGCGTGCGGAATGAACGATCATATCGCTAAACCGCTTGACATGGACAGACTTTTCGATATGCTGAACAAATATCTCAGTCCAACTGATGAATAGATCCGTTCTCCCTTTGCTTCTCATTAGGCAAAGGGAGAATTTTTTTTGCCAAAAAAAAGAAAGCGGCGGAGCTGTTAGCGCAGCTCCGCCAAGATCAAAACAAGGAGATAACTCGGGAGCCTACCGTCTGCATCGGTAAGCCGAGAATATCATTAGTAGGGAGAGTATCCCTTTTAATGAAAAGCAATGTTATTCGTCCGGAAGTCCAAGCTCGAAGCCCTGCTCCCGGAAGCTGTCTATGACCCTCGGAAGAATCTCCGCATTCACTGCGGAAACACTGTGGAGCAAACATATCTCGCCGCCGTGAGCTGCCGATGAGATCCTTTCAAAGGCTTCATCGGGATCAGGCTGGGCGTTCACGTCCCAGTCCTGATAAGCAAAGCTCCAGAGCATGGTCTTATATCCGAGCTTCTGGCATATTGCCATAGACTGTTCCGAATATTCCCCGCAGGGAGGTCTGAAATACTGCATTTCGCAGCCGTATTTTTCCTTAACGAATTCATGGAGCGACATGATCTCATTTTCGGCTTCCTCTATTGAAACAGACGGAAGCGAAGCATGTTTCATTCCATGATTTCCTATAATATGCCCCTCGTCGATCATTCTGCGGACGAGCTTTTCATTTCGTTCCGCATAATCACCGGTAAGAAAGAAAACAGCCTTAACGTTTTTTTCTTTAAGGGTATTCAGGATAGATCCCGTATAACCGTTTTCATATCCCTGATCGAAAGTAAGGCAGATCCTTTTGTCATTATCAAGAATTGCGCGGCAGTCATAGCAGCCGAATTCATCATTGAATGTCAAAGCGCCGTAAGGACGGTTACATTCGTCCACCTCTCTGCCCTGACCGTAGCCGTGGCAGGTCCTGTCAAGGGAGCTTATATCAGCCGCACTGACAGGTATTGTCATCATGCAAACCGCTGTCAGAACAGAAAAAACTATCTTTTTGAACATAGCAGCCTCCATAATTATTGATATATGACTATTATGGAATACTGCGTTAAAATTATTACATCTATATTTTAGCACATTTTTGAGGAAAATAAAACTACAAAACGGTTACAATTTGGTTCCAATTTGATAAAACCATTTTTTGTAAAATTCCTTAGGAATTTCTGTTATCCGAGGGATAAAAAATACGTGCGTCAGTATGCTTTAGCCACATAACGCACGTTATATCATTCGCCAAGATAGCTTTTTACGAGAACCTGTAAGAGCTCGTCGCGGTCGATGTGCCTTATAAGGCTTCTGGCATTGTTATACGTGGTTATGTAGGTCGGATCCTCCGATAAGATATAACCTACGATCTGATTTATTGGATTATAGCCTTTTTCGCGCAAAGCGTCATAAATTGCCGTAAGATTCTTTTTCATCTCGCCCTCTTTATCCTCTATGACGGAAAAAGTCATTGTCTGATCGTTGTTCATTTATAACGCTCCTTTTAATATCCGTTTACAGCTGTAAAAATATACCGGCGGAGAATATCTCCACATTACAATATACTGTTGCTGTTACATCTATTATAACCCATTTCAAGAATAAAAACAAGTAGTTTTTGCTATTTTTTTTAATTTGGGAAAAATTTCTTAAAGATAGAAAAACATATTAAATTGATTTTTAAACAGTCCACCGGACTGTTTAAAAAGACTTACATAATATATGCCGTTAGTTTAAGGGGAACGCTCTCTCTTGCAGAGCGTTCCCCTCTTGCAAACAGCTGCGCAGTTTGCAATTCACCCCTTTG
>CANQZS010000179.1 GCA_947628385.1 uncultured Clostridia bacterium | reverse complement strand
CAGAGCCTTTGGTCGCCGCCCGCAGGCGGCGAAACTCTCCTTTTCAAAGCGCTCTGCAAAAGGGTGAATTGCAAACAGCGTAGCTGTTTGCAAGAGGGGAACGCTCTGCAAGAGAGAGCGTTCCCCTGAATTAACGATTATATTTTTATTTTCCCTTTTTAAACAGTCCGGTGGACTGTTTAAAAAACGGTTTAAATATGTTTTCTTATAGTATAAGCGCCGTTCCGGAAGTTACGGAACGGCGCTGTTTTTTTATCTTTTAAGATTTATCTCCGGCCCCTTTGCAATAAGAGCCGTTATTTCATCATGAGTCGGCATCGCCGGTATGGCTCCGATCTTCGCCGAGCTGAGCGCTCCGCAGGCATTGCCGTATATTGCAAATTCCCTGAGATCGTCCATTTTTATCTCGTCAATGGATTTGCCGGAAAGCACAAGTCTTGACAGGAACGCTCCGAAAAAGCTGTCCCCCGCCCCAAGAGTATCAACAGTCTCTACCTTGAAAGCCGGAAACCTCTCTATTCCATGCTTTGTAGCAATAACGCAGCCCTTTGCTCCCTGAGTTATACATACTACCTTTATCCCTGTATTGAGAAGCTTTGCAATGGACGGCAGCAGAGTTGCGCAATCGGTGATTATCTGCAATTCAAGCTCGGATACCTTTATTACGTCAACATACCGCAGAACGCTGCGCATAGCCATGAATGCCTCTTCCTTGGATTCCCAGAGCTGTTCCCGCCAGTTGGGATCGTATGAAATTATCTTTCCGTGCTGCTTGGCATATTCAACGGTATTTACAGCCGCCGATTTTGACGGCTCAGATGTGAGCATAAGCGAACCGAAATGCACCAATCTGCATTCGTCGATAAGCTTTAGCTTTACCTCGCTGAAGCTGAGGTTCAGATCCGCTCCGTTGCGGCGGTAGAATACGAAGCTGCGTTCGTCGTCCTCGTCCTTTCCGACAAAGGCAAGAGTAGTGGAAAATCTTTTATCGAGGATAACGCCCCTTGTATCCACGCCCTCTTTTTCAAGAACGTCTTTAAGATAATGACCGAACATATCGTTGCCGAGCTTTCCTATAAATCCGCTCGGAACTCCAAGCTTTGAAGCCATTACCGCAACATTTGCAGGCGCTCCGCCGGGATTCCTCTTATAATAAACGCTTCCGTCATCGGCGGTCACGGCGGTAAAATCCACCAGCATTTCACCGATCGAAATAATATCAGGCATAAAATTCCCCCATTCCTTTTTCAAATTATCGTCCGAAAGGACAAATTCCCCGCAGCTCCGCGGCAGCCTGCCGGATCGCGCAAGGCTTCCGGCTCTTATCCGATACAGAATATTACATATGCAGAAGAAATTTCCTATTCGGATCTGCGTTCATTGCTCTTATTATAACACATATTCTAAAATATTTCAATATAAATTTTTATTTTTGTGCAATTTAAAGTATTCTGTCAATATACGGAATATTTTGCATATTATGCCAAGCGCGGTCAACAAAAAGAGCCGTTATATTTCAATAGTGAAACATTGGGAAAAACACTTGAAATGCTCGCGGTTTTATTATATAATATAAATATCACGGCTTTATTTTTGCGAAAGGAGGAGCTCTGCCGAATGTTGAAAAAATTGCTGAAGTCAGTGCTTCAGTATCTGAGGAAGCTGGATAAGCAGCTTTTTGTGTCGGTCTGCAGCGTGTCAGCATTTTCCGTGCTGCTGCTCTATTCAATGGTACACAACGACGTTGCGGGAAAGCCCTCGATGTACAAAATACAATTTGTCTGCTTCTGTGCGGGAGCGGCGGTCGCTCTTATCATGTCCGCACTTGATTATCATAAATTTACAAAGCTCTGGTTCCTGTATGTTCCCGGAGCTATCGGGCTTACGCTGCTGACATTTACGTCTCTTGCATATAAGCCTGCCGAAAGCGCCGACGACGTAGCTTGGATAGATCTCGGCTTCACGACATTGCAGCCGTCGGAATTCCTCAAGATCGCGTTTATAATGTCCTTTGCACTGCATCTTTCAAAGGTCGGCGAAAAAATAAATCATATAGGAAATGTCGCTCTCCTGTGCCTGCACGGAGCGATCCCTACTCTTATAGTTGTGGCTCAGGGCGACGACGGAACGGCAGTGGTATTCTTTTTCATGTTCGTATGTATGATGTTCACGGCGGGACTTTCATGGAAGTACATACTTCCCTGTCTGATCGCCGCTCCTGCGGCGGTATGGGTGCTGTGGGACAAAATAATGCTTCCGCATCAGAAAATGCGCTTTCTTGTGCTTTTTGAAGATGATCCGATGAGCGATCCCGATTTTGCCACCATTGCATATCAGCAATACTGGGGAAAGCTTGCCCTCGGTTCAGGTCAGGTGTTCGGCAAGGGGCTGTTTTCGGAGGAATATGTTTACGTTCCCTATGTGCAGAATGATTTCATATTCACATATGTAGGACAATGCTTGGGATTTATCGGCTGTGTTGCGTTGGTCGCGGTACTTGCGTATATCTGCATGAAAATAGTAGCCGACAGCCGCATTGCAAAGGATCCTCTCGGAAAATACATCTGTATAGGCGTTTTTTCGATGATATTCATTCACTGCGTCCTGAATCTCGGAATGGTTTTAGGCGTAATGCCGGTAATAGGTCTGCCGCTTCCGTTCGTAAGTCAGGGAGGCTCTAATTTAGTGAGTATGTTCATATGTATAGGTCTTGTAATGAGTACCTATTCACATTCTGAAAAAAAATACCGCATGTTTTATGATGCGGACTGATAATAACTATTTTTAAAGGAGCGCTGCGTATGAAAAACATAAGCCAGACACTTGCAAAGCTTTACGGAGAAAAAGCAGTACCGGATCAGACGGCGCGTTACGAAAAAGCGGAAAAAGCTTTCGGAGAGCTGTTTGGAGATCCCGAAAACGCCATGATATTTTCCGCTTCGGGGAGAACGGAGATCGGCGGCAACCATACGGATCACAACCGTGGAAAGGTACTTGCGGCGGCGGTAGGTCTTGACGTTATCGCCTTTGTTGTTCCGACGGACGACGGGATCATAACCGTAAAATCGGAGGGCTTCCCGCAGGATACGGTAGATCTTTCCGATCTTTCCGTGCAGGTATCGGACAAGAACACCTCCGCAGCCCTTATACGCGGCGTCGCGGACGGCATGAAGCGGGAGGGCTTCAATATCGGCGGATTCAAGGCATACACTACGTCAAACGTCCTTAAAGGCAGCGGAATATCCTCCTCGGCAGCTTTTGAAGTGCTTATTGGAACGATCCTTTCGCACATTTACAATGACGGAAAGGTAAGCGCCGTAAAGATCGCCCAGATCGCCCAGTACGCCGAGAACGTTCACTTCGGCAAGCCAAGCGGACTTATGGATCAGATGGCTTCCTCGGTGGGAGGATTCATAGAAATAGATTTCAAGGACACAGAAAAGCCCGTTATAGATTCAATTGATTTTGATTTTTCGTCCACCGGACATAGTCTTTGCATTGTAGATACAAAGGGTAACCATGCCGATCTTACTCCGGAATATGCCGCTATCCCCGCAGAAATGAAGTCGGTGGCAAAATTCTTTGGCAAAAACGAGCTCAGGGACATTACCAAGGAGCAGCTCTGGGAGAATATACGCGAAGTACGAAAAGCCTGCGGCGACCGCGCCGTATCAAGAGCAATGCACTTCTTTGATGAGAACGAGCGTGCTGACATTGAAGCGGAAGCGCTTCGCATAGGAGATCTTGCCGGATTCCTAAAAACCGTTTCCGAAAGCGGCAGCAGCTCATTCAAATATTTACAGAATATCTTTGCGGTTTCCGACTCCCGCGAACAAGGGGTAGTTCTGGGGCTTTACGCTGCGGAAAGCGTTCTTAAAGGCCGCGGAGCCTGCCGCGTACACGGCGGTGGTTTTGCGGGAACGATACAAGCGTTTGTTCCCGATGATCTTCTTGATGGATTCAAGGACAGAATGGAGCAGCTTTTTGGCACAGGAAGCTGTTATGTTCTTAATATTCGTCCTGTGGGAGGAACAAGGATCATTTAATAGAAAAGAACGGCTCTCAGGATCACTTCCGGAGAGCCGTTTCAGTCTGTAGAAAAACATATTAAATTGATTTTTAAACAGTCCACCGGACTGTTTAAAAAGACTTACATAACATAAGCCGTT
>CANQZS010000178.1 GCA_947628385.1 uncultured Clostridia bacterium | reverse complement strand
CTTTATGATACCTATTCCTACAACAGGAACATTATAGGCGCCGAGGTAAAAACTCCCCAGTGGCAAAGCGTTACGCCCGGCGACGGTCAGGTAACGCTCAGATGGAGCAATACCGACAGAAACGTTGACGGCTATATTATCCATATAGAAAAGACCCGCGATTGGGAAGACGGCGTTCTTGATCCTCCGCTGGAAATAGGCGACATAGACGTGGGAAATGTGACCACATGGACCCACGAGGGACTACTTAACAAAGATTGGTACAGCTACAGCATAAGAGCTTACTACAGAGGCGTTTATAAGGGCGAAAAACCGGATACTAATGTGCGGCTGTTCAGTGCCTCCACCGACGACCGCGAGGTCATGGTCGGAACGGATCCGGATATTCCGCAGGACGTTACTGTAGTCCCCGGTGACGGCAGACTGGATATTTCATGGAAAAAAGCCGCAGACGCCGAGGGTTATATAGTTTATCTCACCAAGGTGGACGAGGATCACAATCCCATAGAATTTGACAGCAACGGCAATGTTATCGAAAGAAAATTCGATAACATCAAGGATCTGAAAAAAGCAATAACCGATCTGAAAAACGGCGAGCTTTACGCAATTCAGGTGGAAGCCTACAAAACCGTAAATAACAAGCGCGAAACAAGCGGCAGGACCGAAAAGGTCTACGGCAAGGTAGGGATCCCTCTAAGAACTCCTCAGGACTTTACCGTTGAGACCGAGGACGGTCTGGTAGAGCTTTCGTGGAGAAAAGTCGATACCGCCGAGGGCTATGAGCTCGGATATATGATCGTCGGTGAAAACGAAAATATCGACAATATCAGCGACGACGACTCAAGATGGAAGCTTATCCCCGACATCAACGGCGTAAGTTATACCCATTCCGGTCTTAACAACGGCGACCGCTACCTCTACAGAGTAAGAGCCTACAAGGACGTCAACGGCAAGAGAGTCTACAGCGAATATGCGGTAAGGCTTTCAATAGTAGTCGGCGATATGCTTGACGCTCCGAGAGATCTTGCGGCAACAACAGCGGACGGCTCGGTATCTCTTAAATGGACGGCTTCAAAGGGAGCGACGGGATATTACGTCTACGCGACCTGCACCGACAGATTTGGAAATACTTCCAGCGATACATTTGACGTAAGCAAGCCTCAGCTTTCACATACGAACCTCAATAACGGAGACGTGTGGTCATACTACGTAACGGCTTACAAGACCGTAAACGGCGTCAGAAAGGAAAGTCTGAGATCAAACACCGTCACGATAACCGTCGGAGTAAATCTTGATACTCCTAAGGACTTCACAGCTGTGGCTGCCGATGGTTCCGCGACTCTTAAATGGACTGCCGTAAAAGGCGCCGAGGGATATGTAGTTTATGCAAGGACTCCCGGTATGTCCACTCCCCTTGAATTTGAAACGAGCAAACCCCAGTATATACATTCAAACCTCAGAAACGGCGAAACATGGACATATTATGTCAAAGCCTACAAGACCGTAAACGGCGAACGTGTTTTCAGCGATCCTACCAATGAAGCTACCGTAATGATAGGCGTTGACCTGAGTTCACCAAAGGATCTGACCGTTACCACTACTGACGGAACGGCTAACCTTAAATGGACGGCTTCCAAGGGCGCCGAGGGATATATGGTAAACGCTTATTCCGACGGCAGAATGTATCAGTACGACGTAAGCAAAACTCAGTTCAGCCATACGAATCTTCTTAACGGAGAAACTTGGACATATTACGTTACAGCCTATAAAACGATCAACGGAGAAAAGGTCTACAGCGATCCTACTAATTCGGTAAGCGTAAAAATAGGCATTTCCATGGCTGCGGCGGTGGATCTCTATGCCGCTGCCGGAAACCGCGAGATCGTTCTTACATGGTCAAAGGTGACCGGCGCTGAGGGATATGTGGTATATCTTTACAATGATATTACCATGGAATACGATCCTATCACGGTGACAACAAAGACAACATACACTCATACCGGACTGAAAAACGGTCAGAGCTACACCTATATGATAGCTCCGTACAAGACTGTAAACGGCACAAGGATCTATGGTGAATATTCCATGCCGGTAACTGCTATCCCGACTACGGGTTCAAGCACGGATATTGACAGAGAGCTCAACATAAAGGGTACTGCTCCTTATGGTATCTCTCATGAAAATTACATTTCTGCGGCTGCAAATCACGGAGCTTTTGATGAATCCGTTGATGTTTACTTCACCACAAGCGAGGAATGCAGGCAGGCGGTAAGAGATGTTCTCAGCAGCTATGCGGACGGTCTGAGCAGCTTTATAGTGTTCCCGTTTGATATTAGCATTTATAAGGAAAACACTCGTATAGAGGTCTCTCCAAACAGAGGCTACAGTGTAACGATCACCATGCCCGTACCGGACGCTCTTATTGCATACAGAGATTACATAACTGTTATCCATATCAATGAGGACGCTGACGCTGAATACATTACGGACGAAAACTGGCTCGGCATTACGGATCGCAGACTTGAAGTCCTGCCATGTGCGATAATGGATATTGACAACGTATGGTGTGTTCAGTTTGAATGTACGGACTTTTCACCTTATGCCATAGTAGTTTATAAGGATCATATTTCGGATATTTCCTCCGGCGGAGGTATCACGGACGGTCTTTTTGCGGGAAGCTTCAATTCCGGACTGCTGCTCACAACGATGTTCAGGGATATTATGCCGAACAACAGTCAGCTTCGGGTAGTTTCCGGAGGAAAAAAGAGGTACCGCATAAAGAGCATAAATAAGATCTGCAAGTAAATTCAGAGGGCAGAAAAGAAATTTTCTGCCCTCTCAATTGTTTTTCTGCAATATGAAATAATAAAGGAGCTTTTATCCATGAAGCTTATGAAATTTATTCCGGCGATTCTTATGTCGGCGGTAATGATGACGTCCTGCGCATATTCAAACTATGAGCCTGAATATGCGGATACCGGATCCTATGAAAGCACGTCAGCTTCCTCCGCAATAGAGGAGACCGAATCCTACAACGAAACAAATACAGCCGAAGCCGAAAGCTCCGCCACGGAAAGCTATCCCTCGGAAGCCGGGATCACTGAAAGCGATATTTCGGAGATCTCCGTAGAAAAGAACGGCAGCTATACCTCGCCTGAGGACGTGGCTGAATATATCCACAGCTTCGGCACTCTGCCGCAGAATTTTATAACCAAAAGCGAAGCCCAGAAGCTCGGCTGGGACAGCTCTCTCGGCAATCTCTGGGAGGTCGCCGAGGGAAAAAGCATAGGCGGAGACAGATTCGGCAACTATGAAAAGCTTCTTCCCGAGGCTGACGGCAGGACTTATAAGGAATGTGACGTGAACTATGAGGGCGGCTACCGCGGCTCGGAAAGGATAATCTTCTCTAACGACGGACTTATATTCTACACCGACGACCACTACGAAAGCTTCACGCAGCTGTATTGACGATCCGGATATTTTACGGCAGCACACAGCCGGAATAAAGAAAATTGATTTGGGCGGGTTTTATCAGAATGAAAAATATTGCTATAGATCTGAAAAAATTTAACGGCAAGGACGAATTTTACGACTATATTTCGGAAAAGCTGGAGCTTCCGGAATGGTTCGGCAGGAACGCGGACGCTTTGCATGACGTCCTTTCGGAAAAAAACGGCAGTGATCTCAGGCTCACGGTCAAAAATGCCTCATCTGCCGGAAAATGGACCGGACCTGTGATCTCGGCGCTGTCGGATATTGATTTTGCGGAATTTATAAAGGACAGCGAGGAACTAAAGCGCTCCGATTTTTATTACGAGCTTCCCGAAGAGCTTATCGCACAGACTCCCATTGAGCCAAGGGATCATTCCCGACTTTTAACGGTGGACAGAGCTACCGGAAAAACGGAAAATATGCATTTCTATGACCTTGCAGGACTTTTGAAAAAGGGCGATCTGCTGGTAATGAACGATTCCAGAGTTCTTCCCGCAAGGCTTTTCGGAATAAAGGAAAACACCGGTGCAGTGGTGGAATTCCTCCTGCTTGAACAAAAGGGCGATAAATTGTGGGAAACTCTTGTGCGCCCGGGAAAACGCGCAAAGCCGGGAACAAGATTCTCTTTCGGAGACGGACGTCTCACGGCGGAGGTCATGGAGACCGTTGACGGCGGGAACAGGAT
>CANQZS010000177.1 GCA_947628385.1 uncultured Clostridia bacterium | reverse complement strand
GTTTTAACTGCCTCTTGCGGTTTTCCCAACCGGCGCTTGCGCCGGTTTAAGAACACTCTTTCCCTAAACCTCCACCCCTTTCCTTGCTAATCTCTCGGCGTATAATACTACCATATCATAAAATAATGTGTTATTGTACTTGGTTACTAAGGATCATATAACTTTAGATTTTAGATAATTTTTTAATTACGCATTAAGCATTACGAATTACGAATTCATCTCAACTCTCAACTCTTAACACTCAACACTAATTACGCATTAAGTTTTGCAGCGTTTCTGCCGGAAATGCAATATTACAATGTAGTAAAACGGTATCGAGGCAAGTAAAGGTATCCAAGCTACCGCGAACCAGACCTCCCCCATGTGCTGCCAGAAATGTATCGTAAATAACCCTATGCCAAGATAAATAAGCACGCAAAGCACAGGATAACAAAATATCATTAGATCGCGCTTCTTTATAGCATAGTATCCGGTGTAGTAAAGAGGTATCGTTAGAAATATCAGCCACATGAAGCCGTACCATTCATCCTGCCACCTCGGTCTGAATTGCCCTATAAGCCCGCCTATGAAAAAGTAAATAAACGCACATAATACCGGATAACAGAATATCATCGGCGACTTTTTCTTTACCGCTGACTTGAAAGTGTAGTACAGCGGCAAAAGCAGAAATACCGTCCAGCCCGGGTCTGCAAGCCCTATGCCGGTCATTAACGCAAACAATAGTATTATCATAAGAGGGAACGTCTTGTCAAATAGCGAAAGTCCTGATCTTCCGGAAAATGTATCGCCGCCGAAGCTTTCCATTCCGTCGGCAAGCTTGTCCATACCCTTTTCTATTTTTTTGCCGAGATCGTCCATTTTGTTTTCGATACCGTTCTCAAAACGGTATATGGCTTTTTCATACCTGCTTTCAAAATTCGAGCCCTTGCCGCCGGAGGATTTTCCGTCCGTCTTTGCGCCGGATCTGTCGGCGGGAACGGATACCCTTTTAGAAAAATTATCCTGAGGATAGATCTCATTGTCGGTGTAATTTTCAGGGAACATTTCCGCCTGAGCGCCGGCTCCGGTATATCCGTAGTCCTCCTTTTTGAGTGAGATCCCGTTATCGGGGAGATGTACGCTTCCGGTCTTAAGCAGCTCGTCAAGGGATATGCCGTAAAGCTGCGAAAGCAGGATAAGATTATCCGTGTCAGGCGAGGCTTCGGCGCGTTCCCACTTTGAAACGGCTTGCCTTGAAACGCCTATTCTGGAAGCAAGCTCCTCTTGGGACAGACCATGCATCTTTCTTAACTGCTGAAAACGGTTTGCAA
Organism: uncultured Clostridia bacterium; assembly: GCA_947628385.1. Classification (GTDB taxonomy): domain Bacteria; phylum Bacillota; class Clostridia; order Oscillospirales; family Ruminococcaceae; genus RGIG8773. The sequence goes on along the minus strand of CANQZS010000177.1, from coordinate 2,868 downwards.
TTTCAATATTCATGTTGGTTCTCCCTTTCCTTTTTTTGTTTACAAATATATTATATAACATATAGCATTGATTTGCAAGCAATTTCAGGTTGCAAATTTTTCCGCAACCTATAGTTGCACACGGAGACTGTAACGGGGAAATAGTTTCCCTTGACAACATTACTCAGAAGTGGTATAATTTCTAAGTGATAAAATTCTATGAAAGGAGTCCGGCAGATGAATATAGACTATTATTCCCTTGCACTTTTCGGCAAATTCGGCGGCGCAATGCTGGGACTTCTGCTCATAGTCTGGGTAATAGCTTTGCTTACGCCCAAAGCCGCAAGGCTTGTGGACAGGATCTCCGGAAAGAAAGGTATTCCCGAAAGGGTGCATGATAGTAACGATCCGGAAAATGAATATAAGGTCTACAGCGTTTTTGAGGACAGACCAAGGGAGAATGTAAATGAACATTCCCGCAAAAATGATGATGATTCAACAAAATAATTGATTTGGAGAGATTTTATTATGGCTAAGGATAAAAAAATGGTAGAAGCGATAACCTCTATGGAGGAGGACTTCGCAAAGTGGTATACGGATATAGTTAAAAAAGCGGAGCTTATCGAGTATACATCGGTAAAGGGCTGTATGGTAATACGTCCCTACGGCTACGCTATATGGGAAAATATGCAGAAAATACTTGACGGAATGTTCAAGGCTACCGGTCACGAGAACGTCTGTATGCCTATGTTCATTCCCGAAAGCCTGCTGCAAAAGGAAAAGGATCACGTTGAGGGATTCGCTCCGGAGGTAGCTTGGGTCACTCATGGAGGAAATGAAAAATTAGAGGACAGACTTTGCGTTCGTCCGACCTCCGAGACGCTTTTCTGCGAGCATTACGCTAATATAGTACATTCCTACAGGGATCTGCCAAAGCTCTATAACCAGTGGGTGTCCGTTGTAAGGTGGGAAAAGACCACGCGTCCGTTCCTGCGATCAAGAGAATTCCTCTGGCAGGAGGGTCATACGATCCACGCTACCGCAGAGGAGGCAATTGCCGAAACCGAGCGTATGCTCAACGTTTATGCGGAATTTTGTGAAAAGTCCCTTGCAATGCCGGTCATAAAGGGCAGAAAGACCGACAGCGATAAATTTGCCGGCGCGGAAGCTACCTACGCCATCGAGGCGCTCATGCACGACGGAAAGGCTTTGCAGGCGGGAACATCACACTACTTCGGCGACGGCTTCGCAAAAGCGTTCGAGATCATGTACACCGATAAGGAAAATAAAAAGGTTTATCCTCACCAGACCTCATGGGGCGTTACAACACGTCTTATAGGCGCTATCATAATGACTCACGGCGACGACAGCGGACTTGTACTTCCGCCTGCCGTAGCTCCGATACAAGCGGTGGTGATCCCCATTCAGCAGTTCAAGGAGGGCGTTCTCGAAAAGGCAAACGCTCTTGCGGATAAGCTGAAAGCGGCAGGTATACGCGTTAAAGTGGACGACAGCGACAATTCCCCCGGCTGGAAGTTTGCGGAATATGAAATGAAAGGCGTTCCGGTAAGGATCGAAATAGGTCCTAAGGATATTGAGAACGATCAATGCGTATGCGCGATCCGCTACAGCGGCGAAAAGAGAACGGTATCGCTTGAAAACGAGCTTGAAACATTCAAGAATACCGTTGCGGAAATGCTGGAAAAGGAAATTCCAGAGGGAATGTTCAGAAAAGCAGCCGAGAACCGCGAAAAGCATACCTATTCCTGCAGATCTATGGACGAGATCTCGGAGGTCCTTGAAAAGAACGGAGACGGCTTCGTAAAAGCAATGTGGTGCGGCGACGAGGCTTGCGAGGACAAGATAAAGGAAGTCACCGGCGTGGGTTCAAGATGTATACCTTTTGAGCAGGAGAATATCGACGACAAGTGCGTTTGCTGCGGAAAGCCCGCAAAGACCATGGTTTATTGGGGTAAGGCGTATTGATGAAAAAGATCATACCTGTACTATTATTAATATTCTTCTGTCTGACAGGCTGTTCGATGCAAAAGGAATACGACCTGTGCGGCAAGGACAGGATCGAGGCTCTCCGCGCAGAGGCGGCACAGTGGGAAAGCGGACGCTACCTTTTTACCGATCTTTCCACAGGCGAAATGAATCAGGCGTTTTCTTTCAGATATGAAGCGGACGGCAGCCAGACCTGCCTTTATGAACGTGTGATCGGTATGCAGTATGACATAGAATATTATGGCAGCGGCAAAAACTATCAGCGCAATGCCGGAAACGTTTCGGTCATAAGGGAGGGCGAAGAGGGATATGTTTCCTACAGCAGAGAGGCTCCCCACCCGTATTCAACGGGCGATCTGCTTTTCTATGTGAATCTTTATACGGCTTCCTCGGCGGAAAACACCGACGAGGACGGCAATACAGTCTACACATATGTTTACGATACGGAAAAGATCAACAAGGCGTTGGGATTGTCCCTGACGGGATTTTCTACGGAATATGTTTTCGACGGGGAGGGGAATTTCCTGTATTTTATACAGAGGAATTCCGACAGCGAAAGCGCCTACAGCTACCGCATAGACGTTATCGACGTAAACGCCGTCGATGTCATAGCGGATCCGGAAGCGGAGGAATAGTATTCCCCAAAACGGCAGTTCTTATTCATACGGACTGCCGTTTTGTTATGTTGCACAAAAAATTTAAGGAATATAGCGGAAAATTCTACACGGAAATTTTGTAAATTCGGAATTACCCTCTTGCAATCGGCATGGGTAAATGCTATAATATTACTTGCGTGACTGCAAAATAATTATGTTTTTGCGAGGAAGCGGAAGGTTGCCTGCGGTTTGCAGGGGAATTTCCGTGGAGTATGTCCGGTCATGA
>CANQZS010000176.1 GCA_947628385.1 uncultured Clostridia bacterium | reverse complement strand
TAATAACCTCCGGCGGTCAGCAGGGAAACGAGCTTTCCTGCAAGGTGTTCCTTAACGAGGGCGATACCCTTATATGCGAATCTCCGTCATTTATAGGAAGTTTGAATTCTTTTAAATCATATAATGTGAACCTCGTGGGCGCGGAAATGGACGATGAGGGCATCGACCCCGATAAGCTGGAAGCCGCTCTCAAAGCCAACCCAAATACAAGGATCATCTATCTTATACCGAATTTCCAGAATCCTACGGGAAAATGTACGTCCTACGAAAGAAGAAAGACCGTTTACAAGCTCGCACAAAAATATGATGTTGTCATTCTGGAAGATAACCCATACGGCGAGATCCGGTTCGAGGGCGAGCATATACCGTCCATAAAATCCTTGGACACCGACGGCAGAGTCATCTACTGCGGAAGCTTTTCAAAGGTCCTCGCTCCCGGCATAAGAGTGGGATTCGTTTCCGCACCGAAACCGATAATCCAGAAAATAGTTGTCTGCAAGCAGGTCGCCGACGTCCATACAAATATTCTTGCACAGATGATCGCGGACGAATTCATGAATAAATACGATTTTGAAGCGCATCTTGTGAAAATACGGGAGATCTACCGCAAAAAATGCGGTCTTATGCTTTCCGAGATAGACAAGAATTTCTCAAAGAAGATAACGGTAACACGTCCTCAGGGAGGTCTGTTCATATGGGCGACTCTTCCGGACGGCTGCGATATGATGGGATTCTGCAAAAAGGCTGTGGAGGCAAAGGTAGCCGTAGTCCCCGGAAATGCGTTTACGGTACATGACACCGATCCGATAAACAGTTTCAGACTGAATTTCTCAACGCCTACAGATGAACAGCTTGTAAAGGGCTGCGAGATACTCGGAAAAATGTCAAGAGAAATGTTTGACTGATAATTTAGCTCAAAGAAAGGAAATGATACCATGCCCGAACAGGAAAGAAAGAAGATAATTTTAAGCAGCATACAGCCTACCGGAACATTCACACTGGGGAATTACATCGGAGCAGTGTCACGCTGGGGAAAGCTCCAAGACGAATTTGACTGCATATATTCCGTTGCTGATATGCACGCGATAACCGTCCGTCAGGATCCCGCTCAGCTCCGCAAAAGGACTATAGAATCGTATGCTCTGCTGCTTGCCTGCGGCATTGATCCCAAAAGATCCATTGTGTTTATCCAGAGCCATGCAGGATCCCATGCAGAGCTCAACTGGATACTTGCTTGCTCAACACAGTTCGGAGAGCTTTCCAGAATGACCCAGTTCAAGGACAAATCCGCTAAGCACCCAGATGATGTAAACGCCGGACTGTTCACCTATCCGGTGCTTATGGCTGCGGATATTCTTGCATATAATGCGGATCTCGTCCCGATAGGCGAGGATCAGAGGCAGCACCTTGAGCTTGCGCGGAACATCGCTCAGCGCTTCAACGGCAAATACGGAGATTTCTTTACTATACCCGAAGCGTATATTCCGGAGGTGGGAGCAAAGATCACGTCTCTGCAGGATCCTACAAAGAAAATGTCCAAATCGGACGAGAACCCTAACGCCTGCATATTCATTCTCGACGAGCCGGACGTTATAATAAGAAAATTCAAAAGAGCGGTAACTGACAGCGATTCCACGGTAAGATATTCGGAGGATAAGCCGGGAGTAAGCAATCTTATGTCGATCTATTCCGCCGTTACCGGTAAGACGATGCCGGATATAGAGCGCGAATTCGACGGCAAGGGCTACGGCGATTTCAAGCTTGCAGTGGGAGAAGCCGTTTCCGACAATTTAAAGCCGGTACGCGAGGAATTCGCCCGTCTCATGGCGGATAAGGCGTATCTGAAAGAATGTTACGTGAACGGCGCAAGATCCGCGCTTGCAATAAGCGGAAAAGTTGCTGCAAAGGCTTATCATAAGGTCGGATTCGTTGACGCGAGATAAGTATGGTCGGCTCTGCGGGGGAGACGCTAAATGTGATCCTGACAAGAAAATTTTTCCAAGCAAAGCAGCCTGTAAATTTTTTTGCCTGCGGATAAACGAGGCGTTCCCTGCGGATAATACCGTCAGGAAGAGCTGATACGCATTTGGATATTTTATACAAAAAATAATGTCGCATTGCGGAACGCTTGTTGCTTATTGCTGTATTGATCCGATGAAAATATTGTAATGTGAAAATTCTACAAAATTTTTGTTAGACAAAAATCCTAAATTTTTTAAGCAAAAATTATGCAAAAAGTCTATTTTTACGCTGGAATTTAAAAAAACCATTGACATATTTGCAAAATAGTTGTATATTTAATTAACAAGGCGGCGAAAACGTTTGAAAGACGCATTGCGTCTGTGCGTTTCCGTTCTGATGTGTGAAATCTGTTCGCGGAGGTAGGTCATGGTTTCAATTAAAGACATAGCCTCTGTGTGCGGCGTTTCGATCGCTACGGTAAGCAAGGCTCTCAATAATCACAGCGACGTCAGCAGTTCAACAAAAGCATTTATAAGAGAAACTGCCAAGGAAATGGGCTATCTTCCCAATTCTCAGGCAAGAGCGCTGAAAACCAATCGTACATATAATCTTGGAGTCCTGTTTGTGGAAAGAGCTTCAAGCGGTCTTACCCACAGCCATTTTGCCGCTGTATTGAACGGCTTCAAGAACGAAGCAGAGGCAAACGGCTACGACATCACGTTCATAAACCGCAGCGCCGGCGGCAGTGCGATGACATATTACGAGCACTGCATTTTCCGCGGAGTTGACGGGGTGGTCATTGCCTGCGTGGACGATTTTGAGGATGAGGGCGTCACCGAATTGCTGAAAAGCTCCGTTCCGTCTGTCACGATAGACTATGTGAGCAGCGGCAGACCTGCGGTAGTCTCGGATAATTCCCACGGCATGAAGATGATAACCGAGTACGTTTGCAGAATGGGTCACCGGAAAGTCGCGTATATCTACGGCGACGCTTCAAAGGTAACGTCAATAAGGCTCGAAAGCTTCCGCAGTACAATGGAAAGCATGGGTACCGAGGTAACAGAGGAGTACGTCCGTCAGGGAAAGTACCACGATCCCGAATCGACGGAACGGATCACCAAGGAGCTTATGGAGCTTAAGGATCCGCCGACCTGTATTATCATGCCGGACGATTTTTCCGCTCTCGGCGGTATGACGGCTATTGAAAAGCTCGGGCTCAATATCCCTGAGGATATTTCCATAGCGGGCTATGACGGAATAACGCTTTCAAGGTTCCTGCACCCAAGGCTCACTACCTATCAGCAGGATACCGAAAGGATAGGCGCAGAAGCCGCAAGACAGCTTATCGCACTTATAAAAAAGGAGATTCCCGAGAAACCGCCTGTGGTGACGGTCAACGGTTGTCTTATAAAGGGTTCATCGGTTAAAAATCTTGCCGGTGAGTAAACCAAAGTATTATATTATTACTAATAATATAATGTAATTTTAAGGAGGAAAACCAAATGAAGAATTTAAAGAAGAAGATCGCTCTTCTCGCAGCTCTTGCATGTGCTGGAACCATGCTCGCAGGCTGTAACAGTGATGACAGCGGATCCGGCGATTCCAGCGCAGATGATGGCACAACAACTGCTGCTGATAACGGCGGTGAGGCAGAGGAAACTACTACTATGAACGAGGAAGAGCAGGCTGCTGCTAACGAAGCTGCTGCCGTAGAGCTCGCTGATGACGGCGACAAGCTCACTATCCTTTGCTGGACAGGCGCTGACCTTGATAACATGATCCCGCTCTTCTGCGAAGAAAAGGGCTATTCTGCTGATCAGGTAACATGGGTACAGGTCGGTACTTCCGGCGGTGAAGCAAGAGAGCAGTATCAGCAGTATCTCGCTGGTGAAGAGGACGCTGACATCCTTATCCTCGAGGCTGACTGGATCCTCGGCTACCTGAACGATGAGTACACAGTTCCCCTTTCTTCTCTCGGAATCGATAAGTCCGCATACAGCGAAGCTTATCCTTACACCGTTGCTATCGGTACAGATGAGAACGGTATTCTGAGAGGCGCTTCTTGGCAGGCTGCTGCCGGCGGTTATGTTTACAGAACAGACCTTGCTGAGCAGTATCTGGGCGTAACATCTCCTGAAGAGATGCAGGATAAGATCGGCGACTGGGATAAGTTCCAGGAAGCTGCTAAGACTGTTTCCGAGGCTTCCGGCGGAAAGACCGCTATGA
>CANQZS010000175.1 GCA_947628385.1 uncultured Clostridia bacterium | reverse complement strand
AAGGTCCGCGGGCTTTTATCATTCATATCTAAGCGCTTCGATAGGGTCGAGCTTTGCTGCCCTGTTTGCCGGATAATATCCGAAAAATACCCCGATAGCCATTGAAAATGTCACCGCAAGAACTATCGAACCCACAGAGGGCGGCGCCATTGTTCCGATTATTATGCCTGCAATATTTCCGAGCAGTATTCCGAGAACTATTCCTATCGCTCCGCCTATGAGACAGATTATCACCGATTCGATTATAAACTGACTGCGGATCGCACCGTTCGGCGCGCCGAGCGCTTTGCGGACGCCTATCTCACGCGTTCTTTCCGTTACCGAAACAAGCATAATGTTCATTACGCCTATCCCGCCCACAAGCAGGGATATCCCTGCAATTACCGAAATTACCGTTGAAATTATGCCCATAACTTCGCTCATCATGGACATCTGGGATTCCCCTGTCTCATAATATATTTCAATACTGTCATTATCACGGTACCAGCGATTGTTCATGTAATCTTTCACGCTCGACGCAAATTTTTCCGCATCGACTCCGTTATTGATATTTATATAAAAATAGAAAAATGCCGGATCGTCGATCCCCTCCATTTTTGCATGAGTGGTGTAAGGGATATATACCTCGTTGTTCCAGTCCTCGCCCGTCATATTTACCATTGCGCTCATAATGCCGTTGAGCTTGTATTCATAAACGCCCACAACGGTAAGATCATATCCCGTTCCAAGACAGTTGAAAGACAATGTTTTTCCCAGCGCTTTTCGGGGACTGCCGTAAAGCTTTTCCGCCTGCTTGTCGCTGATAACACAGACATTTCCGCGCTTGTCAAGATCCTTTTCCGAAATATATCTGCCCGCGACAACTTCCGTCATTGACTGACGGATATATCCGGGATTCACTCCGTACACAACCAGATCAAGATCTTCTCTGTGGAAACGCATTGAAGCGCTTTCCGAGCCATTGGATATGGAAACTACGTCAATATCATCGGAAAATCGTTCACTTACGCCCTCGATCATCTCTTCCGTAATAAGATCGGTACTCATGTAATAATCTCTCACCGCATCGTTTTTAAGAGATACCTGAAATCCCACAAGATTTGATCCGCCTTGGGAATTAAAAATATCCATAACGCTGTTTTCCATGATATTTCCCATAGTAGCGATCATGATCACCGAGCTTATGCCGATGATTATTCCCAGCATTGTCAGGACGGCACGCATTTTGTTTGCTTTAAGTGAGGAAAACGCAAGCTTGATATTTTCGCCTAAATTCATTCCGCTGCCGCCTCCTCCGAAATTATCCTGTCGCCCACGATATTTCCGTCGGAAAGCGTGATTATCCTGTCCGTTTCCGCCGCAAGCTCGGGGTTGTGGGTTATGAGAACTATAGTCTTCCCCTGTTCCTTGTGGAGCCTGTGGAAAATATCCATTACCAGACGTCCCGTTTTGGAATCCAGTGCGCCGGTGGGTTCATCGGCAAGGATTATTGCAGGATCGTTCGCCATAGCTCTTGCGATAGCAACTCGCTGCTTCTGACCGCCGGAAAGCTCGTTCGGCATATGTGAGGAACGATCCGACATTTCCACAAGCTCAAGAAGCTCCTTTGCCCGTTTTGAACGCTCCTTGGAGCGCACTCCCGCATAAAGCATGGGAAGCTCCACATTTTTCAGCGCGGAAGTCCTTGCAATAAGGTTGAACGTCTGAAAAACAAAGCCTATCTTCCTGTTGCGTATTCCCGAAAGATCGCCGTCGTCAAGCTTTGCAATATCTATCCCGTCTAAAATATAATCCCCCGCCGTCTGTCTGTCCAGCGCGCCTATAATATTCATAAGAGTTGATTTTCCTGAACCGGACGCTCCCACTACGGACAGAAACTGTCCCTCAGGAACGTCAATATCCAGCCCGTGAAGTATCTCAAGCTCGTTCGGAGTTCCTGCATAAAAGGTCTTAACTATACCTTTCATTGAAATTATCGGTCTGCCGTCCATTATTCCTGCGCCTCCGGATCGTTTATCATTATCTCGCTTCCGTCGGTCACCGTCACCGGATCCGCAATGACATACATACCATCTTTAAGCTCATCGGAAATAATTTCTATCTCATAATCCGTTTCAAGACCTATTTCTACCGTAACGAGCCTTGCGCGGTAAACGCCGTCCTCACCCTTTTCCGCAATATATACTGCATCGCCGCCGTTTTCATCTGCAGCAAGCACATCATATGTGACCGTAAGAGCGTCGGCTTTTTCCTCACTGATGATATTCAGCTTTGCGCTCATTCCGGTAAGGAGCCTTTCGTCGTCGGCGTTCACGCTGGCTTCTATAACATAGTTCACGCCGGACTGCATAGCAGAATGATCGGGTATTTTTGAAACATAGGTTATTACCCCGTCAAACTCGTCGTCTCCGAGAGCATCGCATTTTATAACGGCGTCCATTCCCTCTTTTACCGACGGAATATCATATTCTCCCACAAGAGCGGTCACCTTTAGCTTATCTACGTTTTCAATGGTGAACATTATTCCGGCAGCTGCCGCGCCCTCCTCAGCGTTTACCGCAGTCACCATTCCGCTGCATGGAGCCGTTACGACTGCATTATCGAGCTTTTCTTTAAGCTCCTGCAAAATTATCACCTGCGGATCGTTCAGACCGGAAACTGTCCGCTGCTGCTCGGCAGCCTTTTTGAGCGAAGCGATCTCCGCTTCCGCCTGACGGACGGCAAGATCGTAATCATCTTGGGCGGCTTTAAGAGCGTCCTTGGCATTTTTTACGGCAATGCCGTAATTTTCCTCCGCGTCCTTATTCTGCTTTATTACTCCGTCGTATCCTGAAACGGCGTTATCATATGCAAGCTTGGCGTTATCCATATTTATCTTTGCATTATCGCGGTTCTTTTCAAGTGATTCAATAGCGGAAGCAAGCTGAGTTTCCTGTGACTTTATCTGGGATCCAAGAGTCCTTTCGTCATATTTCTGAGCGATAGCTTCATAATCCGCCTTTGCGGAATTATATTCAGCAGCCGCCTTGTCCGTTTCCTTTTTATCGAGGAATTCGGCATATGCGCTTATCTCGTTGTATTTTGCCTCGGCGTCGTCAAGCTTTTTCTTAGCGTCGTTGAGTTCCTTTATGGTTTTATTTTTTTTGACCTTATTGAGTCTGTCCTTGGCGTCGTTGAGCTCATCATAGAGAGCCTTTATATCCGCCGGATAATTTTCCGGATCCAATGAAGCTTCGGCGTCTTCATAAGCCTTGACGGCGTTATCGTAATTCATTTTTGCATTTACGACGGAAGCGTCCGCATTCTGTACATTTATCGGCAGAGTCGTATCCTTGCCCAAGGATTCCTGACGTTCAGCCTCTTCAAGAGCCTTTTCCGCCTGTTCAACAGCCTTGGCGGCGTTTGCCACAAGGGAATTTTCCCCGTTCCGGTACTGTTCAAGAGCGTCTGTATAGCGTTTTTCTGCTTCGGAAAGGGTATATTCGGAATTCACCCCGCTGCTGTCAACGGAAGCCTGCTGCTGGAGTATCTGCTGTTGAAGCTCCTCGGTGCTGATAGTGCAGAGAACGTCCCCCTCTTTTACGAGATCTCCCACCGAGACGTTTACCGTCTCCACAGGATAGTTGAGCTTTGCATAGACATTTTTCCTGTCGGAGCTTTCTATCGTTCCGCTTACGGAAATTTTATCTGAGAGTGTTTTTTGCTGTATCATCACCACATCTGTGGGTCTGACATCGGAAGCGGCTTTTCCCAATGCGATAACTCCGCCGCCGATAACGGCTATCCCGACGATCACAGCCATTGGAATGATGATCTTCTTTGCTTTCATAGTAAGGTATCCTTTCTTTTTACATATATTATACAATATATAATATCATACAGTGTCTAATTTGTCAATAGCATATTGAAAATAATTTTGTATTATGTCAATAATACAATTATACAACATAAAAAGTAATAAGTCAATTGTAATTATTGCACAAATTACAATTGACAAAATAAAAATATTCTGACTATAGCAAAACATATTAAATTGATTTTGAAACAGTCCACCGGACTGTTTCAAAAGGCTTATATAACAATAAGCTGTTAGTTTGAGGTGGCGCCCTCTATCGCAGGGCAGCCCCCTCTTGAAGCCGCTTCGCGGCTTAGACGACGCTTGCGTCGTTTTATTCACACCCTTGCGGAGCTC
>CANQZS010000174.1 GCA_947628385.1 uncultured Clostridia bacterium | reverse complement strand
AGGAGCTCCGCAAGGGGTGAATTGAAGCCGCAAAGCGGCTTCAAGAGGGGGCTGCCCTGCGATAGAGGGCGCCCCCTCAAACTAACAGCTTATGTTATGTAAGTCTTTTTAAACAGTCCGGTGGACTGTTTAAAAATCAATTTAATATGTTTTCTACGATCTGTAACGAAAAGAAAGATCCCCTCGCTAAATATTATTCTGCACAAAAAACTGACCGAAAATTTGTAAAGTTAATAAAAAATTAACACAATTACGCAAACAATATGTTAAAATATTATAAGAAATTTGTGGAATAAACAAATACATAAAATTTCTCGTAATTTTTTTAGAGAAAATTACAAAAAACACTTGCAAAAATATCGCAAATTGTGTATAATTAACTTGTGATATTTTTTATTATGCCTAAAACCGTGTCAGGCTTGGTAAGCGTCCGGCATAATATGGCTTAAGCATAATATGGCTTAAAATGAAAGGAATGACCGTCAATATGTCAAATAGACTCTTTCAGGGATTGATCCATCAGATGAGGGACGCTATGGACTGCGTCATAGGCGTTGTGGATTCCTCCGCAACGATCATCGCATGCAGCGAGCTTTCCAAGATAGGCACTACAAACGAATTCGTTTCGCTTGACCTGAGCGACTCACATGATATTTTTGTACGGGACGGCTATACATATAAGCCATTCGGTTCCCATATCAAGCCAGATTACGCTGTTTTCGTTGAGGGAACTGACGAAAATGCAGCAAAATATGCAAATATCATGTCCATTACGCTTTCCTCTATCAAACAGTATTACGATGAAAAATATGACAGGACTAATTTCATTAAGAACGTCGTTCTGGATAACGTTCTCCCCGGAGATATTGTAGTAAAGGCACGCGAGCTCCACTTCAACAGCGATGTTAGCCGGGTCGTGCTGCTGATAAGGATAATCTCCTCAAACGATGTTTCCGCTTTCGACGTTATACAGAACCTCTTCCCCGATAAAGCCAAGGATTTCGTGCTGAATATCACCGAGTCGGACATCGTGCTTGTAAAAGAAATAAAAAGCAACGTTGAATCCAAGGATCTCGAAAAGCTCGCACGCTCGATCTCGGATACGCTTTCCGGTGAATTCTACACAAGAGTCAATGTCGGCATAGGAACCGTAGTTACAGGTATAAAGGATCTTGCCCGCTCATTCAAGGAAGCTCAGATCGCCCTTGAAGTGGGTAAGGTATTCGATACGGATAAGGTCATCGTTTCTTACGATAATCTGGGTATTGCAAGGCTCATTTACCATCTGCCCACTACCCTTTGCGAAACATTCCTACAGGAGGTCTTCAAAAAGGGTTCTATCGAATCCCTCGACCATGAAACTCTGTTTACTATCCAGCGTTTCTTTGAAAACAACCTGAACGTTTCGGAAACATCAAGAAAACTCTTTGTACACAGAAATACTCTCGTTTATCGTCTCGAAAAGATCAAGAAGCTCACCGGTCTTGACCTGAGAGAATTCGATCACGCTATCGTATTCAAGATCGCTCTCATGGTAAAGAAGTATCTTTCGGCTAATCCGGTAAAATTCTGATCCGGAGCTTTGTCTCTGAGGTCTGCCTAAGAGACGTATTTCAAGCTGTACTGTATCCATTGACAGCTATACAGATCTATATATGAAATAAGTTTTTTATTGGGGGCAGAATATATATTCTGCCCTTTTAAAATTTTATAAAGGAAAAATATACCATTACATAGGCGGTGTTATCTTTTGGTCGAACTCAGAAATGTAAGCGTTACATATTCCAACGGCGTTGACGCGCTGCACGATGTGACGCTTAAAATAAATGACGGCGAATTTGCTTTCGTAGTAGGCAAATCCGGCGCCGGAAAAAGTACCCTTATCAAGCTGCTGCTCAAAGAAATTTCCCCTAACAGCGGAAAGATCACAGTAAACGGATTCAACCTTGAAAAGCTGAAAAAAAGCAAGGCGCATAAGCTGAGACGTACTATAGGCTTTGTATTTCAGGATTTCAAGCTTATCAATACCATGAACGTTTACGATAACGTGGCTTTTGTGCTGAGGAGCATTGACGCTCCGCTTAAATATATCCGCAACAGAGTCCCCTACGTTATCGGTCTGGTAGGACTCAAGGACAAGGCTAAATCATACCCTAACGAGCTTTCGGGCGGCGAACAGCAGCGCGTCGCTCTGGCAAGAGCGCTCGTAAACGATCCGCAGCTCATAATTGCAGACGAGCCTACGGGAAATCTTGATCCTAATACCTCAATTGAAATCGTCGAGCTGCTTAAAGCTATCAATAACTGCGGCACTACCGTAATGATGGTCACCCATGAGCATGAGCTCGTGCGCCAGTTCGGCGGTAGAACTATCAATATCGAAAACGGACGGATCACCTTTGACGATTATATAGGATATATGGAATGATGATAACGCCGCACCCGCAAAGGAGTAATACTTATTTATGAAAATCAGCAGTATGAATTACCTGTTCAAACAGGGAATGAAAAATATATGGACAAACCGTATCATGTCGGTAGCGTCATTCTGTATACTTATGGTGTCGCTGCTGCTCGTAGGCTTTATGATGCTTTTTACGGCAAATATAAACCAGTTCGTGGGCGGTATCGAAAATAAAAACGAGGTAATTATTTTCCTCGAAGATGTCAGCGAGGATCATATCGCTGGAATGGAAAATACCCTGAAAGCAATGAAAAATGTAAGCAGCGTTACTTTCTATTCCAAGGAAGAGGCTCTGGAGGACATGAAAGCAAGCATGGAGAATTCCGAGAACCTTTTTGATTATATCGACGACAATCCCTTGCCGGACGCTTTCCGCATACGCGTTGCGGATATTGAAAAGATCAGCGGGACCCTTATGGAAATAAATAAAATGGACGGGATAGATTCCATAAAATCCCCTACGGATTTTATAAATATACTCACAGGTCTTAAAAATTTTATCGGGATAATTTCTGCCGTAGTGCTTACCGCACTGATAATAGTTTCGCTCGTTATTATTTCAAACGCTGCAAGAGCAAGCGTTGATATAAGAAAAAGAGAAATTTCCATAATGAAGCTCGTAGGCGCAACAAATACGTTTATAAAAGTCCCCTTTTTTATTGAGGGAATGCTTATAGGCGTACTTGCGGGCATTGCCGCGTCTGTCGCTACGGCTCTGGGATATTCCGAGCTTGTAAAGGTCCTGTCTCAGGATATGACGCTCTGGTCCATAATGTCAATAAACGGTTTTATCCCCGTTGAAAGCGTTATATGGAAGCTTTCGGCAGGATATATAGCCGCAGGAGCCGTTATCAGCGCCGCAGGTACCGTTATGAGCACAAGAAAATATCTTAAAGTCTGACCTATCTGTAACGGAGGTATATATAATGAAAAAATATTTAAAAAAAGTCGTCTCGATCGGCATAGCCGCTGCGGTCACAGCAGCGTGCTTTCTTTCCGGAAGCGTAGTTACCGCCGATACCATGTCCGATCTGGAATCAAGACAGTCCGAGCTTGAACAGGAAAAAAAGAACGTTGAAGCCATGCTTTCGGAATATGAGGGCAAGGCTGACGAAACGGATAAGTACCTTGAAGAGTATGATAATAAAATGAAGATACAAGAGGATCAGGTGGAAAATATCCAGAAGCAGATCGAGATCATTGAAAAGGATATTGCCGCACTTGAAGAGGAGATCGCTGTTAATGAGAAAAATGTAGACGAGGGCATTGAACAGTTCGGTCAGCGTCTGCGGGCATTATATATGTCCGGAAATGACAGTATGGCTTCCGTCATCGCAGGCTCCACCGATTTCTACGATATGCTCGCAAAAATGGAATTCGTTGAAAGAGTCTCCAAGCATGACAACGATCTTATAGATTCCCTGCAGGAACAGATCACAGACCTTGAATCAAGCAAAGCCAAGCTTAATGAGGAGCTTGATTCCCTCGAAAATAAAAAAGCCGAGGAGGAACAATATTACGAGGAGCTGCGCGAAACATACAACAACCATGCCGAAACAAAACAGATGCAGCAGAGCATGATCGACGACTACAGGAACCGTGCCGATGAGATCGCCGACGAACAGGATCAGGTCGAAGAGGAATTACAGGCTGAGATCCGCAGACTTCAGGAGGAAGCCGAAAGGAAACGTCAGGAAGAGGAACAGCGCCGAAAAGAAGAGGAGGAACGAAAGAAAAAAGAAGCCGAGGCAGCAGGACAGACATATGTTG
>CANQZS010000173.1 GCA_947628385.1 uncultured Clostridia bacterium | reverse complement strand
GGGATAAGCCGTATCCTGCCGTCGGTATCCTTAATATGGTAAACGTCGTTTGCGCCGGTAAAGGACACCTCGCAGAGCTTTCCGTAATCGGTGCCGCTGTCGTTATCTATGACCTCGAGCCCGATAAGATCCTGAATGAAGTAGCAGCCCTCCTCGAGCTCCACGTCCTCTCTGTCCATATATAATATTTTATTCCGGAGGAGCTGTGCCTGTTCCACGGTATCAACGCCTTTTATTTTCATAACGACAATATTTTTATGCGGGCGGGAGCGTTCCACGTCCACGGGTGTTTCGCCCTTATCGAAGTAAAGGGTATCGAATTCGCATAAGAATTCCTGAGAATCGCACCATGGTTCAACGCGGAACTCGCCTTTCAGACCCTGAACGGCGACTATTTTTCCTATTTCAAGATAACGTTTCATAAATTCTCCTTTTAAAATTTTTTTGCTTTTGCCGAAAATTTCGACAGAAGTATTTTTATCAAGCTCGCCCTTTTTAAACAATGTTGAGTGGTAGTCGCAAATTTTGCGACTACCTCCTGACCGTCCAATTCCTCACGCCGTGCGTTGGCAATGTGTTTTCCTATTGTTTTTATGTCACGTTCAAACAATTCAGCCATTTGTGCGCGGTTCAGCCAGACAGTATCCTGTTCAGGAGTTACGGGAACTTCAAGCTTTATATCGTTATATTCAAATAATACTATTTCGTTTTTCTTCATTTATACATCACCGATCGGCGTTTAATAAAAAAGGGAATACCGTGCCGCCCAACACGGACACAATATTCCCGCAATTTTCCTATTTGTAAACAGGTCAGTCTATTTCGACCATGATCTTCTGATTCGCCCTGCCTGCGCCGGCTCTCATGACCGTGCGGATAGCCTTTGCGATCCTGCCCTGTTTGCCGATAACTCTGCCCATGTCGGCAGGCGCAACGTGCAGATGATAAACGGTAATGCCCTCCTCGTTGGGCTCGTCCACGTCTATTTTAATGGAATCCTTGTCCTCTACAAGCTCCGTAACAATGCTTAAAAGAAGCTCTTTCATAAAAATTTCCTCCAATTGCTTTCGCTGAACATTAAAAGCAGGATCCTGACTTGAAGCGAAACCGGCGATCCTGCTCACGGAAAATTTTCCGCCGTTGCAAGCGAGACGAACCTCTGTCCGCCCCGCAGGTCTTTCCGGCGTGAGAATTTACTTAACGCCGTTCTTTTCAAACAGTTTCTTTACTGTTTCTGTAGGCTGAGCGCCGTTTGCCATCCAAGCCTTAGCCTTTTCAGCGTCTATCTTGACGGTAGAAGGCTCTGTTGTGGAATCATAGTAGCCTATCTCCTCGATGAATCTGCCGTCTCTGGGGTATCTTGAATCAGCAACGACTATACGATAGAAAGGAGCTTTCTTAGCGCCCATTCTTCTAAGTCTGATCTTTACTGCCATTTATATTCACCTCCGAAAAAAATTTTGATGTATTTCAAGGCGTTCCCGCCGTGAAAGCTTTTTTTACAGCCGCCCGAACAGCAAAGCCGTTCCGAAAGCGATAAGCGCCGCTCCCGCAAGCCCTATAAAAAACCGCAGTACGTTCCTACTTTTCAGCCTTTGTCTTGGTCTGCCATTCTGAAAGCTCCAGTAGTCAACATACCATTTCCAGTCAAAGACCGCCGCCAGAATATTGAACGTTCCCACTGCCGCAAAGAGAATAAAATAGAAAATATCCATTTACTTGAATTTCGGCGGGATACCTGCTCCCATCATTCCCATAGGCATACGGAGCTTATTTTTCTTTCCCTTACTGTTCCGTCCGAAAACTCCGAGCTGCTTCATCATCTTCTGCATTTCCTCAAACTGACGGAGCAGGCGGTTCACGTCCGCAACTGTATTGCCGCTTCCGGCAGCAATACGGCGCTTGCGCTTAGGATCTATGATCGACGGCTTAGCGCGTTCCGCGGGAGTCATGGAAAGTATCATGGCTTCTATCCGTTTCAGCTGGCTGTCGTCTATATCCGCGTCCTTTATCTTATCGCCCACGCCGGGGAGCATACCTATTATCTGCTTGATAGGACCCATTTTCTGGATCTGCTTCATCTGTTCAAGAAGATCCGTAAGGTCGAAGCTGTTTTCCTTTAATCTTTCGTTGAGCTTTCTGGAATTTTCCTCATCGAATGTGGACTGCGCTCTTTCAATAAGCGTGAGCATATCGCCCATTCCGAGGATACGTGAAGCCATTCTTTCCGGGTGGAACTGTTCAAAATCGTCCAGCTTTTCGCCTGTTCCCACGAATTTTATAGGCTTTCCGGTAACTGCAAGCACGGACAGCGCCGCGCCGCCTCTTGTATCGGAATCCAGCTTTGACATAAGAACGCCGTCTATTCCGAGGGCGTCGTCAAAAGCCTTTGCAACATTGACTGCGTCCTGACCGGTCATAGCGTCCACCACGAGCATTATCTCATTCGGGGAGGTCTCAGCTTTTATGGTTTTCAGCTCGTCCATAAGCTCCTCGTCGATATGGAGACGTCCAGCCGTATCGAGAATGACCACATCGTTGCCGTGATCCTTGGCGTGCTTGACGGCTTCCTTTGCGATGGTGACAGGGTTTATCTGTCCCATTTCAAACACCCTGACTCCCGCCTTGTTTCCTACGACCTGAAGCTGTTCTATAGCCGCCGGACGGTAAACGTCGCAGGCTGCCAGCAGAGGACGTTTTCCTTGCTCCTTGAAAAATTTTGTGAGCTTAGCCGCGTGGGTAGTTTTACCGGAGCCTTGCAAGCCGCACATCATGATTATACAAGGCGGCTTTGAGGGGAAATTTATTTTAGCGTTGCTTTCACCCATAAGGGCGATAAGCTCGTCGTTCACTATCTTTATTACCTGCTGTCCGGGGGTAAGGCTTGTAAGGACGTCCTCGCCGACGGCTCTTTCCGAGACCTTAGAAACGAAGTCCTTTACCACCTTATAGCTTACGTCCGCTTCGAGCAGAGCCATGCGCACCTCGCGCATAGCCTCCTTTACGTCGGCTTCCGTGAGCTTTCCTCTGCTTTTAAGACGCTTAAAAACGTTATTCAATTTTTCCGAAAGACCTTCAAACGCCATAAAAACCTTCCTTATATCAAAAAATTAGCTTTGAGCCTTTTATTCAGAAAAGCTCCTTATATTCCTCGGCGAGCTTTTCGAGATACTCGGCGCGCCTTACTATAGCCTTTGGGTTGCCGCAGCTTGCACATTCCTTTTTAATATCGGCGGCAAGGACGGCTATCTCGCCCATAATTTCGCTGTATTTTTCGGAACGTTCAGCGAGGCGGAATTTTTCCTCCATATCATACAATGTCTGTTCTCCGCGCTTTATGCTGTCACGGACGCCCTGACGCGTGATATTTTCGTGTTCGGCGATCTCCGAAAGGGAGAGATCCTCATTGTAATAAAGGTCGATAACGTCCTTTTGCTTATCGGTGAGCATAGGGGCATAATAATCCAGCAGCACCGACAATCTGAGATTTTTTTCGGAGTTCAACTCAGCTCACCTCGCCATATTGTAAAGTAAATCACTTTACATATTATACTATATTTTTTTTGCTTTGTCAAGAGTTTTTGAGGAATATTTTTCACAAATTTTACTCGTCGTAAAATGTCGAAGTATTTTTATTGACAAATGGTATAAAATGGTATATTATATTTTTATAGCGTCAATACTATAAGCAATACCCTGTGCACGCGCTGTTTTATGAATCAAAAAGATAAGGAATGATGAAAAATGATATGTCCGAACTGCGGAAAGGAATACAATGAAAAAATGACCTGCTGCATAAGCTGTGGGAGCCGTCTTGTACCATTTGAAAAGGATCTTGAACAAACCGCCTTTGAGCCGCTGATACCGGAAGCTGTAACGATCCCTGAGAAAAGCGGGACCGAAGCGCTTCCCGAGGAGGGCGTACTTCGCCGTTACAATAACGAGGAGACCGTTTCGGAGCCTATAACCGTAAAGAAGCGCGGCAGGAGGTTTTCCGCATCAATTGCAGCAAGAACGGCAGGCTCGCTTGCGGCTTCGGCGGTAATGTTCGCCCTGATAATGCTTTCCGCCGCGTCGCTTACCGCAAGGCTGATGACAGACAGTGAAAAGATCGCGGAATTTGCCTCACGTCTTGACGTTATGAGTCTCCCCGCCGTGATCGCTCCCAAGGATCCGGGTATTTCCTCTGATACCACCGTACAGGAGGCTGTTTTCACGCTTTCCGAGGGAACGGGGCTTACCCGTGAGGAC
>CANQZS010000172.1 GCA_947628385.1 uncultured Clostridia bacterium | reverse complement strand
CGCAGTCCTTTTCAATGACCGTGCGGAGATCCTTTACTTCGCCGTTGAGCTTTACGCAGCAGGCAGCCTTGTAAAGTCCCATTCCAATGCCCTTTATCACCTCGCAGGCGGGCATGGGGGCTTCGATCTCGCGGACGGAGCCGTCCTTAAGTGTAAGCTTCAGCATAAAAATTTCTCCTTTTCGTTTTATTTTATATTGTATATTTTGGCAAATAAAAAATCCCTTGATACAGGATCAAGGGACGAATTTACTCGTGGTTCCACCCAAGTTATATACTATCTGCAATTTTCATGACGGAATTTACAGACGGTACACATCTCATTGGCTCTGTAACGGGAGCGGCTCGCCGTTTATTGGACGGACTCAAAGGCGGTGCGTGAAATACTGCGGAATACTCCCATCTCAGCCTGCGGGAGCTCTCTGGAATACCGCGTTTACGGGATAAGGATCCCTGTAGATCACATTCCTTATCAGCGTTTTATGATATGATACATATTAAATATATCACGAATTTGCGATTTTGTCAACCGTCTTTTTTCACATACAAAAGGGCATTTTATTATTTAATAGTGTCAAATTGTATAATTTTCCTTGACAATTCGGATATTTTATATTACAATAAAAGAATGAATCAATTTATTTAAAATATTGCGCAAGGGAATTTTTCCCAAGCCGTAAAAATAAATTGCCGTTCAATTATTTTTCTTACTTCTATGGCTTAAATAGAAGGTTTTCATATATTTTTCAGATCTATTAGGTACACGGCGGGGAAAAGTATCGCCCCGCATGCCGATAAACAGCTCCCGACGGCTTCGGGAACAGGTCAATTGCCGCGGATAACCGTTATGGGGAGATCCCGCCTTATATTAATGAGCCGCTGTCTGTATTCTGACCGGAAAGCATAAATATATTCCGACAGATGCCAAATGCACGGCTCCGGAAGATCCACAGCTTGAAAATCGTATATTTGAGCCTCCGGAGGTATTATCTTATAAAGGAGGTAAACAGATTTGGTCACAACAATAATAGTCGGAATAATCACTTTCATTGTCGGCGCGGGAATATCCGGTTTTATTCTTTTTAAAGTCGGAATAAATTACCGCAAACAGCAGGCTGAATCCGCTATCGGCTCCGCCGAAAAAGAAGCCGAACGCATAATCGAGGACGCCAAAAAGGAAGCCGATAACCAGAAAAAGATCGCTCTTGTCGAAGCTAAGGACGAGATCCACAAGAGCCGCTCCGAGCTTGAAAAGGAGATCAAGGAACGCAGGAACGATATGTCACGTCAGGAAAGACGTATCCAGCAAAAGGAAGAAAATCTCGACAAAAAAAGCGACAACATCGAAAAGAAAGAGGAACAGCTCCAGAAAAAGCTCAAACAGGCTGACGAAAGACTTGAGGAAGCAGACAAGATCAAGAGATCACAGATGGAGATACTTGAAAAGATCTCCCAGTTCACTATGGATCAGGCAAAGGAGCATCTGCTTTCAATGCTTGAAAGCGAGCTTGTACACGAAAAGGCTGTAAAGATCCAGCAGTATGAAACTCAGCTAAAGGACGAATGTGAGGAAAAGGCAAGAAACCTTATTTCTCTGGCTATATCGAAATGCTCGGCGGATCAGGTGTCGGAAACGGTGGTATCCGTAGTCCCGCTGCCTAACGACGAGATGAAAGGACGTATCATCGGTCGTGAGGGCAGAAATATCCGCACGCTGGAAACTCTTACGGGAGTAGATCTTATAATCGACGATACACCCGAAGCGATCACGCTTTCCTGCTTCGATCAGGCAAGGCGCGAGGTCGCAAGGATCGCGCTTGAAAAGCTTATCGCCGACGGACGTATCCACCCGTCGCGCATAGAGGAAATGGTAGATAAGGCAAGGCGCGAGGTGGAACACAAGATCAAGCAGGAGGGCGAAAGAGCCGTTCTGGAAACGAATGTCCACGGCTTGAACCACGAGCTTGTCCGCCTTATAGGACGGCTTTACTATCGTACATCATACCGCCAGAATGTTCTTAAACATTCAATAGAAGTCGCACATCTTGCGGGAATAATGGCGTCGGAGCTTGGAGTAGACGCAAATCTTGCCCGCAGAGCAGGACTTCTCCACGATATAGGAAAGGCGCTGAGCTATGAGATAGAGGGATCGCACGTTCAGATCGGCGTTGACGTCTGCAAGAAGTACAAGGAAAATCCCGACGTTATACACGCTATCGAAGCTCACCACGGCGACGTGGAGCCTAAGACCGTTGTAGCAACGCTGGTTCAGGCGGCGGACGCTATCTCTGCGGCAAGACCGGGCGCAAGAAGCGAAAATTACGAAAACTACATCAAAAGGCTCCAGAAGCTTGAGGAAATATGCACCTCCTATGACGGAGTTGAAAGATCCTATGCTATACAGGCGGGACGAGAGGTCCGCATAATGGTACTGCCGGAGAAGATCAACGACGAGAGAATGGCAATAGTTGCGCGTGAGATCGCACAGCGTATTGAAAACGAAATGGATTATCCCGGACAGATCAAGATAAACCTTATAAGAGAGAGCCGCGCGGTGGAATACGCCAAGTAAATCTCTTGCGGAAAAAATTTCCCCGTGCCGAGGTGCGGGGAATTTTATTTGGAGGTAGCTTATGCCAAAGACCATATTCGGCACGACCGAAAAATCGAATTTCATACTTAATATGAGTAAAACCACCGTTGAAAAATGGGTAAACGGTCTGCTGTACGGCTGCATATGTATACTTTTCATAGGCGGAGCAGTCATTACGGCGGTGGACAAAGCCAACGCTTTTATGGGATCGTTTTTGTATGCGGCGGGATTTTCCTGTATACTTTTTTATATAGTATTGCTGTTAAGGAAAGATATAAAGCTGAAAGATTCCCCCGCGGCGTTCCTTATAATAGCAATGGCGGTGCTTGCGTTCGCGTCATATTACAGAGTCGTGCTGACGTCGGATTCTCAGGAATACATCAACACCGCGCTTATGGGCGAATTGGGAAGATACGAGGGCTTGCTTTCAATAATAGCATATTTTGGAATATTCCTGCTTGCAGCTTGTGTGACCAAGCGTGACGCGGCAAAAAAGCTGCTCGTTTTAATGGCAGCGGTGGGAATAATTCAGGCGATAGTTGCGGTAATGCAGCATATCCCGTGGGATTTTCCGTCGGATTTCAGGAAGCTTCCCGCAATACTGCTGTTAAAGAACGTTCACCTTTCCAGCGGACTGTCTGACAGCCCGATATTTTACGGAACATTCCTTACCATTGTCAGCGGAATTGCGATAGCCGGCGCGGTCTGGGAGAAAAACGCAAAAGCCGCGCGGATATATGGGGCGGCGGCAATGCTGTTTTTCCTGACGGGACTTTTCACATCGTCGGTAGTGCCGCTTATCGGCATAGGCGCGGACGTTTTAGTGATACTTGCGATAGAGCTTTTCAAAAAAGGCGGGGAAAAATTCAGCGGGGGGATACTGAATTCCTCCAGAAAGCGGATATTCGCGGTAATATTGGGATTTGCGGCAATATTCGGCATAGTGTTTGCCACACAGGGCATATATTTGCGGGATAAAGCAATAGCGTACTCGGACGCATTCAACAGACTATATATAGTAGGCTCGCCCTCGCCGGTAAATGAGGAATCGCTGTGGGAAATAGGTGCGGACAGGAGTTTTACCATGATCAAAGACTCGCCGATCCTTGGTGTAGGACCTGATCTCATGGCAAAATATCAGATCATGCGTGAGGATCTCAGCACAGACAGCATAGACCGCAGCTACAACGAATACTTTTATATAGCGGCAACGAGGGGAATACCGGCGCTTGTGGTATATATTGTATTGCTTGCGCTGTCGTTTATAAGGCTTTTCAAGGGTATAAAGGAATTTTACGGTGATCCGGACGCATGGTACAGGGCTGCGATAGCGGCGGCGGTAACGGCGTATTCGGTTCAGGCATTTTTCAGTGCAAGTGCGGTAACGGTGGCACCGTTTTTCTGGCTTTTATTAGGAATGGCATGGGCGAAGCCCAAAGCTTAATTCGTAATGCGTAATTAGTGTTGAGAGTTAAGAGTTGAGAGTTGAGATAAAATGCGTAATTAAGAAATCATCTAAGAACTAAAGTTATATGACCCTTAGTAACCAAGTACAAAACAAACCATAGTCTTTTATTATGTAATATTACACTCCGAGAGATTAGCAAGGAAAGGGGTGGAGGTTTAGGGAAAGGGGAGCGCGAGGGGAAAACCGCAAGGAGGCGGGG
>CANQZS010000171.1 GCA_947628385.1 uncultured Clostridia bacterium | reverse complement strand
GCTGTCGGAACGCTGGCTTCCAAGCTTCCGGCAAAAAGAGGACTGAATTTCCTTGTGCGCAGAGGAAAGGATCTTGAGGAACGCTTTATAGGCAATGCTTATATGTTCAGTGAAAGGGAACGAAAGGCGCTGCTGAAAATAAAAACGGACGCTCCCGATGCAATGGAGATCACAAAGCCGTTTTACGATAAGGTCAAGGACGCCGATCCGGTCACAAAAATTCAGTATCTTGATCTGCACCTATGGATGACGGGAGATATTCTGCTGAAAGCGGATAAGATGTCTATGGCAAACAGTCTGGAGCTTAGAGTTCCTTTTCTTGATAAAGAGGTAATGGCTGTGGCGGAAAGGATCCCCGCAAAATACAGAGTTACCAAGGAAAACACAAAATTTGCCATGAGAAAAGCGGCTCTGCGTTCCGCGCCTCCTCAGACGGCAAACAAGAAAAAGCTCGGGTTCCCCGTACCCATAAGGGTATGGCTGAAAGAGGAAAAATATTACGGAGTCATCAGGAAATGCTTTACCTCCCGCGCCGCAGAGCATTTCTTTAATACGGAAATGCTGATAAGGCTTCTTGACGATCACCGTAGCGGCAAGGCTGACAACAGCCGTAAGATCTGGACGGTATTTATTTTCCTTGTATGGTACAGGGTGTATTTTCCGGAAAACCAGTGACATACTGCCCTCCATTTCAAACGATATGATCGTTTGAAATGCCGCTCTTGGCGGGTGCAGACCTGTGGTCTGCACGAGGGCAGTATGAACGGGAGTTCCCGCCGCGCACCTTAGCAGAGTATGTGATAAGCAAATATCCCCATGATGACAGGAGAGCAGAAGCTTCCTGACGTCATGGGGATATTTTTATCATCATCGCAGAAAATATGACATTTTTCGATTTAATTTCTGGAAAATCATCAAAAAGCTTGACAAATCCATTGTATTATTATAGAATAAATAAAAGAAATAAATTAAGGAGACTCAGAACAGTGAAAGGAAAAAAATTAAAATGCTTTTTGGGTGTGGCATTGTCGCTTTGCATGATGTCAGGTCTGCCTATGCCTGTCCTTGCGGACGACGACGTGCTGGAACAATATGAAACGATCGGCGATGACGGAAGCTCGGTGACCGAGACCGATGAAGCTCTGGATCAGACCGAGGACTTAGACGATGCTTCGTCAGATCAGCCGGAGCTTTCTCCGAGCGACAGCGACGCAAGAGCGGGTCAGTTCAATGAGGACGAACGTGAAGTTTCCTTACCGGCAAAAAGCGTGCGTTTAAAATGCTCACAGCATAACGATCTGGTAATAGGAGAACAATTCCAGATAAAATATGCTCTTACACCGCTTGACTCGGACGATATTGTCACATTCAGGAGCTTCAATAAAAAGATCGCAAGAGTTGATGAAAACGGCTTGGTAACAGCTGTGGGATTCGGTTCCACAAAGGTGCGGATAGAAACTGCAAGCGGCAAGAGAAAAAACCTGTACTTCAATGTTACCGACGCACAGGGCGGCACCGAACCGGTGCTTGAAGAGGTAGAAGCGATCGAATTTGCAGAGCCGTCGGCAATGATACGAAAGGGCAAGAATTTCCAGATAGATGCCATATTGTATCCTTTCGGAGTTGAAGATACTATAACATATACATCGAGCGATAAGAATGTCGCCAAGGTATCTCAGACTGGTCTTGTAACTGCGGTAGGAGAGGGCTCCGCATTTATAAATGTCACTGCGGGGAACGGCGTTTTCGGCGTGTTTGAGGTGACGGTATACAGCGACATTCTTAAGGGAATAGACGTTTCCAAGTGGCAGGATAAGATAAACTGGAAAAAGGTAGCTTCAACGGATATAGATTTCGTTATGATAAGAAGCTCATTCGGATATGAGGATACGGATATATGCCTTGAACAGAATGTTGCAGGCTGTGAAAAATACGGTATAGATTACGGATTCTATCATTATACATATGCAAGGAACGTATCTGAGGCGCGCAAGGAAGCAAAATATTTCCTGAACGCTATAAAGGATTACGATCCGAGCTATCCGGTAGTGCTTGATATTGAAGAGAGCTTCTACAAGAAAATGGATCGGAAAGAGGTAACGGATATAATCGTTACATTCATGTCCGAGCTTGAAAAAGCGGGATATTATTCTGCTATTTACAGCTATGCAACATTTTTCAATGATTATGTGGATATGTCGGAAATAAGCAAATACGACATCTGGATCGCAAGCTGGGGAGATGAGGAAAAGCTCCAGAGCAATTATAACGGTCATTACGGAATGTGGCAGTATTCGGCAAAGGGATCCGTAAGCGGTATTGACGGCGACGTTGATATGGATTATGCGTTCAAGGATTATGCTGAATTAATAAAAGAAAAAGGACTTAACGGAAAATGATAGGAAAAACGGCGCTGGCTTTCGGGTCGGCGCCGTTTTTATTGAAAATGTTATTCATCAAATCAAAATAAAAAATCAATGCAAGCGTATTGCAATAAAGAAAAATTTATGATATAATTGCAGTATATCTTAATTTAAAGGAGATGCGAAAAAATGCCTGCTGATAATGTTCATACCGCCATAAGAAAGCTTGTGTGCTACGGTCTGGAAAACGGTCTGATCTCCGCCGAGGACAGAATATATACTGCTAATTCTATCTGCGCGCTTCTGGGAATAGACGATTATGATCCTCCGGAGGAAATATATACGGATCTGGAGCTTGAGCCTATACTTGCTTCTCTGCTGGACTATGCCGTCAAAAACGGGATAATAGAGGACAGTATCGTTTACCGCGATCTTTTCGATACAAGGATAATGGGCTGCCTTACGCCCCGTCCCTCGGAGGTGATCGAGAAATTCCGCAGGATATACCGCGAAAGATCTCCCGAGGCGGCTACCGATTATTATTATGAGCTGAGCCGCGATACCGATTATATACGCCGTTACCGTATTGCCAAGGATATTAAATGGACTGCCGAAACAGAGTACGGGGTCCTTGATATTACAATAAATCTTTCCAAACCGGAAAAGGATCCGAAAGCTATAGCCGCTGCTCTGAACGCAAAGCAAAGCGGTTATCCCAAATGCTTGCTTTGTGAGGAAAACGTCGGCTATGCGGGAAGAGTGGATCACCCCGCAAGGCAGAATCATAGGATCATACCCGTAAAAATAAACGGCGAGCGCTGGTGCCTGCAATATTCTCCATATGTGTATTACAATGAGCATTGCATTCTTTTGAACAGCATACATACTCCTATGAAAATAGATAAGTCTGCATTCAGCAAGCTTTTTGATTTTGTGGAACAGTTCCCGCATTATTTTATAGGCTCAAATGCAGATCTGCCGATAGTAGGCGGCTCGATACTTACCCATGAGCATTTCCAAGGCGGGCGCTACACGTTTGCAATGGCTTCCGCGCCGATAGAGGAGGAATATGTTATACCGGAATTTGAGGACGTTTCGGTAGGACGTGTAAAGTGGCCCATGTCGGTTATAAGGCTCAGCAGTCCGGATCACGAAAGGCTGACCGAGCTTGGCGGGAGAATTCTTGATAAATGGCGCAGGTATTCCGATGAAAGCGTATTTGTCCTTGCGGAGACAGATGGTGTGCCGCATAACACGATAACGCCCATTGCGCGTAAAAACGGAAATCTTTATGAACTTGATCTTGTTCTCCGAAACAATATCACCACGGAGGAGCACTCCTTGGGAGTTTATCATCCGCATAAGGAGCTTCACCACATCAAGAAAGAAAACATTGGTCTTATTGAAGTAATGGGACTGGCAGTTCTCCCCGCGCGTTTAAAGAACGAAATGGATCTTCTTGCGGAAACTATTGTAAATAAGGGGATCGAAGCGGTAAGGGGAATACCGGAAATAGAAAAGCATGCTGATTGGGCGGAGCAGGTGCTTTCAAAGCACAGATTCACTGCTGAAAATGCGCAGGAAATAATTCGCGGGGAAATAGGCATTGTATTTTCAAAGGTCCTTGAGCACGCCGGAGTTTTCAAGCGGGATCCGGAGGGAATTTCCGCATTCGGGCGATTTGTTTCGTCAATATAAGCTTATAAAAAACCGTCCTGATTTTCAGGGCGGTTTTTTGCGCGAAGCGCAAAGATTTATGTCTCCATATTGAAAAAACATTTAAATTGATTTTAAAACAGTCCACCGGACTGTTTAAAAAGGCTTACATAACATAATCCGTTAGTTTAAGGGGAACGCTCTCTCTTGCAGAGCGTTCCCCTCTTGCAAACAGCTGCGCAGTTTGCAATTCACCC